>CAZNSM010000284.1:0-5013 GCA_964575615.1 uncultured Pirellulales bacterium | reverse complement strand
ATGAACATCGCGATCGCCGGACTGATCCAGCAGGCCGGCTACGAGCGGTGGAAGGGTCACGACATGCAGACCCGCGCCTACGACAACGCCGAGCAGGGGATCGACCGCGTGATCCGCAGCGTCCTGAGCTGGGAAGCCTGCGAGCAGGCAGCCCGCAAGCTCAACACCAAGGCGCTGCTCAAGGCCCTGACCCAGCGCGAAACCGCCAAGGCCGAGGACATGATGCGAGCCGCCGTCGTCATGGCGCAGAATGCCTTCGACGAAATGTACAAGTAGCGTTCCGGCGGGTGAGGACGGTGGATACATCGCTCTGTACTCGTCGTGAGTTTCTAAGGGCGGCCGGTTTCGGTGCCATGGCGGTGTCCCTGGGCGGACGCTTGCAGGCATCGGAGCCGGCCGTTTGGACAGCCCCGGGGCGCAAGCGGCCCAATATCGTGCTGATCATGGCTGACGATATGGGGTACTCCGATCTCGGTTGCTACGGCGGGGAGATCCGCACGCCCAATCTCGACCGGCTCGCCTCTGAGGGCATTCGCTTCTCCCAGTTCTACAACGGCGCTCGCTGCTGCCCGACGCGTGCGTCGCTGCTGACCGGGCTCTATGCCCACCAGGCCGGCGTCGGTTTCATGGTCAGCAATCTGGGCTATCGGGCCTATCAAGGCTACCTGAACGAGCGGTGTGTCACGATCGCCGAGGCGCTTCGCCCGGCGGGCTATCGCACGTTGATGTCCGGCAAGTGGCACGTGGGCGAGGATCGGCCCCACTGGCCGAGAGATCGGGGCTTCGATCGCTGCTTCGGCCTGATCAGCGGTGCGGCCAACTACTTCGACCCGACCAAGACCAAGGCGGACGGCGTGGTGCGGAAGATGGCCCTGGACGACCAGCCGTACACGCCGCCCAAAGAAGGCTTCTACATCACCGATGCCTTTACGGATCACGCCGTGACGTTTCTCGACGAATCTGGGCGGGACGACAAGCCCTTCTTCCTCTACCTCGCGTACACCGCGCCCCACTGGCCTCTGCACGCCTGGCCCGAAGACATCGCCAAGTACCAGGGCAAGTACCGCAAAGGCTGGGACCGCCTCCGCGAAGAGCGGCGGCAGCGCATGATCGAGATGGGCTTGATCCGCGAGGAGTGGGCGATGTCGCCGCGAGATAAGGAAACGTGGCCCTGGGACGAAGAGAAGAATCAGGAGCTGATGGACCTGAAGATGGCGGTCTACGCCGCCCAGATTGAGCGGATGGACGCGGGCATCGGACGGGTGCTGAAGAAGATCGAGGGACTTGGCAAGCGGGACAACACACTGGTGATGTTTCTGGCCGACAACGGAGGCTGCGCCGAGGGCGGCCCGACCGGCTTCGACAATCGCAAGAATGGACTGCCTCCCGGCGGCGTTGACTCGTATATGAGTTATGGGCTTTCCTGGGCGAATGCGAGCAATACGCCATTCCGGCGATACAAGCACTGGGTCCACGAAGGCGGGATCGCGACGCCTTTCATCGCGAGTTGGCCGGCCCTGATAAAGAAGGGCGGGACGATTACGCACGAGGTTGGCCACATCATCGACGTGATGGCGACGTGCGTCGATGCGGCCGGCGCAGAATATCCGAAGACGCACAAGGGGCAGACGGTGACACCGCTGGAGGGAAAGAGCCTGCTGCCGATTCTCCGCGACGGCAGGAGACAGGGGCACGATGCGGTTTTCTGGGAGCACGAAGGCAACCGCGCGGTGCGGCAGGGCACGTGGAAGCTCGTCTCGGCGCATGGCGGGCCGTGGGAGCTGTACGACTTGGAAGCCGACCGCACCGAATTGCACGATCTGGCGGGCAAGCACCCGGACAAGGTCCAGGAACTCGCGGCTTTGTATGAAGGCTGGGCCACACGTTGCGGCGTTCGGCCCTGGCCGATCCAGAGGCCCAAGACGTAGGATGCCGGCGGGAACGTAGCGGATAGGGGAGAACCTATGGCGAAGGATCGTCTGCTGTTCGTGGACAATCTCCGCACCCTGGTCATCGTACTGGTGATTCTGGTGCACCTGTCCATCACGTACGGAGGCGCCGGGGGATGGTACTACTACGAGAGGCCGACGACCGAGCCTTCCTTCATCGTCCTGACCTTCCATAACGCCGTGTGCCAATCCTTCTTCATGGGTCTTCTCTTCCTCCTCTCCGCCTATCTGTCGGTCGGCTCGTACGACCGCAAAGGCCCCAGGCTCTTTCTGCGCGACCGCTTCCTGCGGCTCGGCATTCCGCTGTTGGTTTTCGAATTCGTCATTCATCCATTCCAGCTCTACCCGCTGATCCGAGCCGGGGCCATCCACATCGAGGGCTCGTTCGGCGATTTGCTTGCTCGCTACTACCGCTCGTTCCACATCGGCAGCGGCCCTCTCTGGTTCGTGGAGACGCTACTGATCTTCGCGCTGGTGTACACTGCCATTCGAGTGCTCGTCCCACGAAAGCCCAGGCCTGATGCGAATCTGCTGGCACCACCCGGGACGTGGGCCATCCTGGCCTTCGCCCTGGTGCTGGGCGTCCTCACTTTTGTGGTTCGGTTCTGGTTTCCCTTTGGCTGGGCGTTCGGTCCGCTTAACCTCCAGTTGTGCTTCTTCGTTCAGTACGTTGCCATGCTGGTCGTTGGCGTCGTCGCGTATCGCAACGATTGGCTGGTGCGCGTGCCGAAGGCGACTGGAAGGCTGGCGCTGGGCCTGGCGGCGTTTCTGATCGTGGTCGCCTTCCCGGCGATGTTCATTCTGGGTGGGGCCGCCAAAGGCAACGAGTCGACGTTCTTCGGCGGATGGCACTGGCAGGCCTTTGCCTACTCCACGTGGGAGCAGTTCACCTGCGTCGCCATGATCATCGCCCTCACAGTGCTCTTTCGAGAACGCCTCAATCGCCAGGGCTGGCTCGCGCGAGAAGCGTCAGCCAGCAGCTACGCGACCTACATCATCCACACGCCGATCATTATCCTCGGCGCGCTGGCCGTGCGAAACGTCGCGATGCATCCTCTGCTGAAGTTCGTCGTCGTCTCGCTGGCGCTGGCTCCGCTGTGCTTCCTGCTGGCGGCCGGCATTCGACGTCTGCCCGGCGCGCGGGGCATCCTCTGAATCGGCTCACAAAATGAGCATGGCGTCGCCGTAGGAGTAGAAGCGGTAGCGCTGCTCGACAGCGTGGCGATAGGCGGCCAGGGTCCGGTCGAGGCCCGCAAAGGCCGCGACCAGGGCCAGCAGCGTGCTGCGCGGCAGGTGGAAGTTGGTGATCATGGCGTCGACGATCTTGAACTCGTAGCCGGGGGTGATGAACAGGCCCGTTGTTCCCATGCCGGGCGTTACGCAGCGGCCGGATGCAACGGTCTCCAGCACGCGCGTCGCAGTCGTGCCGACCGCCACGATGCGCCCGCCCGCCTGCCTGGCTTCGTTGATGGCGCGGGCGTTCTCCTCATCGATCCTGTACCACTCGTGGTGGATCTCGTGGTCCTCGAGGTTCTCCGTCGTCACCGGCTTGAACGTCCCGGCCCCGACGTGGAGCGTCACCCATGCCAGATGCACTCCGTGCTCCTGCAACTGGGCCAGCAAAGACTCCGTGAAGTGCAGGCCCGCCGTGGGCGCCGCCACCGCGCCGGGAGCGCTGGCATAGACCGTTTGATAGCGCTGGCGATCCTCCTGAGCCTGATCGATGTTGCCATCGCGGCGAATGTACGGGGGCAAGGGGGGAAATCCCACCTCCTCCAGGATTTCCTCGGCGCTTCTGTCGGAGTCGATCTTGAGCAGGCACACCCCGTTCGGCCTCTTCTCCATCACCTCCGCTTCGCAACGGTGCCCCCTGCGCCGATCCACGATCCAGATGTGCTCGCCGGGCCGGACCTTGCGAGCGCCTTTGAGCATCACCTCCCACAGCGGCGTGGCAGCCTCAAGCGCAGCTTGGGGATGGCGAACGGGTAGAGCCATCCCCAACCCCGATGCTATCGGGGTTGAGGATGCCACCCTATTGCAGGGGGTCGCCCCTACTGAATTCAGGAACAGGCCTTCGATCGAGGCGCCGGTCTTGCGCTCGGCGAAGAACCGCGCGGGCAGAACCTTCGTGTCGTTCAGCACGAGACAATCCCCGGCATGCAGGAACCGGCTTAGGTCGGTGAAGCGACAGTCCGAAAGGTCTCGGCCCTTGCGATCCAGGACGAGCAGTCGCGATTCGCTTCGCGAAGGCGCCGGCGTCTGCGCGATCCGTTCCGGTGGAAGCTCGTAATCGAACAGTTCTGTCTTCATCGGCGTATGTTATCAGACGCGGCTGTGAGCCGACGAGTCTTTTTCTGCACGACAATGCGTCAATTCCGGGGGTGCGACCCGTTTCCGAGATTCCCAGGCAAAGTGGTTCGCTCGGCTGGGCGATATGGATGCGTCAGGGCGAGTCCCGAGGCGTGTCGGGACTTCCGGGAACGACAGCCACGAGAATCTGAAGGTCACGACTGTGTATTCACAAGGACGTTTCGAGCAGGTTGCCACATCGATCGCCGTGCTGGGCCGGCGCGAGCTCAAGAGCCGGATCAAGAACTTCCGCGGGCGCTTCAAACTCGACTTCACCGACGATTATCTCGATGCGATGGACACCGACCGGCTCCGCCACCTCCTCCTGGCCGCCCTGATCAACGCCCGGAGCCAGCATTGACCGTTGCCTGTCGATTCCGCTATGCTGTAATCGATCAGGTTCGCACGTCGATTCCAGAATGGGAAGGGGCCGGTCATGCAATTTCTCTCGTCATGGTCGCTGCTGGTGTGCCTGGAGCTGTCCGTGTCTGCATCGGCATCCCGGGCGGGAATCCCCTGGACGCCGGTGGGGCTCTCGGGCGGGGGCGGGATGTTCTCGCCCTCGATCTCGCCGGCCGACCCGAATCTCATGATGCTCAACTGCGACATGAGCGCCGCCTATCTCTCCGAGGATGGCGGCCACCACTGGCGGATGATCCACCACGCGCAGCTTCGCAGTGATACTCGTTGCCGGCCGGCGTTTCATCCGCACGAC
>CAZNSM010000283.1:0-5041 GCA_964575615.1 uncultured Pirellulales bacterium | reverse complement strand
CGGCGTTCGTCGCGCGCGATCTCGATCGCATCGATCAGGCATTGCGCGCCATGGCTGCCGGCCTGTGTCAGGATGACACGGTGAAGCCCCATCATGCGCTTCTGGAGATGGCGGAAGTGAGCGGTAAGATGCAGTCGGAGTATCCGCAGCAGTTCCGTGCGACGTGGGAACCGCTGCTTCAGGAGATGGTGGCGCACATGGGAGCCGACGTCGTGGAGTGCCTCGACCGCCTCATACCGGCGATCCAGGCGAACAGACGATTCCGCTATGGCGAGATACTGTTCGAGACCATTCGCCGTCAGCCATGGGCCGAGTCCGCAGGCGCTGCCGCCTTGCTGGCCAGGTATGAAGCCACGCGGGTGGCTACCCAGACAGAACCGTTCGATCTGTCCACCGCGTGCGCCGGCGTCAGGCAGTATCTCGCGCAATCGGAGATTGGCCCTCTGCGAGGCGCTCTGAGCATGCAGGATGTTCGCGTCATCCTGGAGCAGGGGTTGACACTGCCGGAGCAGGATGGCGACAGGGGCCAGAAAGACGCGCTCGTAGACGGGGTGCTCGACCTTCTGCATCTGCTCGTTGGAGACGGCCCCTTCTGTGGCGATCCGGTCACACTCACTGATTCGGTCCGCCGTTTCTCCCACACGTATCTCGTCGTCTGTAAGAACACCGAGCCGATTCAGCCGGTCCTGGCGACGTTCCTGGCCCTGTCATTCTGCGATACCTCCACGCCCGATGATCACGAGGTACTGCGCGCTCAGTATCATAGCCTTGCGGCCCACCTCGAATCACAGGTCAACGCGCTGCTGGCCCGGTACGAGTTGGCCGCTCTCGTCGGCCCCAACGACGTCGCCAAGACGTTCGCGGAGCAGGAGGCCATCTTCCACAGCTATGTCGACGACCCTCTTTGGCCCACGTTCAGGTTCCCCTGGACCGCGAACGAACGCACGCGCCTGGCCGCCAAGCTCAAGCTGCGCCTCGAACAGATCGAGCCGGTCCTGGACGAGATGTCCGACAACGTCAGATATGGAGGCATTGACGACAGGCTCAAACGCAGAACGGTCTATGAGATTGAACGGGTCGCCGAGCAGTTGATGGTAGAGGCCGCGTTCCAACGCAGACCCGCCTACCCCGGGATATCCACGCAGCACCGAGGCAGACACGGTTTCACCGCCGTGATCCAGGGCCCGTTCTACCAGCAGCGACCGAAGGAGCGATTCCAGGCGATGAAGTACTTCCACCTGGGCCATCGGCTCGAAGAGGCCGTCCGCGCCGAACGCGACCTAGCCCGACCACCCCGGCAGGCCACCGACCAAGACATAACCCGCTGACAACCGACTGGCGGCGCCGCCTTACGGTTCAACGCCCTTTCAGCCGCCGTCTTCTTGCGAACGAGGTTGATGCTCAGGTTCCGGGCGATCTGCGCGATCCAGGGGCCGAACTGCCCGCCGTCGCGGAGCTGGCGAAGCTTCTGAAGCCCTGCGATCATCGCATCCTGCGCCACGTCCTCGGCGTCGTGGACGTTGCCGAGCACGGCAAAGCACACCACAAACACCTTGCCGTAGTGCCTCCGGACCAGCTCGGCGTACGCCGAGCGGTCCCCCTGCCGCACCGCCCCGACCAGGTCTGTGTCGCTGTGTCGATCCAAACGCCGACTCCGCCATCCGGTTCCACCATAGAGACAATCCGCGACCCTCCAGATTACAGAAAAAGTCGCGTTCTCCGCAATCCTTCGCGCGGTCCGGCGGATGCAAAAGGCCGCAGAGGGTGTCCTCCACAACCGGTGTCGCGCGGAAAATCCTTCACGCGGAAAGCGACAAGGGATCGAGTTATGGGACACCCCCGATGATCTCGGTGGCGCAAAAGGCCACTTCCGTGACGATGCGAATCACGCGCTGCGGCGCCCGCAGAAAGCCCCTCCGCTGCGCGAAGATGTGCCAGCCTGTGCCAGAAAACCGGCTGCTCGACCGACGGGATCGTCCTCATCATGATGGTGTCACTGGGCCGACCCGCGGCCTTCTCGGCGCCCGAGCCGGTACACCTGGATGTCACTGACCGACCAGCCTTCCTCTCGCAGCAGCGCGGCGATGCGTCGGTAGCCGTAGCGAGGGTGGCTGTCGCGCAGACGTCGCATTGCATCGACCAGAGCGGCGGTCTCCTTCTTCGACGCCCCCTCGTAACGATGTGAGCTGCGCGGCACCGCCAGCGCCGCACAGGCCCGACGCTCCGAGACCCCAAGCAAGTGTCGGGCGAGTTGCACCGCGCGGCGCCGGGCCGCCGGACTACCCAGTTGCTCGGACAGCACCTTTCGAAGGATCTCGCTATCGACGGACAGATCCTCGATCCGCTTCCGCAATCGCTGCTGTTCGGCTTCCAGTTGCATGACCCGCTTGAGCTGGTGCGGCGTCATGCCGCCGTAATCTCGGCGCCACACGTAGTACGTGGCCAGGCCGACGCCGCAGTCCCCGGACGCTTCTGTCACGGTCTTGCCTGCGGCCAGGGCCGCCTCCATTCGGCGCAACACCTCAAGGATCTGTTCTGGGGCTTGCCTCTTGCTCATGGTTGCTCTCCCGGCGACATCTCTTTCGGCGCATCGATCCGTTTCTCCCATTCGCTGGCACAGGCTTTGTGAAGCACTTCCACATCGCTTTGCGTACGGGAGCACGACATCCCTATGTCGGCCGAAGGCCACACAACATGATTTCCGGAAATTCCATGAAGAAGAGTCATTCCGTACACGATAGGCACAATGCGACAACGGGGTCGAGACATCGTCGCGAACGCGGACCCCTGGATAGAGGTTATATGGCGGAGTCGTCCTGTGCGGATTGTGTTAGAAGTGAAACCTGCGAGAAGTCATCCACCCTCCTGAGCGTCTCTCTTTCGTCGAGAAGGCACGCGATGGTGTGACAGATGTCACACGGTTTCGTCTGTAGCGTGCTCACGAAACGACGGCATCAGTGTAGACGGTCGCAGAACAAAGGAAAAGGGGGTTGTCGTATGGATTTTTGGGAAGGCCAAGGCGATGAGCCAAAACGTTGGAGATTCTGGCCGCCGTGCCCGGGTTGTGGGCGCAGGCGATGCGATCAGGAACATCCGTCAGACGGGAAGATCGGCGTGAAGGGCCCGCGCGCCGGCCCGCCGGACGGTTCGATGTCCCCCGGAGAACCGGACCATCTCCGGGCGTTACCTTGCTTGTCTCGGCCCTCAAGGGCCCGGCCCAAGACACGTTTCGAAATTGAAGGAGACTGGTTATGACCCACGCAGCCACCACGATGGCCGCCACAGACGCGGCCGCCACGCACAGGGAGGGCAAGTACCTTACGTTTGCCCTGGCCCAGGAAGAGTTCGGGCTGGAGATCCTCAAAGTGCGCGAGATCATCGGGTACATCGATGTCACCGCCGTCCCCCAGACGCCCCCGCATGTCAAGGGAGTGGTCAACCTGCGCGGCCAGGTCATCCCCGTGATCGACCTGCGCGCCAAGTTCGGCATGGAGACCACCGAAATCACTCCGCAGACCTGCATCATCGTCGTGGAGATCGCCCAGGGCGGACGAACGTTCAGCACCGGCATCACCGTCGATCGCGTGCAGGAGGTCCTCGACATCCGCGGCGACAACATCGAGAACGCTCCGCAGTTCGGCTCCTCCGTAGACACCAGTTTCATTCTCGGTATGGCCAAGGTCGGAGACCGCGTCAAGATCCTGCTGGACATCGACAAGGTCCTGGCCGGGACCAACCTGACGGCAACAATGGAGTAATCACGCAGAGCGCATAACGACGTCATGCCATCGACAACAACCATCATCAGAGTGAAAGGAAGAATCATGTTCAAGAAGATGAAACTGGGCACGAAAATCGCACTGGGATTCGCCACGTTGGTTCTTATCGCGGCGGCCTTGGGCACGCTGGCGGTCTTCAGCATGCTCTCCGTCAAGTCCACCACGGCCAAGTTGGCTCAGAAGAACGTCCCGGAAGTGGCTGTTGCGAACAACATCGAGCGATCCGCACTCCAGACGATGTACCATGTCCGCGGATACGCCCTGTCCGAGGAACAGGATTACCTCGATTCAGGTGAAACCTATCTCCAGGATGTGCAAAAACACATAGCCGAAGCAAAAGAGCACGCGGCGAAGTACGATCTCCCCGTCCTGCAGCAGAATATAGCCGCAGCCGCGACCAAAGCCGCCGACTATGAGCGACTGCTGAACGACACGGTCACAGCGACTGTCGCCATGCAGAAGGAGAAAGAAGCGATGCTGATCGCAGCCGAGGAGTTCATGAAGAACTGCTCCGAGTTCCTTGCCGATCAGATGAACATGTTGGATCAGGAAATAGCGACCGCTCTCAAGGCGCGAACTGATGACGGCGCTTCAACCGAGACAACGGGCAGCGTTGACAAGCTTAGAGAGCGTGTCAAGAAAACGGTCCTCTGCAACGACATTGTCAAGATGGGCGACGCAATCCGCATTGGAACCTGGCAGGCCATCGCCACCAGAGATCCCAAGCTGTTCCAGCAGACGCAGAAGACGTTCGAGCAGGTCACGGCCAAGCTCGACGAGCTCAGAACCTTGACGAAGCTGGAACGAAACCTCAGACAGATCGACGGCTGCCGCAAAGCCGGCGACGATTACCTGGGCTCCATGCACCGCTATCTAACGAACTGGTTGGCTCGCACGGAAACCGACAAGAAACGCCAGGTCGCAGGCGACGAAGTCCTCCAGGCCGCTCAATACACGGCCGAGCACAGCATAACAGACACAAAGGACAGCTCAAACAAAGCCGCCAATTCGCTGGCAACGGCCTCGACAACCATGATCATCGGCCTGTCGGTCGCCATTCTGGTCGGCATCCTCATGGCGGTTTTCATCACCCACTCGATCACGCGGCCCATCCGCAAAATCATCGAGAGCTTGACGGAAGGCTCCGAGCAGGTGGCGGCGGCGGCCGGACAGGTGTCTTCGGCCTCGCAGTCCCTGGCCGAAGGCGCCACCGAACAGGCCGCCGGACTTGAGGAGACCTCGTCGAGCCTCGAAGAGATGTC
>CAZNSM010000282.1:0-5063 GCA_964575615.1 uncultured Pirellulales bacterium | reverse complement strand
CTCCCGATCAACTGCCTGGCCTGCCACAACGGCCACTACGGCCAGGACATGGGAGGCGTCAACGGCTGGGCGGTTCAGATCGCGGTCAAGGAGAACTACCGCTGGGCGGCGGCCGGCGCCTGCGAGTTCGCTTCGGTCAAGGGGTCGGCGGCCGACATGACCGAGGCGTTCGACCCGTTCATGCCCGAGGGCGACGAAAAAGAGCCGCATGTGGTGTACCACGAAGGGGCGTTCGATGCCGACAACCAGGTGCTGTTCGACATCGTCCGCGAGGCGCCGAACGAGCGGTGCTACTACTGCCATTCGGATGTCTACTTCAGCGGCGAGGAGAAGACCGAGAAGTGGTCGTCCGAGGAGGACGTCCATCTGAAGGCCGGCCTGACATGCGTCGATTGCCATCGCAACGCCATCGACCACAACATCGTGCGGGGCTATCCGGGCGAGGGCGAGGTCTCCGACAATCTCCTCGTGGCGACGACGACGTGCGAGGGATGCCATCTGCCCGAAGGATCGGGCGTGCCTGAGGCGGCCCGTCTGGGGGCGCCGGTGCCTGTGCACGTGGGTCTGCCTCCGGTACATTTCGAGCGTCTGACCTGCACCGCGTGCCATTCCGGTCCGTGGCCGGGCAACGAGGCCGTTTTCACCAAAACGTCTCGCGCCCATCGCCTGGGCACGCCGAACGTGAACAAGGCCGAAGAGATGGTGCCGCACATCTTCTCACCGGTCTTTGCCAAAGACGGCGAGAAGATCGGCCCGCACAAGACGACTTGGCCCGCCTTCTGGGGCAAGCGCGTCGCCGATGAGGTGACTCCCATCGAGTTGGCCGTAGTCGAAAAGGCTGTCGGCGGCGCTCTTGGTGAGATCGAGGGCACTGCCAGCGGGACCTGGCCGGGGCTATCGAAGGAGCAGATCGCCGGCGCTCTCAAGGCGCTATCGGAGGCGGCGGACGCCAACGCCGTTTACATTGCCGGCGGCTCGCTGTATTCTCTAAACGAAGCGGGCGAGATCCAAGAGCAGACGGATCATCCGGCGGCGAAGCCCTACATGTGGCCGCTGGCTCACGCGGTTCGTCCGGCCCCGCAGTCGCTGGGAATCCGGTACTGCACCGACTGCCATGCGACGGACTCGCCGTTCTTCTTCGGCAAGCTGCTCGTCGACAGCCCGGTCGCATCCGAAATCGTGGCGACGAAGCAAATGGTCGGCTTCCAGGGGATCCGTCCGTTCTACGCGTGGGCGTTCTCGGCGTCGTTCGTGTTTCGGCCGTGGTTCAAGGTTGTGGCGCTCGGGGCGTCGGCCATCCTGGGCGTGGTGCTGCTGCTGTACGGGCTCAAGGCGCTGGGAGCCATTGCCAAGGTTCTGGCGGAAGACGAATAGACTCTACTTGGACGAGTGATCAGGATGTTTCAGACCATAGCGATTCTTGTGTTGTTGGCCACCTTTGTGGGTGTGGTCGTCCACTGGTTCACCTTTCCGGCCAGTTCGGAGTGCCGGGGCGGCGCGGGCATCGTTCGTGGAATCGTCCACGTCTTCAGTCTTCTGCTGATCGAGCAGCGCAACAGTCTGCTGGGCGCTCTCAAGAAGCTGTGCTATCTACTGACGGTGGTGTGCTTTCTGGTTCTGGCCATCACGGGTTTCTGGCCGCTGCTGGTGCAAGGCGAGCCGCACATCTCCGGCTACCTCATGATGATCCACGCCACGTTTGCACCGATCTTCGCCATCTGTCTGGCGATCCTGGCCATCACGTGGGCCAGCCGCTATCGTTTTGCCGGGGACGACTGCCCGTGCCTGCAGCGGCTGCTACGCCGCGTGACCCGGCTGCACATCCCGGAACCCCACGAACGCTGCAAGTGCGCAACGACCGTCCAGAAGGTCGCATTCTGGGCCGTCGTCGCTCTGGCGCTGCCCCTGATCCTTTCGATTGTGCTGAGCATGCTGCCGCTGTTCGGGACGCACTACCAGGAATTGGCCTTGACGGTCCATCGCTGGACGTCCATCGTGTTCTTCGTTGCGGTGATCGTTCTTACCTATCTGTCTGTACGGGTGCGAATCGCGCAGTAAGGTGTGTGCGGCGCGAGCCGCATTTTCAGGGCCGTGAGGCCTGTTTCTGAGTTCTTCACGCCCGCCGGCCGAAGCGGACCGGTCTGGGCGTGATTTGGGTTTGACGGCCGACGCGACGGCTCAGGGGCATGGGGAGAAAGCGCGTGCAGCAGAGGATCAGGTCTATGTCCGGCCCGGCTCTGGTGTCTATACCCCACTTTGCCTATTGCGGACGGTGTACGTGTGCCGATTCTATGTGTGGACGTAAGTGAGTCGGGGTATTTGATTTAGGAGAGCCGATCATGAGCAACGGAGTATTACCAAGTTATCTGAGTATGGCCAAGGCCAACCCGCCCACGAACCGGGCGCCCTGGTACAAGAACACCGCGCCGACCTACGCGGGCATCTTCCTGTGGTTTGTCTTCTGGAGTGCGGTGGCCAGTGGCGGGGCCGGCGTGGCCGGCGGCATCCTGTCGCAGGGCATCGGCGTGGCGCTGCTGGGACTGGTCATCTCGGCCCTGCTGTGCCACTTCTTGTTCTATCTGGTCCCCGGGATGCTGGGACTCCAGACGGGATTGCCGCTCTATGTTGTGGGCAGTTCGACCTACGGGACACAGGGTGGCCTGCTCATGCCCGGTTTCCTCATGGGCATCCTGCAGTTTGGGTGGCTGGGTGTCAATGCGTACGCCTCCTCGATGGCCCTGGCGCCGCTGTTCAACAACAATCCCGTAGCGCAGAAAATCATTGCCGTTCTTTGGGCGGCCCTGGCAGCCTTTGTCGCCCTCAAGGGCATTCAGTACGTTGCCAAGGTGGCCACCTACCTGCCTCTGATTCCGGTGGTGATCCTGGTTCTTCTGCTGGTCAAGGCGCTGGGCGGCCTTGGCGATTTTGACACGGCCAAGCTGGTGGCCGCCGCTCCGGAGGGTTCCGGTACCGGCCTGAGTGTGTTTGGCGTCATCGCGCTGAGTATCAGCTACATCGTCGGGTTCTTTGCCACCGCCGGCGCGGCGGGCGTGGATTTCGGCACGAACAGCAGAGACGCCAAGGATGTTCAGATGGGTGGCCTGGTGGGTATTGCGCTGATCATCATTCTTGCCGGCGGGGCATCCGTCCTGATCGCTGCCGGTGCGTTCGGGCTTCTGGGTACGTACGGCCTGAACACCGCAGACCCCGGCTTCATGAGTTCTCTGATGGGTTCTACCGCTGCCGGCAAGTGGATGGGCTTGCTGCTGGCGGTTGCCGCCTTCCCGTCGGCCTGCTTCTCGTCGTTCATCGCGGCCAACAGTTTCAAGACGACCATGCCCAAGGTGAACCCTTCGGTCTCGGTCGGGATTGGCGCAGCGGTCAGCGCTCTGTTGGCAGTCACCGGTTGGGCCGGAGACCTCGCCAGTGTCTTTGGTATCATCGGGGCGTCGTTCGGTCCGATCTGCGGGGCGATGATGGTCGATTATTTCCTGGCCGGCAAGAAATGGGCTGGTCCTCGCAAGGGCTGGAACCAGGCCGGCTGGATCTCATGGGCCGTCGGATTCATTGTGGGCATCGCACCGCTGGTGGGGCTGGCCAACATCCCGGCGGCGCCGCTGGTGGCCTTCATCGTCGGTGCGGTCATCTACTTCGTTCTCGCCAAGGCGGGGCTTCAGCCGCCGGTGGTGCCGATGGCGGGCGCCGAAGCGAAATAGCTGCGCGGACGATCCACGGTTCCGCTGCATCATTGCGTGTGTATGGCAGGGGTTTGATCTCGGTCAAACCCCTGTTTTTTTGTCTCCATCGGGCGCGGAGTCGGCAGCGGATCGCAGGAAGAAACGCCCCGTCGATGTAACAAAATCCCCTGCGGCGCAACTTGACAAAGCAGAGGCAGGCGGATACCATGCCTGTTCCTAACCGTCGGGGCCGGCGCCAGTAGCGTGGGCCGAGTCAGCGAAACAACGACACGAAACTCTGGACTTGTTGAGGTCAAGGAAATGGGAAAGAGGAATGTAGGTTCGATGATGAAGTCAATCTCTCTGGCGTTACTCGTCGTGGCTCTGTGCTTCGGCCCGTCGTGCAAGAAGCAGGAGCCGGCCCCGGCCCCACAGCAGCCGACGACGCAGACGCCCGCTCAGACGGACGCGCCCTCGACGGCAGCCAAGGTGGCCGATGCCGTGACCGAGAAGGCCACGGAGGTGGCTGCGGCGGCCAAGGAAGAAGTGAAGGCGGCGGTCGAGGAAGTCAAGGAGGCCGTCAAGGCGGCGGGCGACATGGTTCCCCTCGACATCAAGCTGCCCAAGCCGATGTTCGTAGGAACGCCGCAGGATACCCGCGTGCCCAACCTGAGGAAGCCCTCCGGCAAGGCCCGTCCGCCGTTTCTGGCGCCGGCCGGCTGCAAGCTCCTGTCGCTGAACAAGCCGGTCTCGGCCAGCGATGAAGAGCCGATCATCGGCGACATCGAGATGATCACCGACGGCGACAAGGAAGCCGCAGACGGCAGCTATGTCGAACTGGGCCCGTTCGTACAGCATGTGACGATCGACCTCGAGCAGGAGGCGGAGATCGCCGCGATCGTCGTGTGGCATTATCACAAGCAGCCGCGCGTGTATTTCGACGTCGTGGTCCAGATCTCTAACGACAAGGATTTCATCACCGGCGTCACCACGGTGTTCAACAATGACATCGACAACTCCGCCGGCCTGGGCATCGGCAAGGACATGCACTACACCGAAACGTCCGAAGGCGAGCTGATCGACTGCGTCTCGCAGGGCATGCCCAAGGGCCGCTACGTTCGTCTCTACAGCAACGGCAACACCAGCAACGACCTGAATCACTACATCGAGGTTGACGTTTACGGCAAGCCGGTTCAATGAGATGGCGCCGCGGGGCTCCTTCTGACAAAGGGGCCGGGTACTACTGGTTGGCAATCATCGTCGTGGGGGGCGGGGGGGGGGGGGGCCGGGGGGGCCCCCCGCCGGGGGGGGGCCGCCCCCCCCCCCACCCCCCGGCCCCCGCCCAACACACCCCACAAGAGGGAGGGGGCCCGGCCCAAAAAAAAA
>CAZNSM010000281.1:0-5066 GCA_964575615.1 uncultured Pirellulales bacterium | reverse complement strand
ATGAACTCGGCGCAGAAGTCGCGGTCGCTGATCCCGTCGATGCTGCTGTACGCGATGTCGGAAAAACCCAACTGCCTGGCGGTGCTGACCCGGTCGATGGCCAGCGTCGAACCGGCGATCGCCCCGCTGCCGAGCGGCGAGACGTTCAGCAGGTTGCGGCAGTTGGTCAGGCGCGTGAAATCCCGTTCGAGCTGCTCGACAAAACTGAGCAGATACGCGCCGATGACGATCGGTTGTGCCCGTTGCAGATGGGTGTAGGCGGGCATCAGGTCGTTGTCGTGCCTGGCGGCCAGTTGAACGAACGCCTGCTGAAGCTGCACGATCGCGGCCTGCTGGCCCTCGATCTCGTCGCGCAGCCACAGCCGGACGTCGGTGGCCACCTGATCGTTGCGGCTGCGGGCGGTGTGCAGCTTCTTGCCGGGCTCGCCGATCCGCTCGATCAAGGCCGCCTCGATCGCCATGTGGATGTCTTCGGTGGCCTTGTCGAACCGGAACCGCCCCGCTTCGATCTCTTCGCTGATCTCGATCAGGCCGCTCTTGATGGCCTTCAGCTCCGCTTGCGTGATCAGCTTTCGCTCGGCCAGCATCGTGGCGTGCGCGATGGACCCGACGATGTCGTATTTGTAGAGCCGCGTGTCATACGACAGCGACTCGACGTAGTTGACCGTCAGCTCATCGGGTTTGGCGGCCAGCCGTTTTTCCCAGCTTCGTTGCTTGTCTGTCATCGTAACCACTCCGGCACGAGAGGTCTTCCCTGGTGCAGCCTCATTCGCTCTGTGCGCCGAGACGCTCGACCATTCTTCGACCCAACTCGTGACATTGTTCGATTTGTTCAGGGGTTCCTGCGAATTTGGCATCCACCGTCGGCTCGACCAGCTCGAGCCCGTTGTCCTTGACGAAACCGGCCATCGCCTGGACCGCGCCCCCGGCCCAGCCGTGACTGCCGAACAGACCGACGATGCGTTTGGCGATCCGCTTGGTGCTCAGCAGCCTCAGCAGCGCATCCATCGGCGGAAAGACGCTCGCATCGTACGTCGGACAGCCGAGAACCAGACCTCGATAACGCCAGATGTCCTGGATGAGATAGGAAACGTGGGTCGTCGAGACGTTGTGCATCCGGACCGACTTGAGTCCCGCGTCCGCAAGCCCACGGGCGACCGATTCGGCCATGACCTGGGTGCTGCCGTACATCGACCCGAAAACGAGGACCACGCCCGGCTCGGCTTCGTAGCGGCTCCAGCGGTCGTAGAGGCTGATGATGTGCTCCGGCCGGCTCCGCCAGATCGGGCCATGCGTAGCTGCAATCACTCTCACGTTGAGACTGCCCAGCCTTTGGATGGCCTTCTGCACCATGGGCGAGTATTTGCCGACGATGTTCGAGAAGTAACGGAGGATCTCGTCCTCGAAGTATTCGAGTTGAACCTGGTCGTCGAAGATGCCGCCCTCCAGACATCCGAACCCGCCGAAGGCGTCGCCCGAGAACAGAATCCCGTCGGTGATCTCGTAGGTCATCATCGTCTCGGGCCAGTGCACCATCGGCGTCATGTAAAAGCGCAGCGTGCGCCGCCCCAGGCTCAGTTCCTCGCCGTCGTTGACAACCTGAACGTTATCCGCAATCCCGTAGAGGTCCTTGAGGAACTCGGCGGTCTTCTTGCTGCCGACGATCCTCATGGCCGGGAAGATCCGCCGCAGCACAGGCACGCTGCCGGAGTGGTCGGGCTCCATGTGGTTGATCGCGAGGTAGTCGATCCGCCGGTCCGGGCCCAGAAGACTCTTCAGCCGCGTCAGATACTCGTTCACCGAGAGGTCCTTGACCGTATCGACCAGCAGAGTCTTCTGGTCCATCAGGAGGTAGGAGTTGTACGAGACCCCCCGTGGGATGGGCCAGATGGACTCGAACAGATTCGTCTTCCGGTCGTTCATGCCGACCCAGTAGACGCCATCGGCGATGGGAATTCCGTGTCGCACCGCATTGCCTCCTGTCTGAAAATGCGGATTTGCTGTCATCGTGGCGCGACGCGCATACACGCGCGTCACAGCCGGACTTTGCGCGAGTCACGATAGCGGAAACGGGCCAGAGGGTCAAACAAAACCGCCCTCCGGCCGGCTAACGGCCGTTACGGGGTTGCGGGACGGCGCCCTTGACCGTATCCTGGCGGTTCGCTCGCGCCGCTGCGGGCGGGAATCGCTTGGGCCAAGAGAGAATAGGGATGAGACAATCATGGCATCACTGCTGATCAGAAACTGCAGGCGATACGACGCTCCCCCCACCGATGGGCAGTGCAATGTGCTCATACAGGACGGCGGCATCGCATGGATCGGGACCGGGCAGCCCCCTGCGGCCACGGAGCAGGTGCTCGACGCCGGTGGCCGGCTTCTGGCGCCGGGGTTCATCGACGTGCACATCCAGGGCGCCGGCGGCGCCGACGTCCTGGACGCGACACCCGAGGCGCTGGCAACGATCGCCAAGGCGTGCGCCCGTTGCGGCGTCACCTCCTATCTGGCGACGACAGTCTACAAGATCGGTCAGGAGAATCGCCATCTGGAAGTCGCCTCCGAGTGTATCGGCCGCGACCTCGGCGGCGCCCGTCTGCTCGGCATCCACCTCGAGGGCCCCTTCATCTCTCTGCGTAAGCGGGGCATGATCCAGCCCGATTGTCTTGCGGACCCAAGCCCCTCGGCCCTGGAGGAGATTCTTGCCAGGACCGGCAGCGGCCTTGCCATGATGACGGTCGCCCCGGAACTGCCCGGCGGACTGGAGGTGGTCAGGGCCCTGGCGGATCGCGGCATCGTTGCTTCGCTGGGGCACACTCACGCGACCTACGACGAGGCGCTGGCCGGTTTCGACGCAGGGATCAACCACGTGACCCATCTGTTCAATGCGATGCCCTCTCTGCATCACCGGGACCCCGGCCCTCTGGGGGCGATCTTCGAGCGGTCGGATGTGACGGTTCAGGCGATCACCGACGGCGTGCACATCCACCCGTCGGTCCTGCGGCTGGCGTTTGCGGCCATGGGCCCGAGCCGATTCATCACGATCACGGACGGCATGCAGGCGCTGGGCCTGCCCGATGGCCGATACGTCTACAACGGGATTCCGTACGAAACCCGAAACGGGGCGGCCCGATACAAGGACGGCACGCTCATTGGAACCGCGGTGGGCCTCAATCGGATGCTGGCTCGCCTGGTGGGCTTCACCGGGTGTTCGGTGGCGACGGCGATCCGCACGGTGACGGAGAACGCGGCATCTGTCCTGGGACGTGCGAAGACAACCGGATCGATCCAGACGGGATACGATGCGGACCTGGTGCTCCTCGACGAGGACCTTTCGGTCTATGCAACAGTCGTCGGCGGTCGGATCGTCTACCGGCGGGACAATGACTGAGCGTCAGGAGGCGGCCATCAAACCGGTCAGCGCCGAGAGGGCTTCGTCGATGTCGTTCCGCTCGATGCCGTAGTGTGTGACCGCTCGAACCCGGCCGGGTCCGGAGCAGAGCATTCTAACGCCTTTCCCCGCCAGTCGTGTTACGAGCGTTTCGGCCGACAGCCCTGCGCGCACCACGTCGAAGTACACGATGTTGGTCTGCACCCCGGCCAAGTCGACCTCCAGTCCGTTCAGGCCTGCGATGCCTTGAGCGAGGCGGGCGGCATTGTCGTGGTCGTGCCGAATTCTGTCGACCATCGTCTCCAGCGCCACAATGCCCGCCGCCGCGATGATTCCCGCCTGCCGCATGCCGCCGCCAAGGATCTTGCGGGTGCGCCGCGCCTCTTCGATGAACCGCTTCGAGCCACAGATGACCGAGCCGACCGGCGCGGCCAGTCCTTTCGACAGGCAAATGCTCACGGAATCGACCGCCTGCGTGAGGGCCTTGACGTCAACACCCAGAGCCACGGCCGCATTGAAGATACGCGCCCCATCGAGGTGAATCGCGAGGTCATGCTCGTGGGCGAGGGCTGCAACGGCCTGTGTATACTCCACCGACAGGACCGCCCCGCCGCATCGATTCTGCGTGTTCTCCAGGCAGACCAGGCGCGTTCGCGGAAAGTGCACGTTGTCCGGACGAATCGCCGCGCGGATGTCCTCCAGCCGCAGCGTCCCATCGTGTTGATTCGGGACCGTGTGGGGGTGGATGCCCCCAAGGGCACTGATTCCGCCAGCCTCATAGTAGAATGTGTGTGACTGGTCCCCGAGGATCACTTCGTCGCTCCGGCCGCAGTGCGTCAGAACACAGACGAGGTTGCCCATCGTTCCGCTGGCGACCAGCAAAGCGGCCTCCTTGCCGACGAGATCCGCCAGTCTTCGTTCCAATCGCTGTACCGTCGGGTCTTCGCCGAACACATCGTCACCGAGTTCGGCCTCATAGATCGCCTGCCTCATCTGAGGCGACGGCAGTGTCACGGTGTCGCTTCGCAGATCGATTGTCTTCATATTCCGGCGGCCTGTCATCGCATGGAATTGGCTATGCGTTCTCGGGAACACGGACGATAACAGTCGCCTGCCGCCCTGTCAATCCGCACCTCCGCAGCGCGTGTCTGTCAAGATTTCAGGGCAGCACTCCCTTGAGGGCGCAAACAGCCAGGCGTGGCAGCCTCAAAGCCTGTCTTGAGCGACGTCGAAAGATCCGCAGGACTTGGGGATGGATCGCATCGCAGAGGCCTTTCCGTACGGATGTGCCCCTCCCATTCGCCATCCCCAAAGCTCCGTTGCACTACGCTTTGAGGCTGCCACACGGCTGCCAGGATATTTTCACACACCTCCGCAGCGGCGCGACGGGTCGCGCGCCGCGTCTTTTTTTGCTTTGGGCCGGGCCGGACACGGCGTAGGATGGGTGCATGCTGATCGTGGCACGGACCATGTATATCCTCGGCGGCTTCCTCATCCTGGGATCGCTGGCCGCCCATATCTACGCCAGGATATGGCTGCGGCCCCGCAACGACTCCGAGTTGGACGAGATCTACTATGAGTTCGAGGACGAGGATCCCGGATACGCCAGATACTCTCGCTGGCTCAAGGCGACCGTAGCCGCAGGCGCCCTGGGGCTGCTGCTGATGTTCATGGCGGTGGC
>CAZNSM010000280.1:0-5101 GCA_964575615.1 uncultured Pirellulales bacterium | reverse complement strand
CAGCACCATCCTCATCAGGCCCCCCTGCCGCCACCGCGCCGTCGGAGACCTCCGCATCGTCAACGTCTGCATCCCCCCCTTCGACCCCGCCGACGAACACTTCGATTAGCCACAGCGTTGCCCGTGTGGTATAATACCGGCATGATTCGATTGCAGAGAGACCAAGTCAGACTGAAACCGATCACCGACGAGGACGATGACTACATGGACGCATCCCCCGCGGAGCGTCTGAGTTTCATGTGGGAGCTGACCGCCGAAGTTTGGTCGCTACAGGGACGAGACTGCGTTGAACGACGACTACAGAGACATGTTGTGCGCCTTGTGCGACCACGGGGTTAAGTTTCTCCTCGTCGGGGCCTATGCGATGGGCGCTCACGGCTACCCTCGGGCTACGGCCGACATCGACATTTGGGTCCAGCCATCCCCCGAGAATTCCAGGAGAGTCTACCGCGCGTTAGAGTCGTTCGGCGCTCCACTCCACACGATCACGGAGGACGATTTCATCAAGCCGGGGCTCGTCTTTCAGATCGGCGTAGCGCCCCGGCGGATCGACATCATCACGGCCATCAGCGGCGTGGAATTCGAGCACGCCTACGAACACCGGCAGACCGTCGAGTTGGAGGGCCTGCCCATCTCCGTCCTGTCCTACGACGACCTCGTCAGGAACAAGCGCGCCACGGGACGAGACAAAGACCAGATCGACCTCCGCCGTCTCGAAAAACACCCGCCGAAGTAGCCAACAATCCGGCCACCGGCCGACCATCGCTCCTCAAGAGCCAATACGCCGTAGTCCTGATCAGACGTCAATGTTGCCCTCCTTGATCGCCGTCTCCAGCAACGTCTTGAGGTCTACGATGGTCGGAGGCAATACGGACAAATCCGTATTGTCGTGACTCCAACAGACGAGAACATCGACATCATCTTTCTTGTGATTGCTCGTGAAATCCTTTGAGTTCACCTTGAACTCTGCCATCAAGTACTGACCCGTTGCACGGTCGATTAGAACAGCGTCCGGCTTCGCATCTGCTTCATAGCCAAGCTGGTCAATGAGGGCCTGATTGACCCCACAGCAATAGCGATAGTCTGTATACTCGGCAAGCGCTCCGAATACCATGTACACATCCGGCTCCGTTCGCGGAGTCCAGTTCCTGAGGTTTCCCGGCGCATAGGTCTCAATGTGTACGTGACGCAGGGATTGTCGGTCAAACACAGAGTCACCGTCTTCTGATTCTACTTCGCCAGAATCCTGGCTTGCCTCTTCCGCATGTTCTGGAGACCGGCGTTTGTCAGAAGGCGGCGTGATGTGTAGCATCGTGCCATCGTACTCGACTTCGACTCCGTCGCCTTCCGCCAAGTCGTACAGCCTATACATCTTTGCCAACCCACCGATGAATCCACTCTTGTCCAGGGTTCCCGCTAAGTCATCTCCGATTTCCGATACAACCATGGAATACCTTTGTCCGGGAACCAATTCTGATTCACTCATGAAAGCTGCCCCGAGGTTGATGCCTCTCAGCGTAATGTAGCTCTTGCGAATAATGGACTTGGTCGAGTTCATTGCTAACCTCCGAGATATATGGGGCCTTCGAGGCGAAACCATCTCAGGCCAACAGCTCAATACACACAAGTTATCGGTACTTGGTTGCTCCACGACCTAGCTGCGCGAACGTGCAGAACTCTTTGACGCTGTGTCATCAAGGGTGCTTCCGTCTGGCGCGTATATCGGCGGGAGAGTGGGGGGGAGATGAGGAGAAAGTGGAAAACACACCGCAGGAATACGGTGGAGGGTTCTTCGATTTGACTCTGTCGTTTTGCTCTTTACATTTTGCCTTTTGATCTCGCGGCGTTTGGACGCGTTGATGCGCCGAGAGAGCGTGGCGAGGCTGTACATGTGGCGCTGGGCCGATGGGGTCTGTGTGTTCAGGGTGCGGGCAGGCCGGCCGTCGGAGGTGAAAGGCGGCCGGCCTGGCGCTGTGCGGCCGCCGCGACTGATGTCGTTGCGGCGGGCCGGGTGATCATGGCTGCCGGACTACCTCATCTTCCCCGCATTCCTGGCTCTGGTAGGTGACGACTGTAGCGGTTTGCGTCACGACGGCCGAGCCACCTTCGCTGGTGCTGACGGAGGCGTACTGGATGCCGCTGACGTACTGGCTCTGCGTGCCGCAGTCGTTGGTCTGCGTCTGGCCTGCGGCTCCGCCCTGAACGGCGAGCGCCGAGCCGTCGCCCGTGTTGGCCACGACCTGAGTCATGCCCGCGGCAAGGCCCTGCTCCTGCGAGTCCTCATCGCCGTCCTGGAAGCCGGCGGCCCCTTCCATCTGTACGACGATGCCGGCGCCGGTCGTCCCATCGACCTCGGCGTACTGGAACCCGGCGGCGTTGGCGTTCGAGTCGGCGTTATACCGCGAATCCGTGCCGGGACCCCAGCGGAACGCGCCGTTCAGCAGGAAGCCCGCCCAGAAGTCGGGGGCCGCTCGGGCAGGGGCGGCGATGGCCAAAGCCAACAGCACCGCTATCAGGAGGAACGCTCTCTCACGCATCACTCACTCTCCTTTCTGC
Organism: uncultured Pirellulales bacterium; assembly: GCA_964575615.1. GTDB lineage: Bacteria > Planctomycetota > Phycisphaerae > Sedimentisphaerales > Anaerobacaceae > Anaerobaca. Next base: position 2,545 of record CAZNSM010000280.1, on the reverse strand, counting down.
GCATGCGTCGAAGCCGATTGGGTCGCTCAGGACGCGGACGGACGGTCGCGAGACCGGCATGCCCGGCCACGGCCGACCGGCATCCGCGTGCGGACAGGGTGAGGTTGGACCGGGCGCAGACCCGGCGCGGTAGCTCCGGAGCGCGCGAAACCTCGTGCGGCAGTGATACTCCCTCGAACGACAGGGGCAATCGAAGCGAGTACATCCGCATCAATTGCGGGCGTTCTGTGCGGAGTTGCGCGGACGCCGGATCGGGGAAGTCCGACGCGCAGAAAATCCCTCTGCACCCTGACGTGCGACGTCCCCGCCTTCAAGACAGCCTTGGCAACCTTCCTGTGCCCGGTCATCACTGACCTCCGGTTGCGCCGTCCCTGTTCGTGTCGGCGTCTCCCACGCTCGGGAAACGCGATAAAGAGCCGTCTCTTCGGCCACCTTAGACTCTTCAAAAAGCCTGTCAAGAGAAAAAGCGATCCGGCCGACATAATCAATTGTGATGATGCACCGGCCGATTTCGGGGCCAAAGAGGGTTTACAGCATTCGACCCTGCCGGTATAATACGGGTTTAGTGCCGATGTAGCTCAACGGTAGAGCACGGCTTTCGTAAAGCCGGGGTTGAGAGTTCAAATCTCTCCATCGGCTTTTTTTGCATGCGGAGACGGCTCGTGCAAAAGGAAGCTGCCATGGAATCCTACGAGGAGAATCCCCCTCTTCCGTTGCCTGTCGGCAACTCGGCCCGGGCAGCCGCTATCGCCTTCTGTGTCGGCGTCGGCCTGGTCTTTGTCTGCGCCCTCGTGAATCGCGTCTTTGACGTGCAGAGCCACAGCGTGGAGGGTGTTCAGGTTCTGGTCGGTGGTGCGGGTCTGCTCGCTGTGTACTTGGTGGCGCCTCTGCTCGGTTTGATAGCCGTATCGTCGGCACAGGGCTGGTGGCAGGAGATCGTCGCCGCAGCCATCCGCGAGAATCCATCGGTTCGGACGATGGCCCGGCGATACCTGGTCGCGGGCTTGCTGTTTGCCTCTATGCCGCTCGTGCCTTCGATCGTGAGCACCGTCAGCAGCGTCCCTTTGCAGTACATGCCACTGTCATGGCGGGTCGTCGGGCACGTGGTCATCGCCCTGCTGAGTCTGGCGATGGTATGGATTTCGCTGCGGCTGTTCTGGAGAATCACGGGCGCGAGGCTGTCGCGGATCGCTTCCGTCTGCGCCGTGGTCATCGCCCTGGCGTCCGTTGCGGAGGCGTTCGGCCTGACCCCCTTCGCCTCCTACGTGGGGCGGCGGTTCGACACTCTCACGAGGCAGCAGGCATTCGCAGGCGATTCGGGCCGGCTCGAACGGACGGTCGTCGTCCCGACGCTGGACAGTCCCTGTCCCGCCGGCAGGAATGCGATCTGGTGTTCGTCGTTCCAGTTGGCGTGGAACGAGATACGCGACAACGTCATCGGCGCCCCACTCGATGTCGTCGGCGCAGAAGAACTTGCCGACCGTTTGAACAAGGCTCCACATCGCGCCGGCGACCTCGAACCCGGCTCGTGCTACGCCGCCGGCGGATGGATACGCGACGGGATTGTAGAACGAATCGAGAGAGAAATGGGCGCCAAGTTTCCTCGTCGGGAACTGCTCGATTTCAGAAGTATCGAAGACATGGGCGGCATACTGGCCTATTCCTACCTGACGGCCAACGTGCCCTTCCGGCATCCCTTCCGCCAGCTCGACGACGGGTTCACCTTCACCGACTCGCAGCGCGCCGAAACGCTCGTGGCCGGCTTCGGTCTCTGGGAGGCCTTCCTGTCGCGATATGAGAAGATTCGCGAGCAGGTGGAAATCCTCTATGTGGGATGGGAAGACCCGAATCGGCCCTGGGGCCCGATGAAAGAGTACGCGCTCGACCTGTGCCGGCACAGCAAGCCCTATCAGGTGGTTGTCGCGGTGGTCGAGCCGAAAGGTTCGCTGGCCGAAACGTACGAACATGTTCAACGCGGCATGGAACAGTTCGGCAAGCAGAGAGACTACAACCACGCCCGATGGTTCCAGGGCGGCGATGACCTGCGCGTGCCCGATATGTTCTGGCGGATTGACCATCGGTTCACCGAACTCGTTGGCAAGACGGTGGCCAACGTGAGCATGCCCATCGTCGAGGCCATGCAGACGATCGAGTTCCGGCTGGATCGATCCGGCGCGATGCTCGAGAGCGTAGCGTTCATGGCCATCGCAGCGGCACCCCGGGAGTTCCTGTTCAACCGCCCCTTTCTGGTCTACATGAAGAAGCGGGATGCCCAGCGGCCGTTCTTCGTGATGTGGGTGGACAACGCGGAGTTGCTGGTTCGCAAGTAGCGTACGAGGAGAGGGGCATCAGATCACGGGGCAGCGGGCGCCGTTGGAGAATTCTGGGGTGGCGGAACAACCATTCTGGCGGTATCCTGGGGCACGGCTGATCGGCACGAGCCCAAAGAAGAGCAGGAGGCCGGACGATGGACAGTCCATCACAACGCGCGAAACAGGATACGACGCCGCAGGCGCGGCGGACCCAGTGTGAAATCTACCGCCAG
>CAZNSM010000279.1:0-5143 GCA_964575615.1 uncultured Pirellulales bacterium | reverse complement strand
GCTGGAGCCGAAGATCCTGCCCCAGCTCCAGGGGCCGGTCCTGATCCACCTCCAGCGCGAGGGCTACAAGCATTTCGCCGTCCTGCGCGGCGTCCGGGGTGACCGCGCGTACGTGGCCGACCCGAGCAGCGGCAACGTCCGCCTGACGATGTCGCGCTTCCTGCGCCAGTGGACCAACGTCGCCCTGGTGCTCGGCAAGCCGGGCGTTGGCCTGCCGACCGATTATCCCCTGGCCGTCTCGGAAGACTGGGCCGTCCACGACGCCATGCTGGCCCCCGTCGCCAGCCGCTACCTCCTGCCCGATTCCGCAGCCATGGCCCCATAGTGGGTGCATGACCGTTTCCGCGCTGCTCGCTCGGGCACACCGCAGAAGCACGAATATCGTAGGGGCGAATGATTATTCGCCCCTACCGATCCGAATTCCGAAACAAGCCCGAATGACCCAAAATCCAAGCTCGCAACACGAATCGGCGCGTGGCAGCCTCAATCCCGATGTGCATCGAGATTGAGGCTGCCACCCAGCCGCTTCAATGGCTCAGGAATGCCGTCTGCACAAACACTGCACCTGTCGTTGCGCCGGTAGGGGGTTGCGGTTTCGCGCGGGATTTGGTAGGCATGGTCCCGGTGCGTCCCGAGCCTTCGCTCGCAACGCGCCGCTCGTGGCCCGCGCTGCGGGTCATCGGTCACGGATAAGCTCGAAAGGAGACCCTCGTGAGCATCGAACTCAAGAAGGACTGCCGCTATGCCCTGCTCGTGCCCACCAGCATGGGGGCCCGCCTGACGCCCGACAACGGCCAGCCGTTCCATTGCAGCCGCCGGTTCACCCTCCAGGCCACCAGCGCCGAGACCAACGTCGCCAGCGTCTCGTCGTACCTGGGCCTGCCCGTCAAGGTCCTGACGACGTTTGTCAAGGGCAGCCCGATCGCCCGCTTCATCAAGGACGATCTGGCGAGCCGGCACATGGACGTCGAGGCCCGCGAGGTCGAGCAGGGCGGCCCGTGGGGCTACCGCCACCAGTTCAACCTGGCCGACTGCGGGACCGGCTCGCGCGGCCCGCGCGTCTGCAACGACCGTGCCGGCGAGGTCGGGCGGACGCTCAACGTCAAAGACTTCGACCTCGAACGCATCTTCGGCATCGAATGCGTTCAGATCGTGCACCTCTCCGGCTTGATCGCGGCGCTGTCGCCCGAGACCGGGACCTTCTGCCTGGAGATCGCCCGCGCCGCCAAGAAGCACGGCACGCGAATCTCGTTCGACCTGAACTACCGCGCCTCGTTCTGGAAGGGCCGCGAGAAGCAGTTGCACGCGATCTTCCACGAGATCGCTTCCGTCGCCGACATCCTCGTCGGCAACGAAGAGGACTTCCAGCTCGCCCTGGGCATCGAAGGCCCCGAGGCCGGCGGCAAGGGCCTGGGCGGCAAGATCGACAGCTTCAAGGGCATGATCGAGCGGGCCGGCAAGGCGTACCCGAACGCAAAAGTCTTCGCGACCACGCTGCGCGAGGTCGTCAACGCCAACACGCACCTCTGGGGCGCGCTGCTGAGCGAGAGCGGCCGCTGGCACGCGATCGAGCCGCGACAGATCGGCGTCGTCGACCGCATCGGCGGCGGGGATGCCTTCGTCGGCGGAATGCTCTACGCGATCCTTCGCGGCTGGGCGCCCGAGAAGTGGGCCCAGTTCGGATGGGCGACCGGCGCCCTGGTCGTCACTCTGCTGACCGATTACGCTCTGCCCGCTGACGAAGACCAGATCTGGAGCATCTGGGAAGGCAACGCCCGCGTCAAACGATGACGCCTGCGGCGCAGGGTGAGAAGGGTGAGAAGAGACGCCGGGCTGGAGACTATAGACCGCAGGCCGCAGGGACAACGCATTTACGCTTCTACGCATTTACGCTCCAACGGTCCTCCGAGCGACGAGCGGAGCCTGCCCCTTCGGCAGGACTCAGGGCAAGCTCTGAGCGCAGCCGAAGGGAGCGACGAGCGGCGGAATCGGCGTGTGGCAGCCTCAAGGCGGAGCCTTGGGGATGGCGGATACGATTTCCCCTTGCCCGTCCGCTCCGTCCCGCTACAATAGCGCCGTGAGCGTGAGACCTTGAGACGATTGTGCATCGTACGGCGCGCCGATTCTGTGTTTCGGTCGTGAATCAAGCGTTCCGGCGTGCATCTGCGAGAAAGGAACGAAAATGGCATGGCTCATCCTCGCTGCGGCGTACCTGGCCGCCGGACTCGGTGTCTTCGCCTGGTGCATCCGCACCAATACGGCAAGCGATCCGGACCAGAAGAAGCGTTCGGCAAAGACCCTCGTACTGTTCCCCGAGCTGTGCCTCTTCTGGCCCCTCGCCCTGTTCCTGGAGATCAAACGAAACAGAAAGCCAAACCAGCCCGCCAGCCAGCCGAGTGAATAGCGTGAGACCGCAGGTGAAAAGGGGGGGCCGTCGCTCGGCCATCCCTTGATGAATTCTCTGGGATCAAGCGGGTGGTTGTGACAGGATCGCGGCTGTTGCGGGCAATTCGGCAATGCAGATCGGAAAGGTGCCGGGATGCGACGATGGACGGGAAGGATTCTGATGGGTTTGGCTGTCGTCGCGGCGGTGTTGACGGCACTCTGGATCGTGAACGGTCTCGTGGCGATGCCGCGTGATGCCAATGAGGACCAGCGAACCGAGCGCAATGCCGCCCTTCTGTTTGCGGGTGCGATGCTGGCGGTTGAGGCTGCCCTTTTCTTCTTGGGACGGTGGTTGCACCGGTACAATCCCAACGAGGTGGCCCGGATGGGACGCCCTCGGAGACGCCGGCGCTGGCTGCTGGCCCCTTATCTTCTCGGCAGCCTGGGGCTCGGGGCGCTCGCGGCCTTTCTGCCTCAAACCGGCTGGAGAGGTTTCGAGCCATTGCGACTGCTCGTCTGCCAGCCACACCTTCTCGTGCAGATCATCGGCGGCGGCATCCTCGGTATCAAGCTCAAGGGCGGCGAGATACAACACGTCGTTACGGCAGCCGCCAACCTGCTGTACTTCCCGATCCTTCTCTATCCCTTTTACCGCATCCTCACAATGGACCCCCAAGCCGAGGCGAGAACCCGCACGCTGATGAAGGTCGTTCTGGGGTTGTTCATCAGCGCGCACGTCCTGATCACCCTTTTTCTGCTGGTGGCGTTACAGGCCTGAGGGCAATCGAAGGCTCGGTTTCTCGTGCCGGCGGTGTGACAATCGTCCCCGCCATGCGAACGTTGCGATAGCATAATCGATGGCTGCAGGTTGCAGGGGGACAGACACCCCAGTTCGCACGATGGACACGGCGGCGGTCAGCGGGGGGGCGAAGGGGCCGGGTTGGAGGGCGTGGGCCCAGCGGCGGTCGGCGGTGACGACGGTGGCGCCGAGTTCGACCGCCAGGGCCAAGTAGAATCCGCCTTCGGCGGATGAGTACGGGCGAATAATCATTCGCCCCTGCGGCCTTTTTGCACTTGGCGATTTGATCTTTGCTCTCCTCCACCACGACCGCTGTCCTGCCATTGCACATGCAGGGGATCGCGGCCGATCCGAAGGAATCGCGCACAGGGCACGAGCGCTAGCGCCTTCGGACGACCTGCCTCAGTTTCCTGGCGACCCTGGGCAGGAATCCACGCAGCCCCGGATACCGGTTGATCGGGTGCCTGTTCAGTTCGGGCCATCGGGAGCGAACGAGATCGGGGACCAGCCGCCGACGCCGTCGATACTCGACGGGCAGATGCACCATCGCGTCGACGATATCGCGATGGTTGAACGGCCAGATAATGACGAGGTCTTGCACATGCCCGTACAATTGCGGACCGCCCCAGCAGCCAAGCTGCTGCTCCAGGTACAGGAAGTCCAGAATCGTGAAGGCATTGTCACAGGGGATGCCCGCGAGCCATTTCTCGCATTCCCGGACGACCAGATCGGACGACGGAAGATTGATGCGTTCGACCAGGTCTCGGGCGGAGAGGCGGGCGCCCTCGCGATCGCTGGAGCGCCAATAGTACGGGCGTCCGAGTTCGCCCATCACGCCATTGATGGAAATCACCTGGGCAGATGCGTGTCGGCCACAGCGAACCCCGCGCATGGTCCGCCCGGCCACAGCGCACGATCCCGTCCGATACAGCCATTCCTGGACATCCTCTTCGCTCGCCTCGATCCATTCGTAGATCTCGTGGTTCAGGCGGTGTCTGCGAGCGATCCTCTCTGCAATGTCACAATCGAGTTCGGCCTTGGGGTCGGGGATCCTCAGTGTGCCGAATTCGATCTTGTGACGGACGTGGCGGGCGCACGCCAGCAGGACGCGTGTATCGTGGCCTGCCGTCAGACTCATGGTGGTCGGGCCGTGTCTGACCACGGCGGAGATCGTACGCTCGATCCTCGATGCGATTCTCTCCACCTGCGCGCCAATCTGGTCCGGCGACACGAATGCCGGCTGGCCGGCAGGCCAGTGTCGAACGGTCTTCCACGTGGCCAGGTCGAGATAGTGATTGGGGAGAACCCGGTGGACATCGGCCCGGGGCGTCAGCCCGAACGTGTACCACCCGTCCTTCGCGGGGATATCCAAGAGGCGCGCCAACTCCTCGTGGTCGCGTGTGGACGGGCGACGCGGAACCAGCGAGAGGGTGGAACAGACCACATGTTGTTCCGGACAATACACGGCTGCCAGGCTGGCCGCCGGATCGACATGGAATCGCGATCCGCGCGCCGTAAGCACCACCGCCGCCCAGCGTCCCGCCAGGGTGTACAGATACTGCTCGACGTCCTCCATGAGGGACGCGGCCGTCGCCTGCACCGGCACGGCGCACTTCTGATCGATGAATTCGCCGCTGCCGTCAATGACGTAGCCGACGAGCCATCCAATCCGCACGGCATCCGCTGTGTACATGGGAACGACAGGGAGTCCCTGATCGCGGGGCGTGCCGATCCTCCAGCGGTCCTGATGAAATGTCTCCCAGTCCGGCGGGAGAAGATCGGGGCTGTCAGATACGACGAACTGTTTGGCAAGAGTGAACATCTTCATGGATCCTGTAGCAGGCACCGATTCGGCCATTTCGCCTTTGGGCCGAGGCAGCATCGGTGTTCTTCCCCGTGCTGCGTCTTCATTCGGCCCGCAGTGTTTCCATTCTGTCTGTTTATCGGCCAAAAAGGAAG
>CAZNSM010000278.1:0-5222 GCA_964575615.1 uncultured Pirellulales bacterium | reverse complement strand
CCGACCGTGTTCCGATTCGTTCTGCGGCCTCACCGCCGTCGCGATCCGGCCGAGGCGGCACGTTTTGCCACCGGTTTCAGCCAGCCGCTCCTGGCCGTACGCGCGCAAAGCCCGCCGCCCTCGAAGTCATTGCTGACCGTCGAGCCGAGCGATTGTCTCGTGACGGCTGTCAAACCCAGTGACGATGGTCGCGCCGTGATCGTTCGTCTGTTCGGCGCGACAGACGAAGCGAGATCGGTCAGTCTGAAATGGGGCAGTGCTCAGCCGGCGGCTGTCTTCCTGAGCGACACGAGCGAGCGGGCAGGTGAACGTGTGAACGGTCCCGTCGACGTGCCGGCGTGGGGGCTGGTGACGCTGCGGGCGGAGTTCAATTAGTCGACTGCTACAAATGCGAGGCCAGGCGATATGGATATGACCGGCGATGGCGGTATGAAGGAAACGCATGGCGGCGCGATGCTGTTGACCAGTTCCATCATCGCGGCGTTGGGGTCCTTCCTTTTCGGGTTCGATACCGCGGTGATCTCGGGCACGACGGAAGCGCTGCGAGGCGTGTACTCGCTGACGGACAGTCTGCTGGGCTTCACTGTGTCCAGCGCTCTGATTGGGACCCTTTTTGGCGCTGTGCTGGTCGGCCGGCCGGCCGACTGGTGGGGCCGGCGGCCGGTGCTGACGGTGCTGGCCTTGTTCTATCTCGTGTCGGCGGTCGGCTGTGCGTATGCCTGGAACTGGTATTCGCTGCTGTTCTTCCGTTGGATTGGCGGCATTGCGGTCGGTGGGGCGTCCGTCGTTTCGCCGGTGTACATCACGGAGATTGCCCCGGCGCGCCGCCGCGGCCTGCTGGTGGCGGTCAGCCAGTTTAACATCGTCGTGGGCATCCTGGCGGCGTATTTCTCGAATTACTTAGTGGCCTATCTACTGGGGCCGGAGCATCCGGCCGCGTGGCGATGGATGTTCGGCGTGGAGGCGGTCCCGGCGGCGGTCTTTCTCGTGGCCTCGATCCTGATTCCGGAGAGCCCTCGCTGGCTGATGAAGAAAGGCGACCGTGCGGCGGCCGAAGAGGTCCTGACGAGGTTCGGCCACGAGGATCCTCGACGGGAGGTCGATGAAATCGAGCAGTCGCTTACCTCCGAGAGGATTGGCGGCCATCAGAGCCTTCTTCATCGCAAGTACCTCAAGCCCCTGTTGCTGGCCGGCATGATCGCGGCGTTCAACCAGTTGGACGGCATCAACGCGGTGATTTATTACACGGCCGACATCTTCCGCATGGCCGGCGCCGACAAGGCAGGGGCTTTGATGCAGTCGGTGATCATCGGCCTGACGAATCTCGTCATGACCGTGTTGGCGATGGTGCTGATCGACCGGGTGGGACGCAAGGCGCTTCTGTTGGCCGGCTCCGTGACCTTTGTGTTGTCCCACGGATTGGCCGCCTGGGTCTTCCACACGCACGCGCAGGGCTGGATCGTCATCGTAGCGATGATGGGAATCGTGGGCTCACACGCCTATTCGCAGGGCGCTGTGGTGTGGGTGTGCATCAACGAACTGCTGCCCAATGCGATTCGCGCCTCGGGCTCGGCAGCCGCGTGTTTTCTGATCTGGCTGCTCTGTATCGGCGTGAGCTGGGCTTTCCCGGTCGTGGCGCGCAACTCGGGCGCTGCGGCGTTTGCCTTCTTCGCGGTCATGATGCTCGTGCAATTCGTCCTGGTGCTGAAGTACCTGCCCGAAACCAAAGGGGTCTCGTTGGAGCAGTTGCAGAAGCGGCTCGGTGTGGGGCAGTAGCGCGAGCGGGCAGATCGATCAGTAGAGCGTGAAGTTGAGCTCGGTTCCCAGACCGATGCGCTCCGTCGGTTTGGCGCCGCTGTCGTTCTTGAAGACGTAGAGAGCATCTGTCGTGACGAGCGCGACATCCGGCACGCCGTCGCCTGTGAAATCGCCGACCAGCATGCTGCGTTCGCCCTTGTCCGCCTTTGGGGCGGTGAGAGTGGCAATCCGCCGGCCCGCGTGGTTGTAGACCGCGCCGCTGTGCGCGTTGACAATCTCATCGAGCCCGTCGCCGGTCCAGTCGAGCGGATGATGATGGCGAGCATAATCGGTGTTGATGCGGCCGAGCAGGACGCCGTTCTCATCCATCAGCAGCAGGGGGGCCTTGCCGAAAGGCTGATGATCGATGTCCACGAGGATTTGGGGGCCAGGGTGTTCGGCGATGACCCGGCCGATGTCGATGGACTCGAAATGGCTGCCCGCCTGCTCCCAGATCATCCGTCCGTTGCCGTCGATCATGGCGATGCCGTTGGCGCCGCACAGGGTGAGCACTATGCGAATGTCTTCCAGTTTGTCGGCCCTGCGAAACAGGCGGACACAGTCGAGATGGCCGCGGTTCTCGTCGACCTTGGCCGAGCGGAACCTCCATCGCAGTGAACCGTCGGCGTTGAGCAGCGCGTAGCCGGCGGCGATCTCGTCCTTGCCGTCGCCGTCCAGATCGATGGGGTGTGGCTGGTGGGCGGTTCGAGCGCCGCCCGGATCCGTCACGTGCCAGAGCAGCTCGCCCCCGTGATTGTATGCGTAGATGTCGTGATAGCGGTTCTTGACGAGGACATCGGTGGGCCGGCCGCGCCCCGCGAGATCGGCGAAGACGATGCAGTCGGTGGCGTCCTCAGCGATCGGGATGCGGCGTCGTTCGGCGCCGGTGCGGCCGTCCAGCTCCACGAGGGCGCCCTTGGTGGCGAGGACAACTTCGGGGCGGCCGTCGCCATCCCAGTCGTGGACCTGGCAGGCGACGTCGTGGTGCCATTCCTTACGGCCGATGTCGGGATCGCCCCAGCGCCACAGCATCGTTCCGTCCAGGCGGTGCGCGACGGCGGTCGAGGTGTAGTGAACGTCGCCGACGTTGTGATTTTCGCAGGAGACAAAATCGACCTGGCCGTCTGCGTCCAAGTCGGCACTGACAATCCATTGGCCCCCATAGTCCGGATCGAGAGGGACAGTCTTCCAAGGCCGAACGGCGGGGACATCAGCCGGAGCCGGGCCTGTGTCGTTGGTGTCGAAGAACAGGGGTTCGGCGGCGCCCGCAGCCAGTGAAACGAAACCGACGATCACTGCGACCAAGTGCTTCGATGTCGTTGTCATGCGTTCTCCCGGATGGTTTTCATCGCCCGTTCGCGCAGGTCAGAACTTGCAGCAAGTGTACAGGAAAGGCCTGTGACGGGCAATCCTCTGAATCCGGCGGCCCTGTGGCCTATGGCGAAGGTGACGCATGGAAAAAGGACGCCTTGTCTGTCAGATATGTTATCGGAACGCCGCCCGGCATGGTATGATTTCCGTCGGTCTTGTGAGGCCTGGGCTCGTAGTAGAGCGGCTCACGGATCTGTACCTCGTTAGCAGGAAGGGAGTTGTGCCATGGATGCGATGCCCCTGAGCGTCAGGATTCGTTTGAGTGTCATGATGTTCCTCCAGTACCTGATGTTCGCGGTCTGGTGGGTGCCCCTGGCGGCCTATCTGACGAAACTGGGCATCGAAGGCGACGCCAAGGCGTGGATTCTCAGCGTCATGCCGCTCGGCTGTCTGATCGCTCCGGTCTTCTGCATGGTGGCGGATCGTCACTTCGCCAGCCAGAAGGTTCTGACCATCCTGAACCTTGGCTGCGCCGTCCTGTTCTTTCTTGGGGCGCGTGTCACCAGTTCCACAGGTCTCTTTGCAGTCCTGCTGCTGGCCATGTTCTGCTACATGCCGACGTGGAGTCTGACCAACGCCATCGCCATGGCCAACGCACCTTCGGAGAAGTTTCCCCAGATTCGGCTGTTCGGTTCCATCGGCTGGGTGGCGTCCGGGGTCTTCAGCATCGTGGCGGCCAGGCTATACGATGGCATGAAGATCGATAATACGGCGATTCCCCTCTACTGCGGTGCGGGCACGGCGTTGGTGGCGGCCGTGCTGAACCTGACCCTGCCCAACACGCCGCCTCCAGCCAAGGGCCGGAAGTCTTCGGTCGTCGATGTCCTCGGGTTGCAGGCGATGACGCTCATGAAGGACCGCAATTTCGCCCTGTTCATCATTATCTCCATGCTCGTGATGCTCCCGTTTACCATGTACTTCTCCCTCGGCTCGCAGTTCTTCGAGAGCCAGGGCTTCAAACTCATCACGGCGACCATGAATCTGGGCCAGTTGGTGGAGATGTTCGTCATGCTGGCGGTGCCCATAGCGCTGGTGCGGTTCGGAGCCCGCTGGGCCATGGTGATCGGGTTGGCTGCGCTGTTGACGCGCTACGCGGCCTTCTGGACAGGCGGGGCGATGGGGCAGACCTGGCCCTACTACATCGCCATTCTCGTACACGGTGTGATCTTCGGTTTCTTCTTCGTCGGCGGACAGGTCTACGTGGACAAGAAGGCGCCTCCCGAGATCCGCGCCCAGGCCCAGGGCTTCATCATCCTGATCTGTTACGGCGTGGGGATGCTCGCGGGAACCTATTTCAACGTGCAGCTCATCAACCGGTACACGACCGACGGCGTCGTGGACTGGAATCCCATCTGGATCATCATGACGGTCATGAGCGCGGTGCTGCTGGGCCTGTTCGCGCTGCTCTTCCGCGACGCGGCGGCCGCCAAGACGGCGCCGGCGGCCGGCGAGTAGCGCCCTCGGGCACCGAGAATTGGATAGCGAAAGGACGTTCAGAAAGGAGACAGTCCGATGAACCGATGGCGATGGTATGTGTGCGGGGTCTTCTGCGGGTTGATCTTGGCGGGGTCGCTCGGTGTCGCCCGGCTGGGGATGGCGAGCTCCGCCGCAGACGTTGCCGCCGCGATGGGGTCCACGATGGTTGCGGTGGACAAGGCCCCGCCGGAAGACGGCAAGCTGCGGATCATCGCGTTTGGAGCGCACCCGGACGACTGCGAGATCTACGCCGGCGGTGTGGCATGTCTGTGGAGCGACCTGGGCCATCATGTGAAATTCGTCTCGACCACGAACGGCGACATCGGCCATTGGCAGACGGCGGGTGGGCCGCTGGCCCGGCGGCGAACGGCGGAGGTCCAGGCGGCCGCCAGGATACTGGGCAATACGGTCCAGGTGCTCGACATTCATGACGGCGAGATCGAGCCTACGCTGGAGAACCGGCGGACGTTCACCCGCCTGATCCGCCACTGGAACGCGGATATCGTGATCACCCATCGGCCGAACGACTATCATCCGGACCACCGTTATACCGGCATCCTGGTCCAGGACGCGGCGTA
>CAZNSM010000277.1:0-5227 GCA_964575615.1 uncultured Pirellulales bacterium | reverse complement strand
GATGTTCTCAATCGCATAGGCAAACGGCTCGCTGGTGAAGCTCCAGACCTCGCCTTTGTAGATCGTGTTGTCGGGCGGCGCATTGACTTCATCGACACGCCAGTAGTAGGTGGTCTCGAAATCGAGCACTCCTGCCGGATCGTAACTGGTTGCCGCCTGCCCCTGGCTGACGAGCACGCTCCTCGGATTGGCGCGGCTCGCCGCGTTGACGTCGTCAAACGAGGTTCCGAAGTACACGTCGTGTGTGGCCGCAAATTCCCCCGTCGCCCAGCTCAACACCACATCGCGAGGAACGTCGGTAGCTTCGTCCTCAGGGCTGGGACTCTGCGCCAGCGACTGGTCCGCCAGACCAGCCATGATCTTCTTGATTTCGGCGTCCGAAAGCGCCCGGTGGTAAACCTGGACATCGTCAATGAGACCGTTGTAGAACTGACCCGTGTCCCAGGAACCGATAATCGTGTTGCCTGCCGCCCCGAGATATGGCGTGGCCGCCGCCTGTACAATCTGCTCGCCATCGATGTAGATCCTTCTGTCCCCATTCTCATAGTCGTACCAGAAGGTCAGATGGTACCAGGTGTTGTCCTGGATGAGATTGGCGCCGGTGTCGATATCGTTGCTGTAGAAACCGAAGCGCACGCCGCGGACGGGAGCGTCGGTGCTGCTGGGACCTCCCAAGCGGATATGGAGATTGACGTTGGTGGAATCCGACTGCCGTTGGGAAAAGATGATCGCCGAGCCGCTCAGTACCGGGTTAACCCACATCGCAATAGTGAAGCTGCGGTTGTCGAACTCGATATGGGGCGCGCTGACCTCCGCATCGCTGCCGTTGAACTGGAGAGCACCGCCGAGCGTTCCAGTGGCCCACTGCGCCCCTCCACCGATGGCGCCATCGTTGCCGTTGCCCGAACCGTCCAGAGCTGTGGTGCCCTGGCCGTCGTCGAAGGCCCACCAGGCGACGAGAGTCGGGTCGAGTCCGGCGAAAGCCGACCCGGCCGGACCGAAAATGAGAATACAGAGAAGCACAAGAAATGATCGCTTCAACATGACAGATCCTCCTTCAGACAGAGTGAATCCTGTGAATCGCTCTCGGCCACACACCAAGAACACTCTCTCTCCTCACCGTGTCAGGGAGTCCTCCTTCCCCGCACGCGATCCGCCGGCATGACCGGCTCAAATGTCTTCCCTCGCAGGGAAGACGGTTTGGAGTATCTTCCCGCTCACCTCCTTCCTGGAAAACGCCTATCAGAGCGCGCGGCAACGGCGCGGGACGATCGGCCATGCGGTGGATGCATTTCGGCGTGCAGTAACATTCCCGGCCATATCCGCTCCTCAGCAGACTCAAAACCTTGCGTTTCTAAGGCCAAATGTGAATGCCGACTACCGTACCCTTCGCCTTCCTTTATATCAGATCGACAGGCCGCAATTCAACAACAATCCGACCGCAATCGATGGGCGGACAGCCCGGATGGCTGCCGGAGCAGGGTCGGCCGGGCGGTGCCCTACCCCTCGTCGAACATCTTCTTGTCTCGCAGAATGTGGTGGTAGTGCTGGGCGAAGCGGTGGGCCTCGTCGCGAACGTACTGGAGCAGCTTGCGGACGGGCGAATGCGCCGCCAGTTTCAAGGGCTGCGACTGGCCCTGGATGTAGATATCCTCTTCGCGTTTGGCAATCGAGGCCATCTTCGTATGGGGCGGCTCCACGTCCGCGTGCCCTTCCGCCCGGCACTGGGCGAGCATCGTGCGAAACGCCCCCTCCGCGGCGTGGAGGTGCCCCAGCCCGCCGTCGATGAGAATCAGGTCGGGCCATAGCTCCTCGCCCCGCAGGGCATATTTGTACCGCCGCCGGACCACCTCGCCGATCATGGCGTAGTCGTCGATGCCTTCTACGGTCTTGATCCTGAATCGCCGGTAGCCGCTCTTGAAGGGCCGGCCGTCGATGAACTTCACCAGCGAGCCGACCGCTTCCTGCCCGCTCAGGTTGGCGATGTCGATCCCTTCGATGATGCGGACCTGGTTCGGGCTTTGGAGGATATCCCGCAATTTGACCAGCGCCTCGGTCGGATCGACGGCGAACACCTCGGGCTGAACGTGTTCGTCGGGCGTTCCCCGGTCGTCCAGGGCCTCGATCAGGCGGATGCGATCGCGGAACAGCGCCGCTTTTTCGTACTCCAGGTTGTTCGAGGCCTCCTCCATCTGCTCGCGCAGCCATCGCAGCACGGTGGAGCGCTTTGACCGCAGAAAGCGGATGAAGTCCTGAATCACCTTCCGATAGTCGGCCTTGTCGATGCGGGCGCCGCACGGCGCGGTGCACTGCTTGATGCTGTAGAGCAGACACGGACGAAAGAACCGCCGCTTCGGATCGTCCTGACGGATTTCCAGGCTGCACGTGCGAAACCGGAAGATCTTCTGCAATTCCACGAGCACGGCGCGCAGGTCCTTGACGTTAGCGAACGGGCCGAACAGCCGCGTTCCTTTGGCTTGGGGCTTCCGAGTGATGTAAACGCCGGGGAAGTCCTCTCGCGTGGTAATCTCGATATAGGGAAACGTCTTGTCATCGGTCAGATCGGTGTTGTACGGCGGGCGGACATCCTTGATCAGCCGAGCCTCTTTGAGCATGGCGTCGACTTCGTTCTCGGTTTCGAGGAAGTCCACCGTGCAGACCTTGGCGGCCATCTCGACGATCTTCGGCCCGCGGGAAGCCGCCAGGTCGCTGCCCGGCTGAAAGTAACTGGCGACGCGCGACCGAAGGCTCTTGGCCTTGCCGATATAAAGAACGATGTCGTCGGCGCCTTTCAGGAAATACACGCCGGGCGTGGTGGGCAGTTCCCTGATCCGCGCGCGAATCCGTTCGAGCCTTTCCTTCTCAGCGCTGCCCATCGTCTATTGCTCTTCCTTGCACAATTCGTCCTCCACCCGCACGCAACGGGCATTATTGTAACGCTACAGGCCGCAAGACAAAAGGGGCGGCCGAACACAGACCAATGTGATCGATCCCCAAGACACACCGGAGAGACCTGTCTTTATCGGTCTATCGCGAAACGGCGCCGCTGCCGTGCTGTGCGATGAGGCGCAGTTGGTCACAGAATCGGAGCAGGCATGTAACATGCGATCCGTTAGTTCTCAAGGTCGCACGCAAGACTGCATTTGCAGCCGTCCGGAAGGGTCTCGACGACGCGCTCGTGGGTGATTGAAACGTATGAAAAACAGCATTCTGACGGAAGATTTGTGCGTGCAGGAATCCTGCCTCCGTCGCGCAGAGCCAAGCCTCTGGCAGGCAATGTCACTGTCCGAAAATTTTCCGGTCGAACCCCATGCCGTAGATCACGCAATCGCAAGGGTTAAGAGCAAACTCCGTCGCGCCGAGGCAAAAATTTCCGCGCTTTGCCCTTTACACTTAACACGATCCCCATTAAGTTGCCGATATCTGATTCATGGCTGTTCCAACAATACCTTGTTTAGATCCCGTCCACGCACGCTATATGTTGTGGTCGCTGTTTTTTCGCATGGAGGCGCTGAATGTCCTACAGATTTGACCCGGAAAACCCTTTCAAAGATGAACGCAAGCGAGCCCGGAAAGGTTCTGCGCCTCAGGATGCGAAAGGCTTGAAGATAGAGACGCATTTCTCGACGCCCGAAGTACACCCGTTCGAAGAGATCACCTGGGAGATCCGCTCGGCCAAGATTTCCAGCGATAGCGGCCAAGCGATCTTTGAGCAGGACGACATCGAGGTGCCCGCCTCGTGGAGCCAGTTGGCGACGAAGGTGGTATCGAGCAAATACTTCTACGGCGACGCGGAAGCAGGCCAGCGAGAGAACTCCGTCAAGCAACTGGTTCACCGCGTCTGTCGCACCATCGCCGATCGCGGCTTGAAGGACGGCTATTTCGCCACCGAACAGCAGGCGGACACCTACTACCACGAGTTGACCTGGCTGTGCGTCAATCAGTACGGGGCCTTCAACTCACCCGTCTGGTTCAACGTTGGCCTGTATGACGTCTATGGCATCGCCGGCAGCAAGCACAATTACCACTGGGATCCCGGCAAGCAGGCCGCGGTGCCCTGCGAGAACAGCTACGAATACCCACAGGCCTCCGCCTGTTTCATCCAGTCCGTCAAGGATTCGATGGAAGACATCATGCGTCTGGCCACCAGCGAGGCGATGCTGTTCAAGCACGGATCGGGAACCGGAACCGACTTATCAACACTGAGAAGCAGCAAGGAGAAGCTTTCCGGCGGGGGCAAACCGTCCGGCCCCTTGAGCTTCATGCGGGTCTATGACCAGATCGCTGCGGTGATCAAGTCCGGCGGCAAGACCCGCCGCGCCGCCAAGATGCAGTCGCTCAAGGTCGACCACCCCGACATCAAGGAATTCATCACCTGCAAGACGATCGAGGAACAGAAGGCCTGGACGCTCATCGAGGCCGGCTACAGCGGCGAGTACAACAGCGAAGCCTATGACAGCGTCATGTTCCAGAACTCCAACCTGTCCGTCCGTGTGACCGACGAGTTTCTGCAGGCCGCAGAGAAGGATGACGTCTGGATCACCCACGCGGTCACTTCCGGCGAAAAGCTGGGCGAGCATTCCGCCCGCGAGCTGATGCAACTGATCGCCGAAGGCACCCGCATCTGCGGCGACCCCGGCGTCCAGTACCACAGCACGATCAACCGCTGGCACACCTGCCCCAACTCCGGGGCCATCAACGCCTCCAACCCGTGCAGCGAGTACATGTTCGTCGACGACTCCGCCTGCAACCTGGCCTCGCTGAACCTGATGAAATTCCGCAAGGAAGACGGCACCTTCGACATCGACGGGTTCAAAAAGGCGGTCCGCCTGTTCATCATCGCCCAGGAGATCCTGGTCGACAACGGCAGCTACCCGGACCGGGCAATTACGATCAACAGCCATCGGTTCCGGCCGCTGGGCCTGGGTTTCGCGAACCTCGGCTCGCTGGTGATGAGTCTGGCGATGCCCTACGATTCGGACCAGGCCCGTTCGCTGGCCTCGGCGATCAGCGCGATCATGACGGGCACAGCCTACGCCGTCAGCGCCGAGATCGCCGAGCTGAAGGGGGCGTTCGTCGAGTTCGAGAAGAACAAGGACCCCATGCTGAAGGTCATCAACATGCACCGCCAGCATGCCTACGACATCCCCGAGACGCATTGCCCCGACTACCTGCGAAACGCCGCCAAAGACGCCTGGGACCAGGCGCTCGACGCCGGCAGCAAGGT
>CAZNSM010000276.1:0-5241 GCA_964575615.1 uncultured Pirellulales bacterium | reverse complement strand
ATGAAGCCGGTCGGCCCGGACAACCGGCTCTGGTACCGCCGCACCTTCGACGTCCCCAGGGAATGGGGCGAGGGTAATCGCATCCTGCTGAACTTCGGCGCCGTGGACTGGGACGCCACCGTCTGGATCAATGGCATGAAGATCGACAGCCATCAGGGTGGATATGATCCCTTTGCGTTCGATATCACCCACGCCCTGAGAGCCGGCGGACCGCAGGAGATCGTCCTTTCCGTCTGGGATCCCACCGATGCGGGCGACCAGCCGCGCGGCAAGCAGGTCCGCAGGCCTCACGGCATTTGGTATACGGCGGTCACCGGCATCTGGCAGACCGTCTGGCTCGAACCGGTGTCCAGGCGCTGCATCGAGGGCCTCAAGCTCACGCCGGACGTCGACGGCGCCAAGCTCATCGTCGAGATCGGCACGAGGCTCACACGCAGCGACAACGTGACGGTCGAGGTCTCCGCCGGTGGCGAGGTGATCGCTCAAGCCAAAGGCTTGAACCAGATCGAGGTGCCGATCCCCAATCCACATCTGTGGTCGCCAGACGATCCGTTCCTCTACGATGTCAAGATCACGCTGGGGCACTTCAATCTGCCGGTCGTGCACGACGAGGTGAAGTCGTACTTCGGCATGCGGAAGATTTCCCTGGAGAAGGACGAGGAAGGCATCAACCGCCTGTTCCTCAACGGAAAGCCCCTGTTCCAGTACGGCCCGCTCGACCAGGGCTGGTGGCCCGATGGGCTTTATACCGCGCCGACCGATGAGGCGCTGCGGTACGACATCGAGGTGACCAGGCAGCTCGGCTGCAACATGGCCCGCAAGCACGTCAAGGTCGAGCCGGCCCGATGGTATTACTGGTGTGACAAGCTGGGCCTGCTGGTCTGGCAGGACATGCCCAGCGCCAACAACAGGACCGACGAAGGCAAGAAGCAGTTCGAGCTGGAGTGGAGCCGCATCATCGCGGCGTTCGGCAACCATCCGTCGATCGTGATGTGGGTTCCGTTCAACGAAGGGTGGGGCCAGTACGACACGCCTCGCATTGTCGAGCTGACCAGGAAGCTCGACCCGACCCGCCTGGTGAACAACGCCAGCGGCTGGACCGACAACAAAGTGGGCGACGTTCACGACATTCACAGCTATCCGGGTCCGGCGGCGCCGCCTGTGGAAGAGACGCGGGCGATTGTGCTGGGCGAGTTCGGCGGCCTGGGCCTTCCCGTGCGAGGCCACACCTGGCAGGACGAGAAGAACTGGGGCTACCGCAGCTACGAATCTCGCGAGGCGCTCACCGACGCGTATCTGGCGCTGATCGGCAACCTGCGACCGCTGATCGGCGGCGGTCTGAGCGCGGCGGTCTACACGCAGACGACCGACGTCGAGATCGAGGTCAATGGCCTGCTGACCTACGATCGCGCGATGATCAAAGTGGACGCCGACAAGGTGCGGGCGGCCAACGAGAAGCTCTACCTGCCGGCCCCAATCGTCAGGACCATCGTGGCGACCTCGCAGGACGAGGGCCGGGTCTGGCGCTACACGACGACCGAACCGGCCGCCGGCTGGCAGAAGGACGATTTCGACGACACCGCCTGGCAGATCGGCAAAGGCGGCTTCGGCACGGAAAGCACGCCCGGCGCGGTGGTGCGCGCAAAATGGGATTCCTCGGACATCTGGCTGCGTCGTAGCTTCGACCTGGGCGGGACGATCCCCGCCGAGCTGCATCTGGCCATCCACCATGATGAGGATGCCGAAGTCTATATCAACGGACAGCTCGTCGCGAGCCTGCGAGGTTACACCACCGGATACGTGCAGGCGCCGCTCGATGAGAAGGCCAAGGCGGCGCTGAAGCCGAACCTCAACCGGCTGGCCGTCCACTGCCACCAGACCGGCGGCGGCCAGTACATCGACGTCGGCCTCGTCAGCGTTACCGAACGCACGCCATAGACAGAAGATGGGAGGTTATGCAGGATTACCCTTTATCTACCGCCATAATCTCGCTATGATGATCACAGAGGCATTGGGAGCAGTTGATACTGTCTCCGTTTTGAGCTTGAGGTTTGGATGACAGTTGCGGTTCCACGTTTGGGGACACCACAGAAAGCGAGGAAGGACCTCTACCGCAGGTTTTGTGACCGGCTCGTGACGAACGAGCGTCTGGATCGCACGCTGGTCAGCTTCCAGGCGAACCGCAAGCTTCCTTATTACCGATGGCTCAAATACAAGGAAGGGTTCTCCGCGCGATTTGTGGAATACGTCATCGAAGAGTTGACCTCTTCGTGCGGCGTCCTTTTGGACCCATTCGCCGGAACAGGAACCGCGCTCTTCGCGGCGAGGAAGCTGGGGTGGGATACGATTGGCGTCGAACTCTTGCCGGTTGGCTTTTTCGCAGCAGAGGCACGCTTGGCCGCCGATTGCGTGGATGCCAGAGAATTTGAACGCAAGGTGGCGCAAACCAGAAGTATCAAGTGGGAGGATTATTACGCCCCACGGTGGACACTCGATCATGCGCCGATCACCGTGGGAGCTTTCTCGGAGGCCACCGAACGGGCAATCGTAGGTTACCGCGCCTATTGTGCACGTATGCGAAATGCACACATACGCACCCTGTTCCACCTGGCTTGCTTTTCCATACTGGAAGAGGTCAGCTACACACGCAAAGACGGACAATACCTGCGATGGGATCAGCGCGCGGGAAAACCACGCGTTAGCTCGACTTTCGACAAAGGGCCGATCCCCGATTTCGACTCGACGATCCGGCGCAAGCTTGCCGAAATCTCAAGCGATCTTCTGAATGGGGCGACCACCGGACTCTTCGAGACCCCCAAAGTCAGGCACAAGCTGGGGATGATCGATCTCAGACGGGGGTCGTGTCTTGAGATACTACCCGACTTGGCGGATGAATCCGTCGATCTCGTCGTCACATCTCCGCCCTACTGCAACCGATACGACTATACACGGACATACGCCCTGGAATTGGTCTACTTGGGAACCGGTGCCGAAGACATCAAACGCCTGCGTCAGGAACTGCTATCATGTACAGTCGAAAACAGGACTAAGCTCGACCAACTACGCTATTCCTACCAGAATCGGGGGGCGCAGCACGTCTTTGACAGCGTTGTGGCCGTTTTTGCTCGCCAGCGGGCGCTCCAGGAAGCTTTGGACATACTGCAGAATTACGGATCCTGCGGCAAACTCAACAACGGCAACATCCCCAACATGGTGAGGAATTACTTCCTGGAGATGGCCTTTGTGATTCGTGAGCTGGCGCGCGTTCTGCGCCCCGGCGGGACGATTGTAATGGTCAACGACAACGTGCGATACGCCGGTGAAGAGATTCCCGTGGATCTGATTCTCTCCGACTTCGCGGAGAGCTTCGGCCTGGAAGCAAGCTGCATCTGGACCCTTGCGCGAGGCAAAGGCAATAGCAGCCAGCAAATGGGAGCGCACGGCAGAAGCGAACTGCGAAAATGCGTTTACGTCTGGCGCAAGCCCGCATAGGCTGTGACATCGGTTCATAATAGGAGCATGCAGAGATCAAAAGAAGACTCGACGAACATTTGATCGTGGCATTGACCAGGGCGTATACCGCGCGGGCGAAGCTCTTCCACAATGGCGTCAGAGCATCCAAAATCGATCTGCTCATCGCCGAAGTGGACGCTATTGACGGGGCGCGACTCGATTGGACAACCACCGAGTTGGGCGTCTCTCAGGGCGCACTGGAGCGGGTCCAGGCAGCCGGGGGAACTGCCCATCAGGTCTTTGCACACTGTGATGTGATTGCCAATCGCCCACATCTCATCAGCTACTATCGTAATATCGTGACGATCTCCCGAAAGGGTATCGGTCAAGTCTTGTTTCCTACGGGCAGCTACGAATCCGGCCACAGGAAGGCCATGGACAGGACAGAAGCGGTGCGGATTTGTCAGATGCTCAACCAGATCGTCAGTGCCGTCATTGAGGAGCTGCCGGAGTATACAATTCAGCTCAGCCGCCAAGCGCTTCTGGCGGAGATCGGAACAGAACTGCAAGGGACCTGGGCGAATACCATTGGACAGGGCGCCGCTAAGGCTGTTAAGGAAATTCTCTCAGCATTCATACGAAAAGAGAACATCGGAGTCTGTCCTGATGCCGGTGATCTCCGCCTGAATAATGGATGGAGGATCGTTTTCGCGAGCGAGCCGGACGTTGCATTCTTCGACGAACGCGGCACCAAACAGATCGCGATCGAGATCAAAGGCAGCCTCGATGTCGCCGGAGCCCAGTCGCGATACGGGGAGGCCAAGAAGTCCTTCGCCAAACAATTGGCTGAGAATCCGAGATGTCATACGGTCTATCTGGCGAGTTGTTTCACCGACGCCGTTATCGAACAGATTCAAAGAGACGGCCAGGTTCGCGAATGGTTCAACTTGACGTCTATCCTCTATGATCCAGACGAAAGGAATCGTTTTCTGGGCCGAATCTTTCACGTCGTTAACACGCCTGTGTAGACTCTTGGTCGACGCGGGCCTTCTGATTCGGCCGTCCGGCACGTGGTGGCACTTCCATGGTCGCATGGGGATGCGGCAATAATCCAGCAATCCGTAGGACAGGATATGAGACGGAATTCACTGGTGGTCGTGCTGGCGGCGGTGGTGATGTTGCAGAGCTGTCGCTCGCCCTCGGTGCGGCGGCTGGATCGGATCGACGCGATGGTCAACGAGGAGATCGCGGCCGGGCATGTCCCCGGCGCGGTCGTGCTGGTCGGGCGGTCGAATCGGATTCTGTACCATAGGGCGTTCGGATCGGCCATGATCGTAGGGGCGAATAATGATTCGCCCGTACCGCAGGCGATGCAGATGGAGACCGTCTTCGATCTGGCGTCACTGACCAAGCCGATCGCGACCGCAACGTCGATCCTGATTCTGGCGGACCGAGGGCAACTGAACGTTGACGATCCCGTCGGCGTCTACCTGCCCGCCTTCGCCTGCGCCGGCAAGGAGGATGTGCGAATCCGGCATCTGCTGACTCACACGTCGGGTCTGCCGGCGTATACCACTGCCAAGCCGCTGGCCGACGAGTACGGCAGCCCGTGCCCGGAAAAGGTGATCGAGACAGTCTGCCGCCTGGAAGCGATGAATGCGCCGGGCGAGGAGTTCCGCTATAGCTGCCTGGGCTACATCGTGCTGGCTCGTATCGTTCAGATCGTCTCAGGCCGAAACGTCGCGGAGTTCAGCAGAGAGAACATCTTCGAGCCGCTGGGCATGCACC
>CAZNSM010000275.1:0-5247 GCA_964575615.1 uncultured Pirellulales bacterium | reverse complement strand
TGTACTCGCGGAGCAGCTTGTTCTTCTCGGTCTCGCTGATGGTATAGAAGTGGCTCTGCGTCACATCGGACCAGAAGCGATAGACCGGCGACAGCAACGAGGTGAACGGCGTCTTTGCCGCTCTGAAGGCGGTCCCTTCGAACCGCCAGACATCCCAGTAGTCCTTGATCAGCTTGTCTCTCTCCGCCTTGCTGATGGTGTAGAAGTGCGACTCCGTGACGGGCGACCAGAACCGGTAGACTTCGCTGAGCCGTGGCGTCGCCAGACTGCCCGTGACCACCATGAAACTGTCGAAATAGGCCTGGCCGGAGCTGATGGGCGTGAGGTTCGAGCCCCCTTCCAGGGCGACGGTCACGCGGCCGGCGGCCCACACGCCCCGGACGAAGCCACGGACCGTCGTCCAGGCGTTGGCAGCTCCGTATCCCTTGTCGCTGAAATACAGCTCATCGAGACCGGCATTGTACGAAAGGTACAGTATCCCGTTGCTCTGGCTCCTGCTGGTGAACTGGCTTCGCGTCACCGCTTCGTCCATCGCCTCGTACCAGAAGTAGGAGAACCCCTTGTCGCTTCCGACGCCAAACGTGATGCGCTGCACGTCGCGATCGGCGACATCGGGAACCAGCACAAGCGCAAGCCAGGTGGTGTCGCCGGAGACGACGGCGTGGCGGAAATCCACCTGCAAGGAGAAATCGCGTCCGGTGTCAAGTCCCCAGTCATCGGCAACGCAGCGGGCCGACGCCCATTGGCTCTTTGACGTGCTTCGCAGTTCGAGCCGTTGGCGCGTCTCGACCAGCCAGCAGTTGGCCAAATCGTCCCCGTCGAGCCACCACAAGGACCCGATCTGATTGTCGCTGAAGAAGTCCGAAGGCAGGCACAGATCGCCCTCGCCCGTGCCGCCACACAGATAATCCCCCGCCGGCAGAAGTGCTTCGCTTGCGAATACGAGGCCTTCGGCCTGCACCGGTGCGCCAAGGCAGACTATCGCCCACGCCACCGTCGTCCACACCCCACAGATTCTCCGCCATTCCATTGTTCGTCCTCCTTGCTCCGTACTCCAACCCTTCCGTGGTTTCTCAACCTGGCGCGTTTCCTGGGGCGCCGAGCCCGTTGCCGATCACAGACCGTACCATCGGACAGCGGGAACAGGTTGAACAATGCATCGCAATATGCAGCCGGATGTGTCCCCCGAACTTGGCCACCGTGTCCATCTCACTCGACACTCTGCATTGCCTCATACTCTACCGCAGCAAAGGCCCGAAATGCAAGCTTTTTCTGCCTGCGAATCCGCGCCCGTGTTTGACGCTCGGGAGGTTCCGTGCTAACATGCCGGTCGAGCAGTTCGGCACTCAACGGATTGAACTCGCGGCTCCAGGTCGCAGGAGGTAAGACACCGATGAAACTGCAACGCCTTCAGGTGAAGAACTTCCGTTGCATCGAGGACTCGACGGAATTCACGATCTGCCCGGTAACCTGCCTGGTCGGCAAGAACGGCGCAGGCAAAACTTCGCTCCTCGAAGCCCTTTACAAGCTCAACCCCGACGTCCGCGAGCTGGCCGCGTTCGACGTCCTCATGGAGTATCCGCGGGCGCGCCGCCGGCAGTATCAGAGACAGTCCGGGGCCGCACCCGACGATGCGCTGATCGCCACCTGGGAACTGGAGGATGCGGACGTCGCCCGGCTGGAGGAGATCCTCGGCGACGGAGCGGTCAAGTCCAGGACCGTCGGGATACGCAAGGGCTACTATCCGGAGCGTCATTGGACCAGTGCGATCACGCCGGCGATCGACACGCAGGGCGCTCAAATGGAAGAAACGGGGCCTGCGGAACCCGTACCCTCTGCACCTTCCGAGGCGCAACCGCAGGAGGCCAGCGACGCCTTCTACGAGCAGCACGTGGCGAAGCTGCTGCCCAAGCTGCTGTACTTCTCCGAATGGCACATGATGCAGGGCCGCATCGCAATCGACGCCCTTCTGCACCGCAAACAGAAAGGAGAGCTGACCGGGCCGGACCGGGTCTTTCTGGCCCTGCTGGAGTTGGGCGGAACCAGCGTCGAGGCCATCAGCCGCATCGAGCGGTCGGAAGAGCTGATTGCCGACCTCGAAGACGCCGCCCGCCCGGTGACCGATGAGATCGGACGCTTCTGGACCCAGGAACGCGACCTGAGGGTCAGCTTTCACCTGTATCCGGGCCGACCGCAGGACCCGTCTCCTTTCGATCGCGGCCTGATTTTCGAGACCCGTATCGTCAACACCCGCACGAACCTGTCGCTGAACTTCGAGGAGCGCAGCACCGGTTTCGTCTGGTTCTTCTCTTTCCTGGTCTGGTACGCCGACGTGCGAAAGCGCTACGGCGACAACCTGCTGATCCTGCTGGACGATCCGGGCCTCGGCCTGCACGCCAAGGCCCAGTGGGATCTGATGCGGTATGTCAACGAGCGGCTGGCGCCCCACTACCAAATCCTCTACACGACGCACTCGCCGTTCATGATCGACCCCGACCGGATGGCCTGGGTGCGAACCGTGGAGGACATCACGGACCAGACGCCCCAGGGCGAGCCGAAACCCCTGGGCACGAAGGTGGGCGACAAGGTCCTCAGCACCAATCACGACACCCTCCTGCCCCTTCAGGCTTCGCTGGGCTATCGGATCATGCAGGACATGGCCGGCGGCAAGCGGTTGCTGCTGGTGGAGAAGCCCGCCGATGTGATCTACCTGAACTGGTTCTCCGCGAGGCTCAAGCAGAGCGGACGGCGAGGGCTCGACGCGGCCTGGACTCTCGTCCCCTGCGGCGACCTGGTCCGCCTGGCCACGCTGGTTGGTCTGCTGGCCAACGATGCGCGAGACTTCGCGGTGCTGCTGAGCCTCTCCGAGCAGGACCCCGACGTGGTCAACCAGCGGGAGCTATCGCGGATGCTGGAGGGCTGCCGGACGTTCCCGCTGCGGCGGTACGCCCGGCCGGTCGGCAGCACGATCGAAGACCTGATCGGAGCGCCCGCTTACCCCGCCTTGATCGATCTGTGCTACAAGCTGCCTCGCAAGCAGAGGCTGGCGGGCACGCTGCTGAACGCTGGTGAGACGCCTATTCTCAAGACGATAGCCCTTCGCATGGGCCAGCCCCAGGTGGGGGCGAAGCCTTTCGATCCGATGCTTCCGGCCGAATACCTGCTGGGCATCGGCAACAGGAAAGCACGCAAGCTGCCTGGAATCCAGGAGGCCCTGTCCCGGTTCGAGAACCTCTTTGCCGACCTCGATGCGCCCGTCCGCCCGCGGAGGCAGGATCAGTCCGCCAGACCCGGCGAAGGCGCGCCCGCCCGCCAGTTGGCCGGATCGTTGCCGTGGGCCATCGAATCGATCCGGCGCAGCGATGCGCCGCGTCCATCCGCCTCGGCAGGCCAGGGATCGGTTCCCCCGGCGAAGTCGTCGGGGTGATCGCCGTCGCTGTATGCCACGCGGTCCACGCGAATCCAGACCGGTCCCGCTTCGCCCTGGCCGGCGGCAGGTTTGGCGATCTGAATCGTCTCACTGCCGTTGGCCAGCCTGCCGCCGCCCCACTGCAGCACGCGCACGCCCGCGGGAGGCGCGTACGTCGCGTTGAACGCGGCAATGTCCTTGACGAGAAGCAGACACTGGCCCGCCTGCAACGTCACCGGCGGATCGACCGGCAGTAACAGCTCGATCCCAGGGTCTTCCGGATCATCGGTGAACCGCCAGGGAGCCTCCTGCGTTGCGTCGTACAGCGTCAGGGCGGAATCACCGACGTTGAGCAACTCGACGTACTCTGCATCCGCCGAGCCGGCGGGATTGTACATGATCTCGTTGATCACGATCGGGCCGACCTTCGGCTCGGCGTTCGCCTGTCCCGGCGTAGCCGCGACCAGCGACACGAAGTCGCAGCCACCCGCATTGTCGAGGCGCCGGCCCTGCGACACGCCCTGCTCCGATGCATCGAACGCCTGCTGTTCGCTGTAGCCGGCCCTTGCGCCGTCTGATGTGGAGTGGACATACAGCGTCTCACCCGTACGGCTCAGGCCGAACGGCGTTTCACAGCCCGGATCGGCATCGTTGCCGAAGTGCCGGTCTTCGAAGAAAACGACAAAGCCGCCGGGCCCCACGGTTGTTCCGCTGGCGATCCGGTATCGAGTCAGATCGTTCTCGCTGTCGCTGAGAAACCAGCCGCCGATGTCGATGGTCTGATTCGTCGTGTTGTGCAATTCGATCCAATCGGGCTGCCCGGGTTCGGGATTGGCCATCACTTCGTTGATGACCACCGAGCCGGACGCAATCGTATCGGCGCCGTCGTCGAAGCCCGGCGAGCCGCCGGGATGCACGCTCGGCCGCCAGGCCCTCTTCTCGCCCAGTCTGTTCGGATCGACGCTCGCCGGATCGATAACGGTCAGTGAGAAGCCCTGGCCATCGGTCTGATCGTACCAGCGGTCCCCATACCGGAAGCCGTGGACGATCTGCCCGGCTGCATCCTGTAGCTCGATGTACTCGCCTCCGTTGGCGAGGTTGCCGCTATACTCGCCGGCGATGGGGAAGCCCTGCCCGTATCTGGCCTCGAAGAGACCGGCATCTTCCACCACCAGCACGTGCTGGCCGGGCGCCAGTTCGACGCTGGGGAACGTGAAGTCCACGCCGGCCGTGAGCCTGACGAGATTCAGGTCGATCGTCTCGGCGCCGACGTTGGTCAGCTCGATGAACTCGGTGTTCGGATCGGCGGGGTGGTACATCAACTCGCTGATGCGGAGATTTTGGGCCACAGGCCCAACGGCAAGAACCGCCTCGGCCAGTCCGCTCCAGGGGCTGTATTGATTGCTCGCCACCAGCACGCGGGCCTTGATCTGCGTGCTGGCGGTGACCGTGATCGGTCCGTCGTACGTGTAGACTTCGCCGCTGACCTCGCCGCCGTCCGGCGTGGCGACATGGCCGGCCACAAGCTCGACCGAGATCAGAAAATCGGAACTGTTCGAGGACGAATTCATGCCGTGAATCGCCAGCACGTTGGCCCCCGCCCGCAGCAGTCCCGCCGGCAGTGAGACCTCGAAATCCTCGAAGAGCAGGGCCGCCAGATCGTCGTGGTTTCCTTCGGCGCTGGAGTTCCACGCCGGCGTGCCCGAGAACATCGTCCGCTGGACCTCGACGCCGTTGAGATAGGCGACGAAGCCGTCGTCGTACCGCGCCCGCAGAAGCATGTAGTTCAATTCGCCGGGATCGCCCGAGATGACGAACGGGATGCGGATGTAGCAGCT
>CAZNSM010000274.1:0-5255 GCA_964575615.1 uncultured Pirellulales bacterium | reverse complement strand
TCCCGCCACTTGCTGTGCAGGCGGATCATCTCCTGGTAGACCAGGTGCAGGCCGATGATGTCGTCTTCGGCTTGCGCCCGTTCTTCGGCCTTGGCGAGGATCCTGGACGCCCGGTGTCTGTCCTGCGGCGCGTCTCTCAGACAGCCGGCCACGACACTCAGCAGGACGGCGGCGCTGGGGAAGTAGCACGGGCCTCGGCCTCTGGTCAGCGGCCGGCCGCCGGCGGGCACACTGGGATGATGGAAGGCGGCCTCGATGCGATCCTGCTCGGCCTTGGCGAAGACGGACGACCACCACGGTCCCAGGCCGAAGTAGCCCAGTTGGCCCTCTGTTTCGTGGCGTCGATAACAAAGACGTGCGATCAGATCTGTGGTGGTAGCCATGGGCTCTGCCCGCTTTCTGCATGGGGCGCCCGAGTGAGTTGACACCAAATCTTCTAAGCAAACCCAAACCAAAATCTACGAAACGAAAGGCCGCCTGCCAAACACATTTGCAGCAGGAGGTGATCATTGACCGAACGTGCGGGCCGGTGTATCGTACGATCCCGTGGGAATTGGCACGTTTTGACGCCGTGCGGCCGCGGAGCCGCAGGGAAGCAATAGAAAACCAAGGAAGGAGAAGGACCATGAGCGCACGCATCGTTTGGATCGTTCTTTTGACCACGGTCGTTTGGCTGGGGCTGGGCTGCAAGACCACCATCATCGATCCCGCCACGCAGAGCCGGGCGACCTACCGGATGGGCAAGCTGACCGTCGAGGAGCCGAGAGACCTCCACGCGGTCTACGCCGCGGCGGAAAAGGCGATGTCCGACCTCGGATTGAAGGTCGTCCAGCGCACCAAAGACGAACTTCAGGCCGAAGTCGTCGCGCGGGACGCGCAGGACAAGAAGGTGCTGGTCCGCCTGCTGTCGATCACGAAGGATACCACGAGGGTGATGGTCGACGTCAGTCCGGTGGAGAAGGCGCAGCGAATCTACCAGGCCATCCACGACAACCTCGGCTTGTAGCCGGCCGCACGACCCCGACGCACAGGCGGGGATACTTGCCTTCACAGGACCCGCATCGGAGCCGGCACCGCAGGAATTGCTGGGGCGCCATCTACGTAAGTGTACGTATTTGCAGGCATTCTTCCGATCTGGCGGCGTTTTCCATTCATGCCGGACAGAGCCCCAGCCGATCTTGCGGGATACCTGAACCGTATACTGATGCGGAAGAAGAAGGAGGTATCACATGAGCATCCAGAACTGGTCGGAAAACATGGTTCTGGTGGAGCTGCCCGGCGAACCGCAGACAAGCAAGGAACTCGAGAACGTCGTTCGCCACGTGCGCGACCGCGCCGACTGCGGTGTGGTGGTGGATTTCAGTGAGGTGACGATTCTCACCTCCAGCTCGCTGGCAGCGCTGCTGCGTCTGAGAAAGCTGCTGGATGGCTGTGAACAGCCCCTGGTCCTGTGCGCGGTCGGCCAAGCCACCCGGGGAATCATCTCGGTGACGGGCCTCGACGGCGTCTTCGACATCGTCGAGGACCGATTCGACGCGCTGGCGAGAGCCCAGGCAGTGCCCAGAACCGTATAAGAAACCCGAGACGCGGCGGAATCCCCAGGCGCTCGGTACGTTCAGGACCCCCGGTCGAGTTACGGCGACCGCCGGGTCCGTTGGTTACGCTCAAGGCCCGGCAGAACCGATGCCCCCCCCACATTCGGTTGTCCGGGCCTTCCGTTTTGCGCCCCCTTCCGCAGCGGGTCTCCACACCGTTCGTCCGACAGGGAACGGTATCCTCGCACCATACAAGAGTCTGTCGCATTGCGCAGATGCAACCGTAAGGCCCTCTTCGCCCACACCCGCACGGGCCTTGGACGCGCCCCTCAGGTTTGGCATGGTTTGAGGGGGGCTGTGCAATGATCAGTCGGACGGAGCTGTTGATTATGATTGCCGTTCTGGCGGTGGGGACGGCGGTCATCCTGCTGATGCTCGCTTCGGGTTGTATCAGTGGTCCGGTCCTGCCCTGATCGCATCCGCAGCGGCGTGCGATGCCCCGCAGGAGTTCGGCCCTGGTGTCGTAACCTCTCAACTCCGTCCCGAGTCTCCTTTCGCCGCACCGCCGACAGCGCTACGCCGGTCCGAAAACGTCCGGCGTCTTTCACGTCCGAACGAGGACGGCGTTCGTTCGCGACCTTGCCAACGTCGCATTCGTTTTCTATGGTTTACGGGGGTGCTCTATGAAAGACTTCTGGCAACACGACAACGGCAAGGTCTACGCGGTGCGCAGCGACTCGTTCGGGCGGATCACCGGGGCCGCCGGACCGTTCGACCCCGACAACCTCGGCAGTCTCGAAGACTTCCACTACGGGCCTGCCATCGTCGAATGGGTCAAGAACGCCATCGCCGAACGCAAGCTCCGCCGCATCCACGCCACACCGGTCAAGCAGGTCCTGCCCAATCGCTGAATCGACGGCCCTCAGCGACGAGCGGAACTCTTCCGGCGCAGTGCATCGCCGCCCGAGGCGTCGTGCAATGCCGTGACAAATCCCGCCGGGACCGCACAACCGAGCGTCTGCAACCGCTCGACGCTATCCCACGCCCTGTCGTATTGCCCCCCGGCGTAGCAGGCCACAGCGCGCAGGAAGTGCGCTTCGGCGCGCCGCAAGTCGATCGCGATCACCTGCTCGAAGTCTGAGATCGCCTCAACGTATCGGCCCATCTCCAGGTGCAGACGGCCGCGACTCTCGTAGCCTTCGACGCCTTGCGGCTCGATCCGGATCACCCGGCCGAAATCGGATACAGCCTGACCGAAATTGCCGATCGCGACGTAGACCAGCGCGCGGTTGTGATAGGCGCCGGCAAACACAGGGTCCCGCTGGATCGCGCGGGAGAACCAGGCGATGGCCTCTTCGTAGCGGCCCTCTCGGGCCAGGGTGATCCCCCTGTGGTTGCACGCGGCGGCATCTGCGGCAGTGGCGGGAACGACGAGAAGCTCGCCCCGGAGCCGGTCCTGCCACGGACGCTGCGGCCCGTCGAGCGAGCCGGTGAACTGCGCCTGCCATCGGCGCAGGTCCTCGCGATGGCGGCCCATCACATGGGCCTCGAAATCGCGGCCCGAAGGCAAGTAGCCCTTCCGCTGAAGCGCTGCGCAGCCCAGCGGATGGCGGATCTTCGCCGCCAGATAAGGAAGGGCCCGGATCGCCCCAGCGTCGACGAACGTCTCGCGATAGCCGAACGATTGCTTCGGCGTCAGATCGAACGGCAGGCCCAGCGGCGAGACGACGCCGGTGATGACGTGGACAAACCCGAAGGCGGCCAGGACCAGCACCGCCGCGACGCACAGCGTCACCGAGGTCCGCTCGTACCATCGTCTGGGTCGGGCGTCCTTGCGCGCCTTCGGTCGCGACGCGATGCGGTCGTCCGCGCTCGGCGCGCCGTCGAGACCGCCTGTCTGCTTGGCGATGTCTTTCGAATCCATTGCCCGTCCGATTCTCGTCTGTAATGTGTCCGCAATCCCGCCTGATTTATACACATCCGGCCCACCGTCGGCAACCCCCAGGGTTGCCGCTGCCACCCGGAGCGTGTGTGTGAAGACATCCTGGCAGGCGTGTGGCAGCCTCAAGGCGCAGCCTTGGGGATGGCGGACTTGACTGCCAAAGCGATAGCAGAAGGTCGCCTGTGCAGTGAACCATCCCCAAGTCCTACAAACCTGAGGCTGCCACCCGGACGCATCACCGGCTCAAGAGTACCGGTGCCCGAGAATTTGCACACACATCGAATTGCTGTATTTTTTTCTGGACACAGGCACACCGATTCGTATAATAGGCACGCTGGGTATCAGGAAGCACCCGGCCGATGCGAGAGGGATTTCCATAGCGAGTCCGGCCGAACGACCGACGTTGCGGCGAGACCATGAATCCGGCCGGAAGGCTCGTGCGACTGAAACAGCACGCACGGCGCGAGCTGCGCGTGCGCGAGACCGTTTTATCAACGCCAAGTGAGGAGGGACAAGATCCATGAGAAAGACCGTTGTTGTTTGCGCCGTCGTTCTGTGCGTCACGTCGTGGCTGGGGGCCGAAGAATTCCAGGTCAACGTGCGAACCAGCGGCGCGCAGGCCAAGGTGGCGGTGGCCGCCGACGCCGAGGGGCGCACGGTGATCGTGTGGACCAGCTACTTCAGCAGCGCGGGCCGCTCCAACGAGATCATCGCCCGCCGGTTCGATGCGGCGGGCCGGCCGCTCGACGCCGACGAGTTCCAGGTCAACGTGCTGCGCGAAGGCAACCAGACCGAGCCGGCCGT
Source organism: uncultured Pirellulales bacterium (assembly GCA_964575615.1). GTDB lineage: Bacteria > Planctomycetota > Phycisphaerae > Sedimentisphaerales > Anaerobacaceae > Anaerobaca. Next base: position 974 of record CAZNSM010000274.1, on the reverse strand, counting down.
CGCGACAGGCGACGCCGGCGCGTTTCTCGTCGCCTGGCACGGGCCGGGACTCGACGCCGAGGACGTGTTCGCCCACCTGTACGATTCGAACGGCATTCCGCTGACCGCCGAGTTTCTCGTCAACACGAGCACGCAAGGCTCGCAGCTCTATCCGAGCGTCGCCGCCGGTGACGCCGGGACCTTTGTCGTCATCTGGGAGAGCCGCCACGAGGACCAGTTCGGCCCGATCAGCGCGATCCGGGGACAGTTGTTCGACGCGGGCGCCGCCCCGCTGGGCGACGAGCTGCGAATCGACGAAGGAGTTTACGACGGCCGCTACCCGGACGTCGCAATGGACGCCGCCGGCGGTTTCGTGGTTACATGGCTACAGGATCGAACGGCCAACGCCATCATGGCCAGGCAGTTCGATGCCACCGGCGTTCCGGCCGGCGAGCCGTTCCAGGTCAGCGAGATCGACTTCGCTTCGATCACCCGGCCATCGGTGGCGATGAGCGCTTCGGGCGACTTCGTCGTCACATGGGACGGCGACCCGAACCGGGCCGGCGACGACGATGTGCACGCACGGTGCTTCGACCCGAACGGCGCGCCGCGAACCGGCCAGTTCACCGTCAACACGCTGTGCGACGGCGCGCAGCAGTGGCCGCGTGCGGCGATCGATGACGCGAACGAATTCATTGTCGTCTGGCAGCACGAGCATGAGGATCCCAATGTCGCGACGGACATCTGGGTCAGGCGATTCGACGCGACGGGCGCGCCTGTGGGCGAGCAGTTCCAGCTCAACGGCTACGTGGCCGGCAAGCAGCAATCGCCCGACGTCACAATCGCCGGTGACGCGTTCGTCGCGGCATGGGAAAGCAATGACCAGGACGGCTCCGGCTACGGCATCTTCGCCGTGACCGAACCCTGGACCGTCGCCGACCCCAACGCCATCGCCGAAACGCCCCCGATCGAATGAAACTCCTCCATCTCCCGGG
>CAZNSM010000273.1:0-5275 GCA_964575615.1 uncultured Pirellulales bacterium | reverse complement strand
CATCGTGGATGTTCAGGACCAGCTTGTGCTCGGCGGCGATCGCGACGAGCCGGCGCAGCCATTGGATGTCCTGCTGGCTGTCGCAAGCGACGAAGCCCGGCTTCAGCGCCGCCACGCCCCAGCCCGCAAGCGTCCTGAAGACCAGATCGACGTCGTGATCGCCATAGGGCTTCAGGGTTCCGCCGTTGACGTAGAGCGACAGGCCGACGCCTTTGGATCGGCCGTAACGGATGACCTCGGGCAGGTCCAGGTCGATGTGGCTCAGCGAGCCGTAGAACCGCGTCTGGAATTGCAGGTAGGGCACGTAGCCGCTGGCGACGGTCATCGGGTTGCCGCTGGTGTTCTTGATCCAGTCCTGGCCTTCGAGCCGCTTGCGGGTGCTCTCGGGCATGTGCTCCTGGAAGTGGGCGATGGCTTCTTCGCTCCACCGGCGTTCGGTGCCGTACCAGCTCCAGTCGATGTGGACGTAGCCGAGGTGGTGCTCGGCGGCGAAGTCCATGTTCCTCTTGAGGTTCTCCGTCTCGATGGGCCCGCAGTTGTCGATGAAGATGCCCGGCTTGATCCACGAGGTGTCCGCGATCGCGCACGGCGGATTGAGGTTCTCGACGAGGGTGCGCCGCTCGATCAGTCCGGCTACGTTCGGCGCGAGAATCAAGCCTCGCCAGGTGAGCGTCGCCGGCGTGGCCAGCGTGAGTTTGCCCTTGCGGAACTCGGGGCGCAGCGTCCGTTCATCTTTCTGCTTCAATCGGCACGGGGGCTGGTTCGCGACATGCGCCTCGATCAGCGACGCCATCGCGCTGTCGCCCAACTCGATGGTCAATGGAATGAGCGCCGACTTGCACTCGCGGATCGGCGTGGGCGTCTCGCTGTAGTGGGCTTCGGTCCACGGGATCGGGTAGGCGCTGAAGTCGCCGGCGAAGCGGAACTCTGTCGCTTCGCTCGACGCCGTCGCGCCGTCGAGCGCCGGCTGCTTGGGCAGCACGTATCGGAACGCGACGCCTTCGTCATAGGCGCGGAACTCGACGTGGAGCCGGCGTTTCGGTTCGGCCCGCTCCTGCAACCGGGCCGTCAGGTGATTGTAGCGGTCCCGAACGATCTCGCGTTCGCCGACGACCGGCTTCCAGCTTGTGTCGACCGCTCCGGCCTGCGTCCCGACGATCTCGAATGCGCCGAACGGTTTGTCGTCGAGGTTCAGCCCCAACGCCGAATCGCGGATCACCGCCTTGCCGGCATAGATCACATCGTACCGGGGCGCGCCATCGACGAGCTTCAGCGACACCACATTCTTCCCATCGGGCGAAACGCACGTCAGGACCTCATCCGCCTGGCCCAGTGGCACGCCCACGCACGCGAGCAACACGATGACATAAACGCAAGACCGCTGGAACATGGTCCCTCCAAGGATGAGATTCAGCCTTTTTCGTTTGGTGATGTCCGGGCAGGATCACCACACTCTTAGCGTGAGCTGGCCTTCGCCTGGATTCTCGAACGGGCCGGGGAAAGGGGTTGTCTCGCTTCGTTTCTTGCCGAAGTAGTCGGTGTCGACGGTCAGAGGCGTTCCGTCGGGGTTCTCGTAGGCCGCCTTCGAAACCGCCGCCAGTCCGAGGCGTTTCGTTGTCACGGGCGTCGTCTTCGCGGCCTGCCACGACGGATCGACGGTGATGTGCAGGTGCACGGACCTGCCTTCTGGAGTGATCTGAATCCTGGGATCGGCCTGCGTTCTAACGATGGGGTTCTCTTCTGCGGCGCAAGGCTCGGCTCCGTTGAGATAGACGTTGCCCGCCGCGAAGATCGGACGAGCTGCCTTGTCGTAGACGGCCAGACCGCTCGGGCCGACGAAGAGGTCGTTGTAGAACCGGTTGTCGCCGCCGGCGATTTTCAGCAGGCCCGCGACCTCGGTGGAGTGAGGCTTGTGGAAGGGCGTCTCACGGTTCAGCTCGGGATGCGGCGCGATGCGGCCGGCGAAGAGGTTGTGCGCGTAGGCCCCGCCCTGCGAGACGTCCAGCAGCGAACGGTTCGAAAGGAAGATGTTGTTGTCGACAAGGAAGGGGCCGTGATTGACTTCGACGAAGAGGTCTTCCGACGAGTTGTTGTCGTGCAGCAGGTTCCGGGTGACGCGCGTGCCCTGCGCCATCCAGTCGAGCCAGATGCCGCGGCAGGTGCGGTAGATGTGGTTGCGGCTGATTTCGGTGTCGATCGCGGCGTGAATCTTGATACCCGCCATCTCCGCGCCTGTGAACAACTGCCGGATGTGGATGTCGTGAATGTCGTTGTCGCTGATCGTGCAGAAGACCGCGCCGAGGCTGCCGACGAGGCCCGCCTGTTCGCAGTGCGAGATCTCGTTGTTGCGCACGATGTGGTGGCCGATGTTCTCCTTCGACCAGCCGCGCTCCCGTCCCCGCTCGATGGTCTTGACGTACCCCTCGGCGGTGTTGGCGGAGGTGTTGTCCCATTGATCGCCGTGCTTGCCCAGCGTGATTCCCACGCACGTCGAATAGCGGATGTCACAATCCTCGATGATCCAGCCCTTGCTCCAGTGCGTGCCGATCAGGCCGATCTGCTCGGCTGTCGGCGGCGCCCAGGGCGTTGCGGCGTGCATCATGACAAAGCCGCGAACCGTGAGGTAGTTGACGCCCGGCTCAGCGGGATAGAACACCGTTTGGCGCACGTTGATCTCGATGTCGGCCTCGTTGGGATTGACGTTCTGGAACTGCGCCCAGATCGTCGTGTTCATCTCGTTGACCTGCGTGAACCACAGCCGGACGTCCGACGGCCGCGACTGTGGGCCCCTGAACACGAGATAGAGCGTTCGGACCCCGCCTGTCGGCTCGATCTGGACGTCGAACGAACGCCACGACTGCCACCCGCCGGTGTTCGGGACCTTGCACGTGCCCAGGAGCTTCCCATCAGGCGCATCCAGGCGAACCTCGATCGTCCCGCCGCTCGTCTCGGAGGCGGCGCGAATCTCCAGTTGCGTGACGGCGCCCTGGCCGAAGTCGACTCGCTCGTAGCGGACCCAGTCGCCGTCGTTGACCCAGCCGATGCACTGACCGCCCTCGGAGCAGTCCGCCGTCTGAATACCCTGCTGTGCCGCGAAAGAAGCGGCCGGGACTCTCCCGGCTTCCGCGCCGACCGGCCGCAGCCACGCCACGTTCAGCAGATACTGCCCATCGCCCGGCGCGTAGCCCGAAGCCTGCCCGATGGGTTTGAGCACGTCGTCGAGCTTGGCCGCCTCGATGAGCCAGTGACCGTTGAGGTAGACCGCGCCGGTGTGGTGGTCGCGCCCCTTGCCCTCGAACCAGTCGCCGTGGATCAGGTCACGATACGGATTGAAATCGCCGAAGAAGCGGTTGGCGATCGTGACCTTCCACGTATCGTTCTGCACCTTCTCCCACCCCTTGACGATCTCGGAGCCTTTGACGACGACCTTCTCGCCGGGCGCCGCCTGATAGACGATGCGTTCGGCGTCGGATGTTCCGCCCCGGGCCGGCGTCACGCGCTCGCGATACGTCCCCTCGTGCACCGTGACGACGTCGCCCGGCTGCGCGACCTGGGCCGCCTTCGAGATCGTCCGAAACGGCTGCGCCGCAGAGCCGGCGTTCTCGTCGCTGCCGCTCACCGAGACATGAAACTCCCGCCCCGAGACCACCGGCGCGAGGAGCACAACACAGAGTAGTACGTGGAAAGCCTTCATAATCGTCCTCCCTGGGTATCGTTTGACTGTGAACTCGAATCGTCCAACGCACTCCGGCTTCGCGCCAAGACACCCGCCGGATTGCTTGCCGTATGCTACCACCATCGCGAGCCCCCGTCGAGGCTCGTTTGTAGTGGCGTCGTAAGACGCTACTCTCGTCGTTCGTAGTATGTGCGTGAGGCCATACCCATGGAATAGGTAACGCCTCACGGCGTCACTACAAACCCCGTGCTCTTACGGGCACGCTGCGAACCATCACCATCCCCAAATCTCCGCTGCGCTACGCTTTGAGGCTGCCACGGGCTGCGCTCGGGGCGTCGTTCATGCAGCGTGAGATAAACGCGCAACGCTCGTGCCGGCGGCTACGTCATCTGTAGGGGCGAGGCATGCCTCGCCCCTACCACTCGAATGACGCACAGACCGCACGGAGCCGCCGTAGTCTGGCTCAATACGTTCCGCGTCCATTCACCGCCATTTCGGCTTGGCGTCGAGAAGCTCCTGGGTGACGTTGTGCCTGCAAGCTGTACTCATGTTGGCTCCGGCTCGTCCAATACCCAGGGTAATTCCGCAGAGAAGTCCACCTGGACCAGTGGAAGATCTCCGAATGCTTCCGACGCAAGATCCCGCGCTGATGAACAGCTGATACTGAAGTGCCCGGAGAACGACGCCGCCTCAAAATGCTGAGGTGGCGACGTACCCGCTTCGGGCTGCGAGGCATCGCGACCGGACACGATGCGCCCGACGCAGTGGTACCACCCTCCATACTGCTGGAGACCGTTCTCCAGTCGCGCGATGTGATGAACCTCAGCCGGCTTGTGGAAGTCGACACCCAGTTCCCCTAAGACGCGACGGGCGTCCGCGGGAAATGCATTCTCGCCGAGCGCATCCAGATTCCGACAAGGATCACAATCACAGTCATCGCCCCACGGAATGCGCGCGTAGCACTGGCGCGTCGTATCCGGATCATGTTCGATTACCCAAGGACCGACCACTGTTACCATCATCGTCACAAACCTCCAGTCACAGCATCGCCACGTGACTTCACCACCATTTCGGATTGGCGTCGAGAAATTGGAGGACGGCCTGGTATTTGGGGGCTTCGGCGGGGGGTTGGCCGTGGTATTCGAGCAGGCCCCAGGAGCCCCACTTGGAGTACGTGCCCATCGAGCTGAAGATAGCCATCAGGGTGCCGCCGGACTGCTTCCAGCCGGCCAGGTAATCGAGGTAGAGCTGTTTCATACGCGGATGTCGATTGGCGGTGTGGAACAGCTCGGTCAGCTTCTCGTTGTTCTCGGCACCGCCGTAACCGACGAGGTGCTGGCCGCCCTCGTAGGCGACCAGGCGCAGGCCGCGTTGATTAGCCAACTGAGCTTGTCTGGAGATCGTCCTGTTGCCTTCGGCGATGAACTCGGCGCAGCGGTCGAGCACCTCGTCCACGGTCATCTGTGCGACTTCATCCTGCCGCTTCGGGTCGCCCAGCGCGTTGCCGAAGTAAGGCGCGATGCCCAGCGCATCGGCGTGCTTGTGCGCGTCCTCGAAATCCATCACCTGCTCGCTGGTCCAGGGGTTGGCGCTCTGGGC
>CAZNSM010000272.1:0-5306 GCA_964575615.1 uncultured Pirellulales bacterium | reverse complement strand
CACGATGTTCCCCGTTTCGGAAGGCACTTGCGGGCGGAAAGCCTGCTCTGCGCCGGCCCATCCATTGACATTAACGAAGAAACACGATACACTACATGCTGAATTGGCAACGGTGTGGGGAATGACACTGGGGGGTGTTCACTGATCCTGCTTTGCATTCTGTGCTACCGGATTCTTCGGATGTCCAAAGCCGGTCCAACCGACCCGGTTGTCAGCACGACGACCCTGTGACACCGCGCAGAAGAAACGTACCGTATTTGGGGGGTGGTAAGATGATGAAGAAACTGGTATTGGCATCGGTTGTCTGTCTGCTCGGCGCAGGCTCGGCCCTGGCGGGTCCGTCGGTTTATTTGACACGCGTTTCCGGATACTACAGCGGCAGCGGCGGCGAATTCCAACTGACCCCCAATCAGGACCTCAAGAACATCACGATCGAGAACGACCCGTACTCCTCGTTCTGCCTGGAGATGAGCGAGCAAGTGTCTACGGGAGCCTGGTACGACGTGGTGGTGGCCACGGAGGCGCTGCACGGCGGGACCAACTACGGGGGGGCCGGCCCGCTGGGAGGGGATCTGCTGGATCCGATGACGGCGTATCTGTACACGCAGTTCCGTTCCGGCACGCTGGCAGGATACGACTACAATCCGTCCGGTGACCGCGCCGCATCAGCGGGAGCGCTCCAGGATGTGATCTGGTATATCGAGGACGAGGCCGCCAAGTCGTGGGCCGACGGCGACAGCTCGTTGCAGGATCAGTTCTACTCGGCGGCCGTGCAGGCCGGCTGGACCGACATCGGCAACGTGCGGGTGCTGAACCTGTATGCCGCCGGCCATGTCGGCGAGGCAGGCTACTTCAAACAGGATCAACTGACGATGGTCGTCCCGGCTCCCGGCGCTGCGCTGCTCGGCAGCCTGGGCTTGGGTGTGGCCGGCTGGTTCCGCCGACGCAAGATGCTGTAAAAGACTCGGTTTTCGTGAATGGTTTGCAGGGCTGCCAGCCCCGTGACGGCGGGACTGGCAGCCCTGTTTCGTTTCATTCCGGCGCATTCCGATCGGGTACGTTCGGTCTGGCTCTGACCCGTCTGCGGATCCTGGGGTTTCGGGCGCGCGAAACGATCCTCGCGTGGACGCGAGCGAGAAAGATGTCCAGGTTCGGAATGGTGGCCTCGTCCGCGAAGGCGATGCTGTTGAGGATGCGCATCATCTCGGCCCCGTGCCAGAAATTCGGGGTCGTCAGCACTTCCCGACCTTCAAACCGCGAGAGCGATTTCAGGAACGTCGGCAGGCTGCCTTCCCGCAGCGCCTCGCCGTAATCGATCACCAGATCGTGTGCTTCGCGATATCTTTCAAGCATCGGATCACCCCCGTTTCATATCTGCCTGTACTGCTTTGTTACCGGAGGATGCCTTCTCGGCTCTCCATTTCTAAGAGGCCGCTGCGCGCTCGGTGGTAACGCACAGGGGGTGGTGAAGATGCTTGTTTTTTTCAGGTCCGCGAAAAAGCTCGTTGGCGGGCCGATGGGCATCAGTTCTGTACCGTGGTTTCGTAGCGGACGCCGTCGGGGACGGGAACCGGGACGGCGACGGTCACGCCGTGGTCGCCGGCGGTCTGGTGCGTGCTGTCGACGGCGATGAAGGCCGTGTATTCGCTCATCAGGCTGTACTCCAGGGCCACACGCTGGATTTCGCCCGGCAGCGAAGGGCTGTCGTCGTAGGTCTTCCGTGCGGCCAGCTCCTCGATCTTCTTGCGGGCCCAGACACAGGCGATTCCAGGATGGGTGCTCGCTTCGTCTGCCAATCCGACGGGAATGGCCAGTTCCTTCTCGTAGTTGCCGACCTTGCCCTGGATGTGGACGGTGGTGTTCTGGCGGCGGGCGAATCGACCCGTTACGATGACCGGGCGGCCGACGAACAGATCAGGGATTCGCGAGGGATAGACGTCCTCGACCTCCAAGCCGCCCCAGTCGATGGTTACATCGGTGAGAGCGGGGTGGCTGATTCGGTCGTAGAACAGGTCCACGATCTCGCTGCTGCTGTCGTTGGGCCCGATGTAGGCGACGGCGCCCTTGCCCAGCTTGGCCATGCGGTCGAGCAGATAGCGGTTGACGGAGGAGCCGACGCCGAAGCTGAAGATGCGGCTGTCGCCCAGCCGGTCGTGGATCGCTTCCAGGATCTCCGCCTCGTTGCCGATGTAGCCGTCGGTCAGGAACGAGACGAGGCGGAACCGACGCTCATCGTGCGGGAACTCCAGCGCCGCCTTGATTCCCTCGATCATCATGGTTCCGCCGCTGCCCTTGAGATCGTCGACGTAGGCGATGGCCTTGCGGACGTTCTCCGGCGTCGCAGGCACAGGCTGGGAGCCGAACTGCGAGGCGCTCTGCGAGAAGCGGATCACCTGGAAGGTGTCGTCCGGCCCGAGCTTGCGCAGCGCCCGCTTGACCGCGTCCTTGGCCTTGGCGATGGGCTGGCCGTTCATGCTGCCCGAGCAGTCCAGCACGAAGACCATCTCCATCGGGGCTCGCTGGAGGGCTTTCAGATCGTCAGGCGGATACAGCATCAGCGTGAAGAAGCCGCCACGCTCATCGGTGTGTGTTACCAGGGCGGATTTGACCGTCCTGCCCGCGACCTTGTATCGCAAGACAAAGTCCTTGTTCGGGATGGTGTCGAGCGGGCTGATCTGGACGTGGGCTTTCTCGGGCGCGTCGCTGCTCTTCTGGATCGCGTGGGTCGCGCACGAAATCTCCTCGATCTCGACACCTGCGTCGATGTCCACCGCCAGCGCGATGTCATGGCCACTTCGCTCGTCGGGTTTGAGGTACTGGACTTCAGTCTTCTGGCCGGAGAGACCTGCCTTGCCCCGGCCGACGGCGCCGACGCCATCGGTCGAGCCGGGCGGGTTGAATCGCGGCCCGACCACCATCGGGAAGACGAATTCGTAACAGCCGTCGACGTAGGCGAGCGTGTTGAAGTACTTGATGTTGACGTCGATGGCCTTTCCCGGCTCGATGTTGGCGACTTTCTGGGTGAAGATGTTGGGCCGCTCCTGCGTCAGCAGCGAAGCGACGTAGCCCTGGCGCCGGGCCTCGGCGTAGATCTGCTCGGCCTCCTGCCGCTCGCGGATGATGCCTCGAATCTTCCGCTCGCCGATGACCATGATGAACTCGTTGACCGCCGCATTCTGGGGCAGCGGGAAGACGTAGACCGCCTCGATCTTCTCGCTGAACGGATTCTCGAACTGCTGCGTGACCTCGACGGTGGCGATGTACCCGCTGATCTGCCCCTTGACGTCCGTGTGCTTCAGCGGCAGTGGAATCTCCTTTTCCTCGACCTTCGCCAGCATCGCCCCCGACCCCGGCGTCTGGTACTGGGACCCGACTGCCTGCGGCGCCTCTGGTCTCGCAATCACCCAGATTTCATCCTCGGTCACGGGACCCAACAGCGCTGAATTAGTTAACCGTTTTACCGATGACGGCATCATGCCCAAGATTCTGGTTCTGCCGAGTTGGCGCCTGGAGGTTGCATCGAGGTTGTCTGCAGAGAGGGTCGTGCTCGCCGACAGTGCTCCTCCGTATGCGTTGCTGGAGCCTTGTGTCAAGTAAAGGCTGTCGCCGTCGAGCGCACTGTTTCCACTCGGGGCGCGAAGCTGGGAAAGATCCGTTTCGTCAGAGGCCATCCTGTCGAGAGCATACGTGCGAGTCTGACCGAGTTCTGGAGTTGTCGGCTGTCCGCCGGATTCGCGCGCGCTCAGAAGCTCTTGCCATGATAATCGTTCCTGTTCTGGGGCAGAGTGGTCTCCTGAAACAGGTTGTCTTGGCTCGTACACAGGCTGGTCTGATCGGCTTGCGTACCGGTGGACCTTGTTCAGGGAGGGGATGAGCAGCGTTAACACGATCAGAACGGCCGCAAGGACAATCAGCAGGACAATCAGGCGTTTGGGTTTCATTGGTCCTCTCCTGTTTCCAATGTGAGTTCGGCGGGGCATTCGCGGCCATTGGCGTCGGCGGCGACGGCGAGTTTCAGTTCGTATTCTGGCTCGGCGTCGCCGGGGATTTGCAGGTGGATGGTGGCGATGCGGGTGCGGCCTTTGGGCAGGTCGGCGCCGGTGCTGAAGGCGGCGATGATAATGCGGTTGTTGGCCAAGGCCGCCGGGTCGTAGTAGGGGGCGTTGTGGAACGCCGGGTGCTCGCCGCCTTCGACGCCGACGATCTTGACGGAGCTCGTAGTGGCCCTAAGCTCGAATTGATAGGCCGCCAGAGGGGTGTCGCCCGAATCGAGGTAGATGTGCACGGGGGCGAACCGGACGCTTGGCTCGGCCGGTCGGCTGCCCTTGCCTGTCCGGGGGGCCAGCAGCGTCACGATCAGGCATGCGACGACCAATGCTGTCAGTGCGGATCGCTTCATGGTCAGACTCCCTTGTTCAGACGCACCGCGGCCAGCGCCACGGTGTCCACGTCGCGGCGGTCGATCAGGCCGTCGCTGTTGAAGTCCCACATTGCCTCCATCGGTTGCCTGGCCTCGATGTGCCGGGCGAGCATGAAGGCGTCGAGGATGTCGACCCTGCCGTTGCCATCAATGTCCGTTTCCGCCGTGGCCTGTGAGAGCCGGGGGCTCGGAGCAACAGGCGGCGCGTCCCCGGGATGTGTCCACCAGAGGCAGGCGATTGCGATGGCGGCCGCAGCCGTTGCCGGCACGGCCCACCGGAGCCACCAGAGCCTTCGCTGGGGACGCGCAAAGTGCCGCCGGGCCGCCTCCGCGACAGCCCGGTCGATAGCGGATGGAATCGGCCGGTCCGGGGCGAACAACCTGCCCAGATCCTCCGAGAACCTCTCGCTGACCTTCAGGTCCGGCTCGTTCTCGAATTGTCGTCGTTCTTCGTTCATATGCATCCGTTTCCAGAGTGTTGAGCAGTTCAGCGGGCGAGAAAGTTCACGGCGCCCCGGATTTTTTCTGCTCGGCCCGAGATTTACTACCCGCCCAGGAAGTAGTCCCGGGTCCTCGGGTCGTCTCGCAGTGTGCGCAAGGCGTTGTAAAGGCGGGACTTAACCGTATTGAGCGGGATGTCGAGGGCGACGGAGATGTCGCCCAGCGGCAGTCCATCGCCAAATCGCATCAGGACGACTTCTCGCTGCTCGGACGAGAGGGTCCCCAACGCGGCGGCCAGTTCGCTTCGCGAGGTCTGCGAGGATTCGGGAACCGGAATGCTCTCAAGAACGTCGCCGCAGGCGTGGCTGGTAGACCTGCGCGCTCGCAGGTTCAGGGCGATGTGCTTGACCACGGGGTAGAGAAACGTGGTCATCGATGCGGTCAG
>CAZNSM010000271.1:0-5448 GCA_964575615.1 uncultured Pirellulales bacterium | reverse complement strand
ATCCGGCTATAGCCTACAGGAATCTGCCGGTGGGGTCAAGAGCGTATCTCGAATCTCGGGGGCTGGGAGGGCACGTCTGCAGCGGCGCCGGAAGGCGCTTCGGATGCGATTTGACGTGGGTGGGAAGGCGTTTGTGATGCGCCCGAAGGGGCATATGCTCTACAGGTAGCGTCTTACGACGCCACTACAAACGGTAACGCCTGACGGCGTCCCTACGAACGGGGGCTGGTGCGAGATACGAGATACGCTCCGGCGGGGGTGGGGGATGGTCCTTGACAACGCGGGTCGGTCCGGTATATTCGGGTTTGCAGATAAAGAAGATACGCGATGCTGGTGTGCGGCTGGACTCCCCCAGCATGGGCTGCAGCCCATCCTACGGGCCGGCACGATGTTGTCGGGGGGCCAGGCGACGGTACGCCGGACGTGTACTGACATGGAAAGGACGTATGGCAAGAATCACTCTTCCCGACGGCAGCGTGCTGGAGGTCGCGGACGGGGCGACCGTGAGGCAGGTGGCTGAGCGGATCGGACCGGGCCTGGCCAAGGCGGCGCTCGTCGGCCGGATCGATGGCAAGCTGGTGGACCTGACCTGCCCCGTGCAGGATGGCGCCCAGGTGCAGATCATCACGGCCAAGGACGCCGAGGGGCTCGACGCGATGCGGCACAGTTGCGCCCACGTGATGGCCGAGGCGATCTGCCGGATCTGGCCACAGACCAGGCTGGTCTACGGGCCGACCGTCGAGGACGGTTTCTACTACGATATCGATCTGGACGAGCCGATTCGGCCGGACGATTTCGCCCGCATCGAGGCGGAAATGGCCGAGATTGCCAAGGCCGACCAGCCGTTCGTCCGCAAAGAGATGGGCCGGGATGAAGCGCTGGCGAAGCTGGCGGGCGATAAGTACAAGACCGATAACATCCAGCGGGTCGACAGCGAGGTGATCAGCTTCTACTCGCACGGCGACGGGTTCCAGGATCTCTGCCGGGGGCCGCACGTGCCCAGCACGGGCAAGGTCGGGGCCTTCAAGGTCATGTCCGTGGCCGGCGCCTACTGGCATGGCGACGCCACCCAGAAGATGCTCCAGCGCGTCTACGGCACCGCCTGGCCGACGAAGAAAGACCTCGACGAGCACCTCAACCGGCTCGAAGAGGCCAAGCGGCGCGACCATCGCGTCCTGGGCCGGCAACTGGACCTGTTCAGCTTCAGCGAGATGGGGCCGGGGTTTGCGTTCATGCACCCCAAGGGCATGGTCATCTGGAACGAGATCGTCGGTTTCCTGGCCGCCCTGAACCGCAAGTACGGGTACAAGGAGATCAAGACGCCGATCATTCTCAACGAGGAACTCTGGCGCCGCAGCGGGCACTGGGACCACTACAAGGAGAACATGTACTTCAGCGAGATCGACGGGGTGGGGTATGCGATCAAGCCGATGAACTGTCCCGGCGGGTGTCTGGTCTACGGAACGACGAAGCACTCGTACCGCGAGTTCCCGATGCGGATCGCCGAGTTCGGCATGGTGCACCGGCACGAGGCCAGCGGCGTGATGCACGGGCTGTTCCGCGTGCGGCAGTTCACCCAGGACGACGCCCACATCTTCTGCATGCCCGGCCAGATCGAGGCGGAGATCATCGGGGTCATCAACCTGATTTTCGAGACGTACCGCTCCTTCGGATTCAGCGATTTCGCGATCGAGCTGAGCACCAAGCCGATCAACCACATCGGCTCCGACGAGATCTGGGACACGGCGACCGATGCGCTCAAGGCGGCCCTGGCCCACAAGGAGATTCAGTACAAGATCAACGAGGGGGATGGGGCGTTCTACGGGCCGAAGATCGACTTCCACATCCGCGACTGCCTCAAGCGGTCGTGGCAGGTGGGGACGATTCAGCTCGATTTTTCGATGCCGCAGCGGTTCGAGCTGGTGTATACCGCCGAGGACAACACGGAGAAGGTTCCGGTAATGATCCACCGGGCGGTGCTGGGCTCGTTCGAGCGGTTCATGGGGATTCTGATCGAGCATTACGGCGGGGCGATGCCGGTGTGGCTGTCACCGGAGCAGGCCCGGGTGCTGCCGATCAGCGAGAAGACCAGCGACTACGGGCGGGCGGTGCAGCGGCGGCTGTTCGAGGCGGGCGTCCGCTGCGGGGCCGACCTGTCGGATGAGAAGATCGGGGCCAAGATTGCCAAAACCCATGGCGAGAAGGTCCCGTATATGCTTGTGGTCGGGCCCAATGAGGCGGAATCCGGCACGGTCAGCGTGCGGGTCCGCGGCAGCCAGGACACCCGGACGATGCCGGTCGGGCAGTTTTTGGAAACCGTCACGCGGAAAATCGCCGATAAGGATTTGGGCGTGGAGTTTTGATGTGACCACTGCCGGAGCAGACCTGGCTGCCGGACCAGCGGTGGATGGGCACTTTGGATGTTCTTTTGAGAAAGGTAAGGTGGTCCTAACACGTGAAAAAAGGCCTACGTGTAAACGGGGGAGTCAAGGCCGAGACCATTCGGCTCATTGACGAGGAAGACAATCAGGTTGGTGTCGTTCGCAAGGAGGATGCTCTGGCCAGGGCCCGGGAAGTCGGTCTGGACCTGGTGGAGGTGGCCCCGACCAGCGATCCGCCCGTCTGCCGCATCATGGACTACGGCAAGTGGGTTTACCTTCAGAAGCGGCGGATGCGGGATTCGCACAAGAAGACGCTGCATCACGTGGCGACGCTCAAGGAGATCCGGCTTCGCCCCGAGACCGACACGCACGACCTGGAGATCAAGGTCAAACACGCCCGGGAGTTCCTGGAGAAGGGTCACAAGGTGCAGTTCACCGTCTTCTTCCGCGGGCGCCAGATGCTCCACAAAGAGCACGGCTACGAGGTGCTGAACCGCGTGACCGAGTCGATGGAGGACTTGGCGAAGGTGGAGCGGCCGTCCGCGATGACGGGCCGCCGCATGACCCTCCTGCTGGTTCCCAAGCAGTAGGCGGGGGCCGGTTTCGCCCGGGCAGAGCCGGCCGGGGCGCCTATTTTTCGCAAAGTTGCCCATCGGGGCTTGACCGCCCATACCGGGGAGGGTATACTTCCGCTTTTACCCGTGTAGAGCGAATAGGGTCTATGGTTGTGAGGTGGAAGGCAAATGCCGAAGCAGAAAACCCATAAAGGGCTCGCCAAGAGAGTGAAAGTGACGGCCAGGGGCAAGATCAAGCGTCGCCGCGCCGGCACCGGCCACCTGATGGGCAGCAAGAACGCCAAACGCCGTCGCCGGCTGAGCGGCCCGGCCGTGACGGAGAACAAGATCGCCGCGACCATGAAGGTCAAACTCCTCAAGTGAGTTCGCATGCGCCCCGATGGGGCCAGTCTCCACGGCTTGCTTCTCGGCATCCATCAGCTGCCGCAGCGAGCCCGAAACGATTCATGTTAAGGAAAAGCTGATATGCCTCGAGTACGAAAAGGCGCCGCACGGCGTCAAGCCAAGAAACGAATCCTCAAATCGGTCCGCGGGCATCGCGGGTCGGCCGGCCACCTGCTTCGTCTGGCCAAGGAAGCCGCCACGCGGGCGGAAGTCAACGCCAAGACTGATCGCCGAAGGAAGAAACGGGAGTTTCGCGGCCTGTGGGTCGTGCGTCTGAACGCCGCCTGCCGGGCCAGGGGATTGCGCTACAGCGAGTTCATCAACGGCTGCAAGAAGGCCGGCATCGAGCTGAACCGCAAGATGCTCAGCGAGATCGCCATCGCCGATCCCGATGGTTTCGACAAGATCGCCGAAGCCGTCAAGGCCGCCATCGCCTAGCGGCCCTGGAAATACGAAACTCGAAGCACGAAGTCCGAAGCAAATTCGAAACAGCCAAGTCAGAATGTCCCAAACAAGGGCTTGCTGGCCGCGAAGTGATGGTTTCGGATTTCTGGTTTCTAATTCGTGTCGAATTTCGGGTTTCGATATTCGGATTTGGCGTCTTCCGCCGGTGGCGGAAACGCTTGACGTTTCACGCTTCACGAGATACGAGCGACGAGCGACGAACCATGCTTGAGCAGTTCGAACAGATTGGTCGGCAGGCCCTGGCAGACCTGGAGGCGGTGGGGGATCTCAAGGCCCTGGAGGAATACCGCATCAAGTACCTGGGCCGCAAGGGCACGGTCACTGACCTGCTCAGCCGGATCGGCCAACTGCCCAGGGAAGACAAACCCAGGGCCGGCCAGCTCGCCAACCGGATCAAGAAGGATGTCGCCGCCGCCTTCGAGGCGAAGAAGGCCGCCCTGGAGCAGTCGCAGAAACCCAAGCGAAAGCTCGTCGACGTGACCCTGCCGGGCCTGCCGGTCCACATGGGCAAGCCCCACGTGATTACGCAGACGATCAGCGAGCTGCTGGACATCTTCGGGCGGATGGGGTTCGGCGTCGCCTACGGCCCCGAGGTCGAGGACGAGTGGCACAACTTCGTGGCGCTGAACATCCCGCCGGAACACCCCGCCCGCGACCCGCTGGACAACTTCTACATCGAGGACAACGTCCTGCTGCGCAGCCAGACCTCGACCATCCAGATTCGCGTGATGGAGAACAAGAAGCCCCCGATCCGCGTCGTCGCGCCCGGCCGCGTCTATCGCCCCGACACCGTCGACGCCACACACATGTACATGTTCCACCAGTTGGAGGCTCTCGTGGTCGATGAGGGCGTCAGCATGGTGGACCTGAAGACCACCATCGAACAGTTCATCCACGTCTTCTTCGGCCCCGGCACACAGTGGCGGTTCCGGCCGAGCTTCTTCCCGTTCACCGAGCCCAGCGCCGAGGTCGATCTGCTGCTGACCGACAAGGCGGGCCGCGAGAACTGGGTCGAGATGGGCGGTTGCGGCATGGTCGACCCCAACGTCTTCGACGCCGTCGGCATCGACAGCGAGAAGTACACCGGCTGGGCCTTCGGCTTCGGCATCGAACGCCTCGCCATGCGCAAGTACGAGATCACCGACATCCGCTGGCTCTTCGAGAACGACCTCCGCTTCCTCGACCAGTTCTGACGTGGCGAGGGCGTCCCGCCCTTGCGGCGAATGGAATGATGGAACGTTGGAATGCTGGAACGCGCCGAAAGAGGCACCCCAATCGTAGGATGGGCTTCAGCCCATGCCGCGTTTGCGTCATTCCTCTTCGGAAACAGTGTTGTCCAACAGCGATTCCGCCTTGGTCCACCATTCGTACATCCTATTGAGGTCTCCGGTGCCTGTGAGAACGTGCGTAGCTCCGACCAAGTAGAAGGGGGACAAGGTGGCGATAAGGTATACCACCCATGGCCTGACTATCTTCTTCTGGGGATGCTCCCACACTCTCGGGTGAGCATGAATTGCGGTCGAGCAGATTCTGTAATAGGCATAGAGCTTGGGACCAAGCTCCCCCAGCTTCTTGGGCGCAACATCAGTTGTCTGAAGGCTCTTCACCCTGTCCTCAAGAGCGCCAAGTGGTCTCCCTTGAAC
>CAZNSM010000270.1:0-5456 GCA_964575615.1 uncultured Pirellulales bacterium | reverse complement strand
CACCGGCGACAAGTACGTCACCGTCGAGTTCGAGAAGAACGTCACCCGCAACATCCTGGTGCCCTCGGAGTTCCGCACGATCGAGGACGCGATCCTGGCCGCCAGCCCAGGCGACACCAACATCATCGTCAGCGAGCGCGTTCACAACATCAGCGATCCGATGGGGATCGATCTCCAGGGCAAGAACATCCGCCTCATGTCGGTCGATCCGAACGATCCGAACGTGGTTGCCAACACGATCATCGACTGCGGCGGGTCCCGGTTTGTACGCAAACGCGCTTTCCACTTCCACAGCGGAGAGACCGGCAGTTGCGTCATTGCGGGTCTGACCATCCGCAACGGCTACTGGATCGGCGCCGTTGGTGTCACCGGCGGCATCCCCGGCGGTCCCGTCAATCCGGACCCGACGGCAACCGAGTCGCCCATCCGTGAGGCCTCGGGAACGTCCGTCACCGGTATCGGCTACGGCGGCGCGATTCTGTGCGAAAATGGCAGTTCGCCGACGTTCTTGAACTGTGTGATCGAGGATTGCCTTGTAGTCGGCGCGCAGGGCGGCAGCGGTATCAGCGGCATGTACATTCCGCCGGAGTCGGACGTCGATGGTGTCTGGGGCGGTCATGCCGGCAGCGGCACCGGCCACGGCTTCGGCGGTGCCGTCGCCTGTCTGAGTGGCAGCAGGCCGACTTTCGTCGATTGTACGATTCGCAACTGCGCCGCGCGAGGCGGCATGGGCGGCGATGGCGGAAGTGGAAGCGAGAACGAAGGCACCGGGACGGCCAGTCACGGCGGTAATGCCGGCTATGCCTATGGCGACGGACACGGCGGCGCCGTCTTCTGTGCCGACGGCAGCGATGCTCTGTTCAAAGGCTGCACCTTTGCCGATAACTTTGCCTCAACGGGCGTTGCCGGCGTGCCGGGTATGAATGGCGCGGGTGCAGATCTGGCCGATGAGTATGGCGATGCGGCTCCCGGTTTGATCGCCTTCGTCGTTCCCGGTGGAACGGTTGCCGGTGGGGCGGTCTACCAGAGTTCGGCCAATCCGAAGTTCGTCGACTGTACGTTCGTGGAAAATGAGGCCTTCAACGCTCAACTGACGACCACGATCATGGCGGCCGGCATTCAGCAGTTGGAGACGCGCCAGTACATGCCGGGCGGCGCCTTCTATCTCGATCTGGACTGCACGCTCTCGCTGGACCGATGCGAGATCACGCGCAATATCGGCAGCAGCGCCGTCTGGCTCGAAGCCTATGATGTCGTGGATGTGAACGAGTGCGTTTTCAGTCTGAACCAGGCGAACGCCCAGTATGTTTCGCGCAGCGACTCTCTGACGGTCGACGGTCAGGTTCGCTCTCTGCCGGGCACGTATTGGGACATGTTCTGCGGCGGGGCGATGGACATCGGTCCGTTCTGCTCCGACGTGCGGATCAAGGACAGCCAGTTCTACAGCAATACGGCCGCAGGTGACGGCGGCGCCATCCGCCTGATGAGTGACGCCGACTTCATCGGCTGCGCCTTCTCCGGCAACAAGGCCGGGGGCAACGGCGGCGCTATCGAGGCCTTCTTCGATACGGGCGACCCCCAGAACCCGTACGAATTGCAGTTGACCTTCGACGGTTGCAGCTTTGGTGGCAACGAAGCGGTCAATGGCTTCCATGGGTTTGGCGGCGCCCTGCATTTCGAAGCCTTCGATGCCCGCATCAACGACTGCTACTTCCTGAACAACCGCGCCAAGAGCGGCGGCGCCATGTTCCTGACCGCCGGCACGGTCAAATTGACCGGTGGCAGTGTCAGCGGCAACATCTCGACCGGCGGCAGCGGCGTTGCGCCTCCGGCCGATACCGATCTGGATGCCGCCCTCGGCGGTACCCTTGATGATTCCGGACTCCAGGCGCAGGCGAACGTCTACTACTTCCATCGCGGGAGCTTCTCAAAGGAAAGTCCCGGGGTGGGCGTCGATATCGGCGGCGGTGTGGTTTGTGCGGCGACAAACGCCGCGTTCGAGAGCTGCATGTTCAGCAACAACCGCGCCGAAGGGCTCCAGGGCACCGGCGGCGCCCTGAGCTTCTATGGCGGTTATGTCGATCACCTGGTGAAGAACTGCATGTTCACGGACAACTCCGCCTCGTATCAGGGTGGAGCGATCTCCAGCGGGTTGTTTGCCTCGCCCGTCATTACCAACAGTACGTTCGCCGAGAACACCGCCGAGCGGTTGGGCGGCGCGATCTACTGCGACTGGGATTCCGATGTGACCGTGGGCGACTCGATCTTCCAGAAGAACACCAACGTCGCGATCGCGGAAATCGACTTCGGCAATTCGATCGCGACCCACAGTCTGTTCTATGACAATCCGGGCGGCGACTACGCCATGTACGATTCCGCGACCAAGAAGCTGCACAAGGTTGCAGGTGGCGAACTGGACGTGACGAATATCGAAGCCGATCCGCTTTTTGTGGATGGTCCGTTGGGCAAGGTGTACCTGAGCCAAGCCCAGTCCGGGCAGGACGCCAACAGCCCGGCGGTCGACGCCGGCAGTGGTCTGGCCGAGAGCGTCCTGCTCTCAGAGGTGACCACGCGGACCGACGGCGAAGGGGACGCCGGCGTGGTCGATCTTGGTTTCCACTTCCCGGACCATACGAGTCTGCCCACATTCCGCCTGACGGCGGAAGTCGTGGGTGGTCACGGCTCGATCAGTCCGACCAGCGGCGAGTATTATGCCGGAACCGCCGTGCCGATTGTGGCGACACCCGAATCGGGCTGGCGGATCGCCCAGTGGGCCGGAACGACGGACGATGCTTCCATTGAGAACGATAATATCGTCATCATTGGGCCGGACCGACATGTTACCGTCGAATTCGAACAGCCCAGGACCATCGTTGTCGGCAGTGCGCCGGAGTACACCACAATCCAGCACGCGATCGACGCCGCCGAGGAAGGCGACGTCGTCCTGCTGCCCAGCGGCACCTATTCACCGGCCGCCTCGAATGTCTACCCGCGCGGCCATCTGCGCATCAACGGCAAGAACATCACGATCACCGGCCCCAGTCCGGACGATCCGGAAGTTGTAGCCAGCACCCTGCTGCGGAATTACATCTTCGAAATCATCAACGTCGGGCCTGAGACCGTCATCGAGGGCATTACCATCGGTGATGTCAACTGGGTCGGTGCCAATGGTGTGGCTGTGGCGGAGGCGGACGGGACGGCCGGCACCGGGCTGGAAGGCGGTACGATGTTCATCTACAACGCCTCTCCGACGATCCGCAATTGCCGCTTCGTGGATTGCAGCATTACGGGCGGCAACGGTGGCCCCGGCGCCGGCGGGACCCAGGATCACCCGGTTGGTTTTGACGGTGGCTGGGCCGGATGGGCCTACGGCGGCGGTGCGTATATCGGCTTCCGCAGCAGTCCGCTGTTCCAGAACTGCCTGTTCGAGAATTGCCGCGCCATCGGTGGCAATGGTGGTGACGGCGGTACCGGCTCACAGGGCGCGCAAGGTGGCCGCGGCGGCAACCTGATGCTCGCCGAGTCGATTGAGCAGAGCACTGAAATCCTGAGCTGGTGGGACGGATGGGAGTGGGCAGACTACGACAAGGATGGAAACCTCTACGGTATGTCGCCCGAGACGATCATGCGGGATCCGCGACGCTACTACGACGATTATTGGAAATACAGCGGTTACGGCGGCGCTGTCTACGTGGAGTACTACAGCTCGCCTCGGTTCGTCGACTGCAACTTCACCGACAACCACACATTTGGCGGCGTCAGCGGTATCGGTGGGCAGGCCTGGCCGCTACCGGATCGGAATATCGACATCGAGAACTTCGGCGGCGCGGTGTACGTCGGCAACGGCAGCTCGTCGGAATTCGTCGGTTGTGTCTTCACCAACAACACCGCCGACACGAACACTGTGGCGGTGCCGGACGACATCTACGTCAGCTACGGCGGCGCCATCGCGGTCGAGCGCGATTCTGCGGCGACCTTCATCGGTTGCACGATCAGCGGGAGCGATTCGACGGTGGGCGGCGGCATCTGGTCCTCGTGTTCGTCCGTGACGGTTATCGACTGCAACTTCGCAGGCAACGTAGCCTATCACGGCGGCGGTCTGTATGCGGTCGATTCGACCGGCACCGTCAGCGGCACGACCTGGACGTCCAACCGGGCTCTCCAGGCTACGATCGATCCTAACACCACGGGCGATCCGAACGCGCCGTTCGCCGGCGTGACGAGTTGGGGCGGCGGTCTCTGTGCTCTCGATTCGCCGCTGGGCATCTACAACAGCATCTTCGAAGGCAACCGGTCCTCGACCTCCGGCGGCGGTCTGTACTTCGGTGGTTCCGACCAGAGTCTGGAGACCGCGCCGCGGCTGCACAACTGCCTGATCACCGGCAACAGCGCCGGTCGCGACGGCGGCGGCGTGTCGGTCAACTGGTACAACGAGCCGTTCCTGTCGAACTGCACCATCGCGGACAACTTCGTCAGCGGCGCCTTCGGAGCGTCCTACGGCGGCGGTTTGTTCGTGGGCTACGATGCGAACGCCGTGCTGGTCGATTCGATCGTCTGGGGCAATTCGAGCATCTACTATGGCTCGCAGATTGCGGTGACCAACGGCTTCGAGTATGGGCCTCGGCCGTCCACGCTGCACATTCAGAACAGCAACATACAGTCCGACATGGCCCCCGGGACCAGCGGAAGCTCGGCCCTGGACCTGGTCTTCGTCTTCGATACGACGGACAGCATGACCGCCAGCATCGCCGCGGTGAAAGCGGCGGCGGCCCAGGTGCTCGCCCAGATCGCGACGGATGTGCAGGACTACCGCATGGCGGTGGTGGACTTCAAAGATTTCAACGAGACGGGCGTCGGTGCGACGACGGACTACACGTTCCGCGCCGTCGTGCCGTTCACGACGGACGCGACTCGCGTGTACAACGGCATCAACACGCTCGGCACGCCTGAGGGCGCCGGCGGCGACACCGTGACGGAGTCGGTCTACTCGGCGCTGATAAGCACGATCGACGGAACCGCCCTGGGCGGCTGGCGCAGCGGCCCGGTCGACCGCGTCATCCTGTTGATCGGGGACGCGGCTCCGCACGATCCCGAACCGGTCACCGGCTACACGCTCGGCGACGTGGTGGGAGCGGCCTCGCAGGCACCGAGCAAGCGCATCTTCTCCGTCCAGATCGGGAACGACCCGGTGACGCCGCTATACTTCGGCGCTCTGGCCGGCGGCACGGGCGGCGCCATGCTCCACGCGGGCAATGCCATGACTTTGGGAGCGACCCTGTTGGAGGCTGTGCAGGTGCTCAATCAGGTGGCGCCGTCGATCTATGTTTCGAAGCTGTCCAGGCTGCCCGGGTGGGACGCTGGGACGGGCGTCTGGGACGAGGCGAGCGGCAATATCGGGGAGGACCCGCTGTTCATCGCGGGCTACTACCTGAGCCAGACGGCGTCGGGCCAGGGAC
>CAZNSM010000269.1:0-5459 GCA_964575615.1 uncultured Pirellulales bacterium | reverse complement strand
TTCACGCCCTCGTCCGGATCGTCGAGCGCCTTTGTCACGCGGTCGATCGTCGAGCGATACGTGTGAATGTCCTCCGGCTGGAACGACACGACCGATGCGCCGGGATCGTACAGGCGCACCTGAAGCTCGTAGAAATGGATTTCCTTGACCTTGCCCGTCCACACGACGCGAAGGTGCCTGGCGAAAGGGATCGGCGCATACGAGGCATCGCGCTGATACACGGTCCGGCCGAAGGTCTCGGCGTCGAGTTCCTTGGACTGCTCGAAGCGGTCGTACGGCCGGTGGAAGAACCCGTCCGCACTGCCTTCGTAGATCGGCTCCGCGGCCCCGTCAATGTACATCCGCACTTGGCCGGCGATGGCGGCGGTCCACAGGCGCACGATCGCGCCGGGACCGGCGACATCCGCGATCAGGTATTCGCCGATCCCGTCGGCGTCGGGCTCGCGGAGCACCTTCTCGAAATTCGGGATCGGCTCGCCGCCGAAGCCGTCGGAATTGGCGAACCAGTCCGGCCCGCCGGGCAGAGTGCTGCGTCGATCGGTGGAGGAGAACTGCACGGTGCGATACGCCGGCACCGGGAAGCTCGACAGCCCGGCCATGTCGATCATTTCCTCGAAGAGCGAACCGGTCGTGATCGCCGCTCGGCCGACTCCGGAGGACCCAGGAAGTGCAAGCAACCCGATAAGCAGTAGAAAGGATGTGGTTCTGATTCTGCGTGCGTTCGCATCCATCGTGTTTTCCCTCAACTGAAGACACCCATCCGCAAGACGATTCCGCCGGCGATTGTCTCTCAGCTCACCGCTGGCGCCGGCCCGATTTGTGCTGCCATAGCATACCAGCCGCAGCGCCGGATGTCACCTATCCATTGCATGGATGGTGTGGCAGACAAGTCCCCCATCCCTCCCGATGTACATCGGGACTGCGCGTTTGAGGCTGCCACGCGCGAAGGACGCCTACCGGGGAGCTTTGACCAGGGAAGGCAGATGTCCGGCCAGGCCGATGCGGTCGTCTTTGACGATGACCAGGCCGTCGATGCCGTCGATGGCCATGATCCGTTCGAGGGCCGCGTCCACGTCGTCGGTCGTCCGGACGAGGTTGGCCGCCTGTGTCGCGGCGGCATCGGCCAGGGCGCCGTCCCGGGCGACGACGGTGGCCAGGTCGCACCGGCCCAGGCTCGTGGAGTGACCCATCCTGCCCGACGAGGAGCAGATGGAGATCGGCGTATCTTCCGGGCGAAGCGAGAACGCCAGGCGGTCCGCCAGCTTGGGTGTTCCCGTGTGCAAAGCGATGACAACGGGCCAGATCGCTCGCACGAATACATCGCCGCCATCGTCCACGATCGCTTCGGCGGCGCCGGCCTTCAGAGCCGCCTCGGCTGCCAGCTCGGCCATCGCGCCTGCTACGGCCGCCATCGGACCGACACCCGCCGACCGGGCCGCACGCGCCATACGCTGCGCGACTTCGGGCGCCTCGGGCAACAGCTCGACCGGCGTGAACGATGTGCCGAATGCCGGATGCCGACGGATGTAATCCTCCAGAATCCGGCGCTGGCGCACGATCTCTTCGGCAACAGCGTCGAACGCCTCGCAGCAGATGCGCAGCACCGCCTCATGGTGAGTGAAGGTTCGATAGGTTCGTTTTGTCATGACGGCAGCCATCGGTCGCATTCGACGGATAGGACCTGTTGGACCTGTTCCGGGGGTCAGAACGCCGACGCGCAGGCGCCGAATGGACAGACGCGGATACAGGCGAGGCACTCGATACACTCGGCCTCGTTGTAGAGGACCTCTCTCGTCGCCTTGTTCGGCATGTGCAGCGCTTTCGTCGGGCAGTGGGCCACACACTGGCCGCAATGCGTGCAGCGGTCTTCGTCACGCGTGACGCCCTTGCCGGTATGGTTGACCGTGACGTTGAAGGTCCGGACGAACGCAATACCCTTCTCGATGTCCGACGACGTGCCGGTCACGTCGAGCACGAGGTACCCCTCCTCCTCCGGCGTCACCTTGGCGCGATACACGTTGACGATGAGATTGTAGTCCTTCACCAGATGGTAAATGATCGGCTTCTCACATTCACACTTGGGGAAGAACAGCATCAGTTTCTGGGTCACGGTTTCATTCATGATGCCTTCTCCCGTATTACCAGAGGCTTCATTGCACGGTCCCTGGGCAGCATGGCGATCGGTCGGGCCAGCAGGAAATCACCCTTGCGGATCTCGTCGGCCAGCAGGTTGGCAATCTCCAGGGCCTTGAAGTACGACGAGAGGGAGCCGACCGCGATGGTCTTGCCGTCGAGTTCGATCTCGCCGCTGCGCAGTTGCTCGTAGCTGACCTTCGCGATGGTCTTTCCCGTCTTCTGGGGATAGTCACTGCTGTAGTCGATCACCGGCGCGAAGATATCGCGATCGCGCACGCAGGTCTGCTTGAGAATCTGCTCGTTGAGGATGGGGATGGGCACCCCGACGCCAAGGGCCAGGGAGATTCCGTAGCCGCGAAGACTCGCGCCCCGCACGAACTCGGGCTTCATCTGTTTCATGTCGCCTGTCAGCGCGAGCGTTCCGGCTCCTTCGGTGGGCACGCCGTCGGGCGTCCTCTCGCACGCGCCGGCGTGCTGCGTGCCTTCGGCGTAGACGTGCCCCTGCGCGCCCGCCAGCCAGACCTTCGTCCCGACCCCGATCGTCTCGTAGTACGGATCGTTCAGCAGCGGCGACAACTGCCCCGCCGAGCAGTACGTGGCGTTCTTGCGATTCGGCTCCAGCGTCCCCATGTAGGTGTAGATCGTCCGGTCCGAATCGTTGACCGCCACGTTGTAGTTCTGATAGCAGTTGCGCGGGTTGACCATGATGGCCTGGTTCAGGTCGTCGATGGTGAAGTAGGTGCGAATCTCGCGCCGGGGATAGTCGTCGGTCCCATAGGAGAGGGCGAACAGTTGCAGGGTCTTGCCGGCGACGATATCCTCGATCACGTGGCCGCCCCCGTAGCGGAACTCGCCCGGCGGGTACATGTTCGCGGGGTCGCCATGGCGCAACTGCGTGGCGCCGAGGTAGACGTCGACCGCCGCGATGCCCGTATAAACCAGCACGTCTTCGATCCAGGCCTCGGTCATCCGGATCTTCGGCTTGGAGTGTCCGAAGTTCAGGAAGCAGCCCGACGAGCACATCGGGCCGAACGTCGCGGTGGTCACGACGTCCACTTCCTGTGCGGCCGCTTCGAGGCCCTTCTTGTCCACGTAGTCCATGATCTCGTCGGCCGTCAGCACCACCGCCTTGCCCGATTCGATCCGCTGGTTGATCTGCTCATAGGTCTTCATTGTCCATCCTGTTCCGAGAACGCCCTCCTCCTTCTCCGGGGCCCATTTCTTCTGGCCCGGCCCGCCGCGCGAAACCTCGAGTATGCAGGTCGGGCACGCTCTTGTCAATTGCCGTTCCCCGTCGGTTGGCGGCGGTACATCTGTGCAGATTTCAGGGCGCCGGCATTCCTGAGCCATTGAAGCGTCTGGGTGGCAGCCTCATCCGCCACAGGCGGATGGGGATGGCGGGCAGCGCCACCACCTCTCGACACGCAAGGCGAAACCGTATCAGCCATCCCCAAGGCTCCGCCTTGAGGCTGCCACACGTGCGCCGGGACGTTTTCACGCACCCGCCCGCGGGTCCAACGCGCAGGGGAGGAACGGCCTTGCAATTCCCGCACGGTCGGGTAGTCTATGGCTGGTGGCATACCGTCGCTCCCGGCCGGGGCCGCGTGTGCCCGGTTTCTGGCAGCTCATGGAATCCATACTCAACAACGACGAGGCCATCGAACGCATCGCCGCCAGGCTGGCGCGGAGCCGCAGCGTGCTGTTCATCACGGGAGCGGGGATCTCCGCCGATTCGGGTCTGCCGACCTATCGCGGCATCGGGGGGCTTTACAACGTCAATACGACCGAGGACGGGATGCCCATCGAGCGGGCGCTTTCCGGCGAGATCATGGACGAGCGGCCGGAGCTGACCTGGAAGTACCTCAGCCAGATCGAAAAGAACTGCCGCGGCGCCCGACCCAACCGGGGCCATCAGGTGATCGCCGAGATGCAGGACCATTTCGAGCGGCTCTGGGTGCTGACGCAGAATGTTGATGGGCTGCACAAGGCTGCCGGGGCACGCAACATCATCGACATCCACGGAGACCTGCACCACCTGCTCTGCACGCGCTGCGCGTACCGGCGCACCGTGGACGACTATAGCGAACTGTCGTTTCCGCCGCGATGCCCGGACTGCAACGCCATCCTGCGGCCCGACGTGGTCCTGTTCGGCGAGATGCTGGACGAGGACAAGGTCCAGCAGCTCTTCAACGAACTGAACAAAGGGTTCGACATCGTCTTCTCCGTGGGCACGAGCAGCGTCTTCCCGTACATTGCCGAGCCGGTTCGTTTCGCCGCCCAGTTGCGCGCGACGACCGTCGAGATCAACCCGGACGTCAGCCGCGTGACCCATCTGGTCGACATCCGGCTGGCCATGCGGGCCAGCCCCGCGCTCGACGCCATCTGGAGATGTTACCTGGAGCGCAAGGCATGAGCACGGCGCACAAACCGCCGGACGGAATCCCAAGGCGACAGTTCCTCAAGCAGTCGGCGGCGGGGGCAGCGATTCTGGCGGGTTCGGAGATGTTTGGCGGACTGGTTCGCGGTCAGGAGAAAGAGATGGCGCCCGACGATTTGAAAGCGAAGCTGCTGACCTGCCTGGGCGGACCGTGGCCCGACCCCTGTGAACTGCGGCCGATCGTCCGCGAGACCATCCGCAAGGAAGGCTACCGCATCGAGTCGGTGACGTACGAGGTTGAGCCGGGCGACCGCGTACCCGCGATGCTCCTGGTGCCCGACGGCGTCGATGCCAACCGCCCTGCTGCGGCGGTGGCGGTCTGGCACCAGCACAACGGCCAGTATCATCTGGGCAAGAGCGAGCCGGCCGGACTGGCGGGCGACCCGATGCACCACACGGGCGTCGCGCTGGTCAAGGAGGGATACGTCGTCCTCTGCCCCGACGCGTTGTGCTTCGAGGAAAGACAGAACGATCGGCTCCGAGGCGGCGACTTCGAGCGATTCGAGTTTCTCCGCTATGTGGTGGCGGGCAGGTGCATGGCCTGGAAGAACATCCTCGATATGCGCCGCGCGGTGGATTACCTCTGTTCGAGGCCCGAGGTCAGGGCCGACCGAATCGGCTGCTACGGCCACTCGATGGGCGCGACCCACACCTGGCTCGTCGGGCCGTGGGAGCCGAGGCTGGCCTGCTTGGTCGCCAACTGCTGTCTGCCCACGTATGCGGCGATTCATCGCACGCACATTCTGCACTGCTTTCCGAACTTCATCCCCGGCTGGTTCCAACATGGCGACACGCCGGACATCGCCGGTCTCATCGCGCCGCGGCCGCTCCATCTGAACTTCGGCGAACGCGACACAGGCAGCCCCATCGACGAGGTCCGCCAGGG
>CAZNSM010000268.1:0-5460 GCA_964575615.1 uncultured Pirellulales bacterium | reverse complement strand
GGCGGCGTATCCATCTTGACGGGCACTGAGCAACTGAGGCGGTCGAGATCAACTCCTTCCGGACTCTCCAGCACAAAGAGACCTGCGAAGGCCTCCGCAAGCCGCTCCTCCGTCACACGCTGTTGCTCCAGCCAGAGACGCCATTCCGGGGGAACCGTGAGGTATCCCTCTTTCAGAAACGCCACCCACTGGGGCATCTGGCCACCGACCCAATCCGGGTAGAGTCTCGTCCGATCCGAGCGCTGTGAGATCGCGAGCGTGCCCTTATCTCCGAGGAACTTCTCGACATAGCCTTCGTACCGGTTGTCGGAGAGGACCTGATATGACGCGGCCACCGTGCCCTGGGGCGTTCGGTAGTCATAGATGGCCATCACCGTGTCGCACCACTCGCGACCGGCGCTGTTGGGCTGATTGATGCAGCCGCTGGCCTGAACCGAAGCCGGCCGGGCGTCGAGAAACCAGTTGTAGACGTCGAGCTGATGCGCACCCAGATCGACGACGGGACCGCTTCCCAGCCCTTTGTACCAACGCCAGTTCCTGAAGCGCTCCATGGATTCGTAACCGTATTTGCTGAGCACCGCCGGATCGACCGGAGCTCGCCGAGGCCAGCCGAGCGGGATCTGAGCGCCGCGATTCCACTGGCCGTTCACCGCAACAATTCGCCCCAGCAGCTTCGTTCCGTGTAGGATGGGCTTTTGCCCATGCTCGTTCGTAGTGTGCCCGTAAGGGCATAACGCCTGACGGCGTCACTACGAGCACTCGTTCCGACAGGAATCCGGTTGAGGTATCGCCCGAAATGTCACGCAAGGCCTTGCTCTTCCACCGCTACCATTGCGCGAACGCAGGGAATGTTACGAGCGGCCGAGCCGTGATTTCATGTAGGATGGACTTTCAGCCCATGCTGTATTCAATCGTGGGTGAAGGCCGTCAGCGCTTCGCGGACGGTGTCGGTCAGCTTCTGCTCGCGAAGCCAAGTGGCGACGATCTTGCCCTCGGGATCGATCAGCAGGATGCACGGCAGGCCGGAGAGGCCATACTGTTGGGCGATGCCCTGGTCCCATGCCTGGCCGAAGTAGATCTGAGGCCAAAGGACGGCCTGCTCGGCTACGAACTTCTTGACCTCGTCCAGTGTGTCACTGCCGCCGAGGCCGATGATCTGGAGTCTGCCCGTGCGACCATAGGTCGCATGCAGTTCTTTGAGGCGATCGAGTTCGGGATGAGACGCCGGATGCCAGAAACTCAGCAGCACGAACCGCCCGCGATAGTCGGCCAGGCGAATGTCCTTGCCGTCGAGAGTCTGGGCCTCGAACAGCGGTGCGAGATCGCCCACGTGCAGCGGCCGGCGCAGTTTCAACACGAGATCGCCCACGTCGAGCGACTCGTCGCTGTACGCTTGGTCCATCGGCGGCACTTCGATCGTGCCGGAATAGCCGCCGAACTCTTCAGGGTGTCCCCCGCTGAGCCGTTCTTCCAGCCAGACAGTGAGGCCGTACTGGCCCGGGATCACGTCTTCGATGCGAAACGTCCCGTCGACGGCGATGCGAAAGGTATAGTGCCGCTGATCCAAGTCGTGCCAGAGGGCGTCGCGGTACTCCCTGGCCTCGGGCGTTTCGTACCATCGCTTGAGCCACCGTTGCTGCTCGCGTTGGGTCATCTGGTCGTAGTCAGCCGGCCTCGGCGGATCGGGCCGGACCGTGTCCAGAGCACGGAATCCGGCGCCGAAGTAGATGGGGCCTTCCCAGTCCGGCGGAGGAACGAACCGGCCGATCACGGGCCGGCCTTCGCCGCCCAATGTCATCGTTGCCGTCCGACCAGACTCGACCAGGATAGGCGTTCGCGAAGTGTGCGAGCTGACGGAATCTCCCATCCTTGTGAGATAGCCAACCTCGAACCAGCCGGGCGGCACCCGCTTGAACGTGAAACGCCCCTGCGCATCGCAGAGCGTTTCGTAGCGATAGTCGCGGCGATGCTCGAACCACGTCGAATTCGGCAGCCCGCCCATCCAGATATTGTCTTCCAGAGGCTCCCGTCCCTCGGCCACCCGCCCTTCGATGCGCCCCCACCGCTGGAGTCGAACCACGCGATCCCTGGCGAACTGCTCCGAGCCGACCAGCGCAAAACCCGCATCGTGCGCCGCAAGCAGACTGAACCCATCGTTCGGCTCCTCCTCGAATCGGAAGTATCCCCGCTCATCCGTCTCGATGATCGGCCCCTTCCCACGATCGCCAAATCGAGGCTCCATCAGCCGGCCGTCGGTGATCGACACGCTCCGCTCCGCATCGATCCAAGCCACCTGCGCCCCCGCCACCGGCGCGCCATTCGGATCGACCACCCGGCCGGAGAGGCCGACGGCAGTCGCTTGGGAGACGGTCGACGAGGGATTCGGAGACCCATCGGTCGGCCCTTGCAGATCCTCGACCAGAAGTTGAGCTGTCTGCGAACCTGTCTGCGGACGCTTCAAGGTCAGTCGCCAATTGCCGGCGCGGGCGAAGGTGATTTCGTCATTCGGCGCGAGTCGCAGCTCTGGGCAAGACAGGTGAAACGAAGTACAGGGAACCGTGCACGGCCCGAAGGTTCCATCGGAGCGGGTCCGGACATGGGTGTAGCTATGACCCGGCGGGTATATCTGATCGCCGTGAAGGTAAATGCCGCGATTCGCGATCGGCCGGCCGTCTGCATCCACCAGTTGACCCGTGAGCACTGCGGCCGGAGCCATCACGAAGTTCAGTTCGTACGGCTCGTTTGCCAGAACCACGCCGGCGCGACCGGCGACGAAACGCTGCTCGTCGGGTCCCGGCGCCCTGCCCGCCATGGCCAGGTTGCCTTTGTGGCACAGGCTCGTTTCGTAGAAGCCGTCCTTCCGCGCATAGACAAAGGCCGGCTGTATCCCCACGCCATACGGGTCCGCATCCGCCACCACCCACGCCGACTCAAAACCGAGCGTGTAGCGCCCCTCCTCATCGGTCAAGGTCCGCCCCGCCCGCTGGGGCCTCTCGAATCCGCAGTCGACGTTCACCCACACCCCTTCCATCGGCCGCCCCGACGCGTCCGTCACCGCCCCATAAACGGTGAAGCGAGGTTCGCCTGTAGCATTGGACCCGACACCGTCCCCGGACGAGGGATCGGCGGAACTCGGCGAAATGCCGCCCTGATTCGCCGGCAGGATGCCAAGTTCCGCCAGTTCGACGGGGCCTTCAAATTCCACCCGGCCGTCGGAGTAGAGGACGTAGGTGCCGCGGCCCTCGGCCAGGAGAGTCTTGTCGTAGGCAACCACGCTGCGCGGATCGTCGTCGAGGCTCTTTCCCTGGCCGATGTAGGCCATGTGGGTCGAGATCCAGCGAAAGGCGTCGGGGTCGTGACTGCTTTGCAGGTCGGCGAGAGAGCCCGGGAAGCGTCCGCCGTGGCGCTCGCAGAACTCATGCAGGCTGTTCGTCAAGGCCTCGAGGACGAAGTGCCGGTAGCTGAGCTTCCACAGCATCTCCTGGCTGGCTGCGGGCTCGATCTGAATCTCCGTTATGCGTTCGGGCATCAGCGAGACGTTGCGAAATCGTACGTCGGCGGCACTTACCGCGGAGGCCTCTACGAGGATGCCGGCCAGGCGACCCGGCCAGATCCTGCCCTGGCAGGTGGTCCCGGTCGAGTCAACCTTGACCTGCTCAATCGGATGGGTGCGGCCTTCCTTATCCAGAAACGCTGCCACCTTCTGGAAAGACCCCCGCTCGCGGAGGTAGGAGAATTGCAGCATGGGCGGCTCGGCGACATCTTGAAGGCCCATGGACTCGGCGGTCGCCACCCCCGTTCCCAGGATCGAGGGCTGGCCCATCTCGTTCATCAGCATGTCGGCAGAGAAGCTCTCGACCACCTGAAGGTCGACGATGCTGGCGATGCCATACCGGTTGACCGCAACCAGTTGGCCCAGGTTCTCCTCAGTAAGAGGAATGGTCTCGATCGCCGGCGGCTCGGTCCACTGTGTGAGCACGCGCAGATTCGCGAAGCTGCGCTCATCCCGCAGAGGCAGAAGCCAGATGTCCGTACCGGGAAGCTGCCACTGCTTCTCGATGTTCTGCGAGTCGGGACCGCGATAGAGCTGCGCGACCAGATGCGCTTCCGGCGGCTGGACCCGCAGCGCCAGGATGGTGCCCAACCCATCGACGTCCGCCTCATAAACTCCAGGAATGGTGGTCTCCTGCCCCTGTGGGTTCAACCATTGGAGCCCACTGCTGGGTACCAGGTGCGAATACGCCAGAAACTCGACTGTCACGCCATTGGGCAGTTCGGCCTTGACGGCGGGCAGCGCTACCGCATCGGCCTTCGTCTGGTTGACTGGCTGGGGGGACAGCGTCGGACGGGGGACGGTCCGGTTCGCTTGCGTGATGGCGAGCTGCACCAATTCGCCGGGTGTCCGGAAGCGCACGGCGCCGTCACCGAAGAGGACGTAGGTGCCGAAGCCGGCCGGCAGCAACGTCTTCTCATAAGCCAGCGGTACGGTCTCGGCCTTCGTCGCCGGTTCGCTGGCGACAAGATAGACGGCGTGCTCCTGGAGCCAATTCCACTGCGTGTCCGTGAAGTAGGCCTGTAGTGCGGCCAGATCGGCAGGGTACCGTCCACCGCGCGCCTCTGCCTGCTCTGAGAGTACCCGGCCGAGATGCTCCAGATTCGCGTCGTACTCGCTGGGATGCCACCAGGGTCCTCGTTGCTCGGCCTCAACTTCGATGTGGACCTCCGTCGGCTGACTCGGCCGCAGCGACAGGTTGTGGAATGTGACCGTGCCGGCCCGCTCGCTGTAGCCTTCCACTACAATGGCGGCCAGATGGTCCGTCGGCAAGTCAACCTGAAGTCGCAGCGGTCCTCCAAACGGTTCGGCCATTTGCTCTTCGAATGAACTGCTCAGCATACGATGCACCGCGTGGGCATGTCCTGCCGTATCGATCGCAGCCAAGACCTTGGGGCCTGCCGGCATAGCGCTGTAGGATAGCGTGCCGTAGACCGCAAACGCGGTGACTTCCGGCTCGGCCTGCGCCAGGTACTTGATCCACAGGCCGCACGCGCCGATCTCCCCGCTGGCCGACGCCGCAAGCTGGTCCATAGCAATCGGTTTGATCACGACCGCGTCTCTTACTTGGGCGGTGATCTCGACATTGGCATAGCTGCGTTCTTCGCCCAGCGGCACGAGCCAGACGTTGCTGTTGTGGGGTTGCCACACCGGCTTGAGTTGGTCTCTGACATTGGGCGGCTGCACGCGCCACGCCGAGACGCCAGCCTCGGGTTCCGGCTCGATCCGCAGCGCTAGAAGTGTGCCATGCCCTTCGACGTCGGCCTCGTAGAGACCGGGGATCGTGGTCGGCTTGCCCTCCGGCGTCCACCACCTGAGTCCTTCCGACGTCAGTTGCGAATACGCAAGAAACTCGACCGTGACGCCATTGGGCAACTTGGCAACGACGCCGGAAGACTGGGCCTCCG
>CAZNSM010000267.1:0-5495 GCA_964575615.1 uncultured Pirellulales bacterium | reverse complement strand
CATCACAAGGAGTTCTTCATGGCCTGCCGGGGCGAGAAGCCGCGCGAGTTCAGCCAGTCCAACTTCGGCTACTCCGGTCCCATGACCGCCAACATCCAGCTCGGCAACCTCTGCGCCCGCGCCGGCAAGAAGCTCGAGCTCAACGAAGCCGGCGAGATCACCAGTGATCCGAAGATCAACGAGTTGGCCTGGCGCGAGCCGCGCAATGGTTGGGGCCCGCTGGAAATGAAGGTCTAAGGCGTGAGTGTCTGACGAGAACAGCTCTATTGGACAAGGGTAGATCAACATGGAAAAGACGGAGAAGAAACAGATCGAGGGCAGGGCGGCCGGAATGTCGCGTCGGCAGTTCGTGAGCGCGGCGGCCGCCACCGCGGCGACCTTCACGTTCGTGCCGCGTCACGTGCTGGGCGGCCAGGGCAACACGCCGCCGAGCGAGAAGCTCAACGTCGCGGCCATCGGCGCCGGCGGCATGGGCGCCGGAAACACGAATGCTTGCGCGGCCGCGGGAGCGAACATCGTCGCTCTGTGCGACGTCGACTGGGATCGCGCGTCCGACACGTTCAAGAGGTACCCCAACGCCAAGCAGTACAAGGATTTCCGCAAGATGCTCGACAACGAGAAGAGCATCGAAGCGGTGATCGTCGCGACGCCGGACCACTTCCACGCGGTCGCGGCCATGGCGGCCATGCGGCGCGGCAAGCACGTCTACGTGCAGAAACCGCTGACGCGCCTGGTGGGCGAGGCCCGTGCCCTGACCGAGGCCGCCCGCAAGTACAGGGTCGTCACGCAGATGGGCAACCAGGGCCACTCGGGCGACGGCGTTCGTGACATCTGCGAGTGGATCTGGGCGGGCGTGATTGGCGACGTCGAGGAAGTCCACGCCTGGACGAACCGCCCGGTCTGGCCGCAGGGCATTGGCCGGCCGAGCGAAGTGCACGAGGTTCCGAGCACGCTCGATTGGGACCTCTGGATCGGGCCGTCTCCCATGCGTCCGTTCAATAAATGCTATCTGCCGTTCAATTGGCGCGGCTGGTGGGACTTCGGCGGCGGCGCGCTGGCGGACATGGCCTGCCACGTGCTGGACCCGGTCTTCTGGGCGCTGAAGCTCAAGTACCCGACCAGCGTCGAGGCCAGTTGCACGCCGGTCAACGAGGAGACGTTCCCGTCCGGGTCGATCGTTCGCTACCAGTTCCCGGCGCGCGAAGGCATGCCGGCGGTGAAGGTCAACTGGTACGACGGCGGTCTGAAGCCCGCGCGTCCGAAGGAGCTGGAAGCGGCCAGACCCCTGGACCAGGCGTCGAGCAACGTGCTGTTCATGGGCAGCAAGGGCGTGCTGCGCTGCGGGGAATACGGCGACAATCCACAACTGCTGCCGTACGATCGCATGCGCGAGTTCGCCAAGAACAAGCCGGCGCAGACGCTCAAGAGGATCACGACCAGCCACGAGGGCAACTGGATCGAGGCCTGCAAGACGGGCGGCAAGGCGACGTCCGATTTCGAGTATTCCGGGCCGCTTACCGAGATGGTCACGATGGGCAACCTCGCGATCCGTCCGGAGAACGTCGGCAAGAGACTCGAATGGGACGGCGAGAACATGAAGGTCACCAACGACGCCAAGGCCGACGAGTACGTCCATCCGCATTATCGCGACGGCTGGTCGTTGGAGATGTAGGCCGATCCGGCGTTCGTTCTGTCATAACGGGTGCTGCACGTTGACAGCGACGTGCAGCACCTTTGCCAAAATGCGAGGTGTTCCATGACGAATGCAAACAGCGGCAAGAAAGCTGGGGCCTCGGATCTGAGTTTGTCGCGTCGGCATTTCGTGGGGGCGGCGGCCGCGGTGGCCGCCTTCACGTATGTGCCCAAGCGGGTGTTGGGCCAGGCCGGCGGGGACTCCGCCAATAATAAGCTGAACATCGCCGGCATCGGTGTCGGCGGCCAGGGCGGCAGTGACATCAATGGCGTCAGCAGCGAGAACATCGCATTTCTCTGCGATGTTGATCTGGACCGGGCCAGCGGGACGATCAAGAAGTATCCGAACGCGAAGGTCTATCGCGACTTCCGCGTGATGCTGGAGAAGGAAGCCAGGAACATCGACGCGGTCGTCATCGGCGCCCCGGATCACATTCACGCTCCGGCGGCGATCATGGCGATGAAGATGGGCAAGCACGTCTACTGCGAGAAGCCGATGGCCCACACGATCTACGAGGCCCGGCGGATGACGCAGGTGGCCAAAGAAACAGGCGTCGTGACCCAGATGGGCAATCAGGGCCATGCGGGCGAAGGCCTGCGGCTCTACCGCGAGTTCATTCAGGACGGCGCCATCGGAACGGTTCGCGAGGTCCACGTCTGGAGCGACCGCGCCGGCACCGCCGAGCGTCCCTGGTGGCCGCAGGGCATCGGCCGACCGACGCAGACCATCCCGGTGCCCGAGCATCTGGACTGGGACCTGTGGCTGGGTCCGGCCAGGTGGCGGCCCTACGCCAAGTTCCCCAACGGTCGAGGCGGCGAGGCCACCTACGTTCCGTTCAACTGGCGCGGCTGGTGGGATTTCGGCTGCGGCGCCATCGGCGACATGGCGGTGCACAATGCCGATCCGGCCTTCTTCGCCCTGGACCTCGATGCGCCGACCGCCGTCGAGGCCGAAACCAGCGGGGTCAACGACGAAACGCTTCCGATCTGGAACATCATTCGCTTCGAATTCCCCGCCCGGGGCAATCGTCCGGCGATCCGGATGACCTGGTACGACGGCTCCAAGCTGCCGCCGCGACCGGAGGATCTGGAAGAGGGACGCCGACTCGGTGACAACGGAATTCTGTTCGTCGGCGACAAGGGCAAGCTGCTCGGCGGAAGCCACGCCGGCGTGCCCAGGCTGATCCCAGAGGCGCGCATGAAGGAATATGGCAAACCTCCGCAGACGCTGCCGCGCTCGAGCGGCCATCACAAGGAATGGATCGACGCCTGCAAGGCGGGCAAGCCGCAAGACGCCAAGAGCGGTTTCTGGTACGCCGGTCCCTTCACCGAGGCGCTGCTGGTGGGCAACCTGGCGGTGCGCTTGCAGAGGCGCGTCGAGTGGGACGCCAAAACAATGCGTTCGCCCAACTGCCCCGAGGCGGACAACTACATCACGAAGTTCTATCGCGCCGGCTACAGCATCATGTGAGCAAGCCGGTCGATTGGCAGCAAGACACGGCCCCTGCACCGCAGCCGGCGCAGGGGCCGTTTTCAAGGAGATCGCTCGTGCGAAAGGCCACGACAATCGGCCGCAGGTGTCTCGATGAACAGCAAACCATCGAGACAGGTCCGAAGATGTCGCGCCGCCGAGCGCTCAGAGCGGCGGCAAGTCTCGCCGCATGGACGATCGTCCCTCGTCATGTCCTCGGCGGCGCGGGGTATATTCCTCCGAGCGAGAAGCTCAACATCGCCGGCATCGGGGTGGGAGGCCAGGGCGCCGGCGACATACAGAACGTCAGCAGCGAGAACATCGTCGCCCTGTGCGACGTCGATCGCGCTCATGCCGCGCAGACGTTCAAGCGTCACCCGAACGCCGGAGCGTACTCTGACTTTCGGGTGATGCTTGAGAAAGAAGGCAAGA
The DNA here is from genome assembly GCA_964575615.1 of uncultured Pirellulales bacterium. Classification (GTDB taxonomy): domain Bacteria; phylum Planctomycetota; class Phycisphaerae; order Sedimentisphaerales; family Anaerobacaceae; genus Anaerobaca. The sequence continues at coordinate 1,900 of CAZNSM010000267.1, read as the reverse complement.
ACATCGACGCCGTCGTTGTTGCCACGCCCGATCATACGCACGCGGTTGCCACGATGATGGCGATCAGGATGGGCAAGCACGTATTCTGCGAGAAGCCTCTGACGCATTCGATGTACGAGGCACGCGAAATCGCCAAAGCGGCACGGGAAGCGGGCGTCGCCACGCAGATGGGTAATCAAGGCCATGCGGGCGAGGGCATCCGCCTGATCTGCGAATGGATCTGGGACGGCGCGATCGGGCCGGTCCGCGAGGTGCACGCATGGACCACGCACGCGGTCTGGCCCCAGGGTCTCCAGCGACCCAAGGAGACGCCGCCTGTTCCCGAAACGCTGGACTGGGATCTGTGGGTGGGCCCGGCGCCGTGGCGACCGTATCATCCGGCCTACGCGCCGTCGCTGTGGCGCGGCTGGTGGGATTTCGGCACCGGCGGGCTGGGCGACATGGGATGTCACAATCTCGATCCGGTTTTCTGGGCCCTGAAGCTCGGCGCGCCGACGAGCGTCGAAGCAAGCTGTTCGATCTTCGTCCCGACCATCACGTGGGACAAACCTTTCAACACAGAAAGCTATCCGCAGGCCTCCATCGTGCGATACGAATTCCCCGAGCGGGAAGACATGCCGGCGCTGGACCTGACGTGGTACGACGGGGGGCTGATGCCGCCGCGTCCGCGCGAACTTGAAGACGGCCGATCTATGGGCGACAAACTGGGCGGCGTGATCTTCGTCGGTGATAAGGGCAAGATCATGTGCGGCAGCTACGGCAATGCGCCTCGCCTGATTCCCGAGTCCAGGATGCGAGAGTACAAACGCCCCGACAAAACCATCCCTCGTTCAGTCGGACACCACAAAGAGTGGATCGAGGCCTGCAAGGGAGGCAAACCGGCCGGCTCGAATTTCGACTACGCCGGTCCGTTGACGGAGATGGTCCTGCTGGGCAACGTCGCGGTGCGCATGAGCCTCCAGTTGCAGGCCAAGGGACTCAGGCTTGCCTACGACGGCGCGAACATGAAGGTGACGAATCTGCCCGAAGCCAATGGGTACATGCGGCGGGTATATCGAGATGGATGGACTCTCTGATTGACTATGGATTATTGATGATTGATTATTCGTTTGGCCGGTAGTTCAACGAACCGCCAGGGTGGGGCTGCGATCATGAGCGTGGACAGCGAAAAGAGACAGGACGTATCGACGGATCGGTCGTCGCGGCGGCGTTTCATGCAGCAGGCAGGGGCTGTGGCGGCGTTCACGATTGTGCCGCGTCACGTGCTGGGAGGCGCGGGCCATACGCCGCCCAGCGAGAAGCTGAACATCGCCGGGATCGGCATCGGAGGCCGGGGCGAAGGCGATCTCGACGAGGTCGGCAGCGAGAACATCGTGGCGCTGTGTGACGTGGATGAGGCCTACGCCGCGCGGGTCTTCAAGAAGTATCCGAACGCCAGGAAGTGGACGGACTTCCGCAAGATGCTCGACGAGCAGAAGGACATCGACGCCGTGGTGATCGCGACGCCCGACCACCTGCACGCTGTCATCGCGATGGCGGCGATCAAACGCGGCAAACACGTCTACTGCGAGAAGCCGCTGGCGCATTCGATCTGGGAATGCCGGCAGCTTGCCGAGGCCGCTCGCGAGGCCAAGGTCGCCACGCAGCTCGGCAACCAGGGCCAGGCCTCCGAGAGCAATCGCCTGGTTTCGGAGATCATCTGGGACGGCGCGATCGGCCCGGTTCGCGAGGTCCATGCCTGGTGCAACCGGCCCATCTCGCCGCGTGGGATCGGCCGGCCGAGTGACACGCCGCCGGTGCCGGCGACGCTGGACTGGAACCTGTGGCTCGGCCCGGCCAGGTGGCGGCCGTACCATCCGTGCTATCTGCCGTTCAGTTGGCGCGGCTGGTGGGACTTCGG
>CAZNSM010000266.1:0-5670 GCA_964575615.1 uncultured Pirellulales bacterium | reverse complement strand
GGATCTTCGTCGGCGGCGGCAGCTCGGGATCGCCTTCTCCCATGCCGATCTCCCGGCCGTCGGCCAGCACGTAGCGGCATGCCAGCACGCGCATGACCTGCCCGTCCAGATCGTACTCGGTCACCTGGGTCACCTCACGCCGGCCCTGCTCGCGCAGGCGGGCCACTTCCGCGAAGTCGTTTTCCCTCTGCGCGGGCGTCCGGGGTATGTCCAGGCTCGGTGCATTCTCGCCCATGGTGATGGTGCGACCATCCGCCAGCGTGTACTTCATGCTATACGCTCGGGTGAAGTGACCGTTGACCTGGGTGTCGAGGACGCCCACCAGTTCTCCGAGACCCTGGGCTCGCAGGTGGGCGATCTCCTCCAGATCGCTCTGCATCTGTTCGACGTTCACCTCCTCGGAGTTTTGCCCACCCATCACCACCGAACTGCCGCCGGCGACGCCCACGCCCTCGGTATAGCCATTGGCGTCCTGGCTGGTCCGCTCGTAAACCATCTCGGGTTCCGATTCGAAATGGTATCTGCCCTCGGTGTCCCGGCCTATGAAATGGTACCGATACGCTCTCACGCCGATGGTTGCGCCGATAGCCCCTGCGATGATCAGGGCCAGCACCAGCGCCACTTTCAGAATTCTTGCGTTCATAAGGAATCTCCCTGCGCTTGGATTCGTGAGTTCCGATGGGACGGTCGACGACGCCTGTTGCGTCTGAACGATGGACTGCCACAGGCGCTGTCGCGTCCGTTCGGAGGCCTCACAGTTCGCTTTCTCGATTGCACGTTCTGTCTTTTCTGCCGGTCTCATCTCAGAGCCTTCCATTCAGAAGTGACCGCAGTGTCTCGATGCCTCGTCGGTAGCGCGCCTGAACGGCCACGTACGAGGCGTTCTGCACCCGGGCAATCTGCTTGAATCCCAGGCCGGCCTTGATCCGCAGCGCGATCACCTCGCGCATCTCGTACGGGACCTGGGCCAGCGCCTCGTACACCTGCCGGGCCTGCTCGTCGCAGATCAGGCTCTCTTCGGGCGAGCCCGCCTCGCGCTCGGCCTCGGCGATCGCACGAACCCGAACACCGCTGCGCTTGCCCGCTCGAAGATAGTCCCGGGCCTTGTTGGCGACGCACGTCGCCAGATAGTGCTTCAGGCTCCCGGTCAGCCGGAACCGGTCCGGCGAGCGGGCCAGCGACACGAAGACGTCGTGCACCACGTCCTCGGCCGCAGGGGCATCGTTGAGAAACGCCATCGCCACGCTGAGCATGTAGTTCAGGTACTTCTCATAGATGCGCCGTAGCGCGTCCGGCCGGCCCCGTTTGAGCCCGAATTTCAGTAGTTCGTCTTCAATCATGAACCGCTCGACACTGTCGGAAACGATCGTTTTCCACCATTATCACGCCGCAGAACCCCGCTCCAATACCGGAAATCCGGGTTTGTGCGTGCGAATTCCTTGCGAGGCTCAACGTCGCCCGGCGCAAAAAAGCAGCCGGGCCTGGTGGGGGCCCGGCTTGGACGTCGTTTTAGGGAACTGGCGATCAGTCGTCGATCTGCCACCAGTCGTTGTCGAAGTGGTGCCATTGGGGCCAGATGATCGTCATGCCGCGATCGGTCTTGCGGGTGACGCACTCGGCCTTGGCGTGGGCGCCGTCGGCGCTGAGCGTGACCTGTCGAACGTAGACCGTGGTCGGCCCACCGATGTTGATGGCGCCGAGGAAGGCTTTGGACATCTCCTCGGGGCTGGTGATGTTCGCGGCCATCTCGCCGAGCCGCTTGGCGTCTTCCTCGTTGCCGCCGAAGCGGAGCGGATCGTACTGGACCTGGCCCTTGGCCAGCTTGAAGAGGTAGTCGAAGTTGAAGTTCGCGGCCCAGGCGACCCGGTCCCCGGCCGCGAAGGCGGCCACCATCGCCCCGATCCGCTCCTTCAGGCGGGCGGGCAGCGTCTGGTCTTGACGGAAGTCGTACGGCGCTGTGTCCTTCCCGACGATGGCGTCCTGCCTGGCCTTCAGCGTCGTCGCGCCCTTGGCGTTGCGGACCTCAACCTTGCCCTCGCTGACCTCGACCGCCAGCAGTTGGACCTGCTGACCGGTGTCGGCGACGCCGTCCACGAGGTCCATCGTGAACGGCGTGCCCAGCGCCTTGACGTCACCGTAGGCCGTGGTGACGATGAACTCGCCTTTGCCCTTGGCGACCGTGACGTCGATCGCGCCGGCGAGATGCTCGAAGCCGCGCCGGCCGGCCTGGCCATAGGTGCGTATTCGGGCTCCATCGGTCAGCGCGACCACCGACCCATCGGCAAACGTGTGGTTCATGGGGCCGCTCAAGATCGTGGCTTGTTCCATACTCTCACGTTGGTTCAACTGTGTGATACCGACGATTCCTGCGATGATGATCGCGGCGGCGGCCGCGAGTTTGACCAACAGACCGTTCATGGCGATTCTCGTTATGACGGGCGAACGCGGCTGCTGCGGCGTCCGCGAGGTGAGCTCTTGCACGGCGTCGGGATGGCGGGCCTTCCACGCTTCGAAGTCGGGCCGCGTATCGGCTGAGCCGATGGCCTTGTCCAGCGCCTCGTCCAACCAGTTGTCGTCGTTCACGCGTGCCATGATTTAGCTCCCGAAACCATCACGTTTCAACCACTGTGCCACTTTGCGTTTCGCTCGTACGAGCCGGCCGTTGACAGCCGACGGGGTGATATCCAGGACCGCCGAAATCCGGGCCTGGCTGAATCCATCGAAGTACCAGGGGCCGAACTTGTCGCGGTCCCGCAGCGATACCAAGTCGCGGCAGGCGATGGCGAACACCTCCTGGGCGGCGTCTTCGGCCGCGTGCTTGTCGCCCAGTCGGGCGTAAGCCAGCGCGACGATGGGATTGTGATAGCGCTGGTAGAGAGCCCCGAAGCTGTCCAGGCGGCCGCCCTGGGCGGCTTCGACCAAAACCGCATCCGATCGTTCCTGCGATTCGATTCTCATGTCAAACCTGCTCATTTCACCGGTGCGCTGATCTCAGCGTTCACCCTAATAGTGTACCGCCGTACGAGAAATGTGCGCAAAATCCCCCCTGTTTTTGCCGCGATCTGCTCATAGTCGCACGGAGGCCCGTTGCCGGCCTCCTATGAGGCCCCGGGAAGGGGGCGCTGTTCCGGCTTTGCCTCTCACAGCTACCCTCGTCTTGGGATCTACATCATTCACGTCTCGGGAACGAGCCGGACTGACTTGGACATCGTTGGGCGCAGGTGGTATGATAAGAGTATGGTGACGACACGAGAACAGGCATTGGAGATTGCCGGGCAAGTCCGGGCCGGACTGGAGAGGATTTGCGGCCCGCGGCTTCGCGGTGTGTATCTCTATGGCTCCGCGGCACGCGACGAACTGACGCCGGACATCGACATCGACATCGCCGTGGTGCTGGATGAGGTTGTAGACAGTTTCACCGAACACGAACGCATCGGCCAATTTGCCTCCGACATCAGTCTGGAATACGAAACCCTCGTCAGTTTTCTGCTCGTCGGCGAAGAGGACCTTCGGAACGGGCGTTTTGCGGTGCATCGCTTCATCCAGGAAGAAGGGATTCCGGCGTGAACGAGGATGTGCGTCTCCATCTGGAAAGGGCGGACGATTGCCTCTCCGACGCAGAGCTGCTTCTGGGGCTGCCCGCTCAGGTGTTGCCGCCTGCCGCACGCTCTGCGAATGAGATTCGGGTCCGTTCGGGTCAGCGGCCGACGAGGATGTTGGGCACGAGGGGGACCTCGATGAGGGTTTCTGCACCGTCGCGGACGACGGCGAGCATGGCCTTCTCGCCGACGGACCACTTCATCGACTGACGGAGCAGTCCGTTGGTTTCGAGCACGTCGACGTTATTGACGGCCAGGACCTTGTCGCCGAGCTTCAGGCCGGCTTCGACGCAGCGGCTGCCCGGGCGGAATCGGCGGATGATGTACTTGCCGAGCAGCATGTCTCCCGGCTCCCATTCGATCCCCAGCGAAGCCGTCGGGACCATGTACAGGTCGGCCACGAAGCCGATGAGCGACTCTTCGACGTCGCGAAAGCGAGCGGTCCCGTGAATGCGGGCCGGTTCGTCTTCCACTACGATCGCATTGGCGCCGTACCTCGCGGCGATCGGTCTGGCCGCCTCGATGAAGTCATCGATGGTTGCCAGAGGGTTCTCCAGGTCGGCATAGCGGCCGACCCAGGTCCCGTCCATGTCGAAGCCGGAGGTGCCGCGAATGACGTACTCGACGTCCTCGGCGGCGATCGGCTCGCCCACGTACCAGGGCGCGACGCTGAACTCGATCGAGTCGGGGGCCGGCGTGAAGGGGCCTCGCTTGGGCTGGATCGATTCGCCGTCTCGCTTGAGCTCGTACTTCAGGGCCATCTCCGCAAACGCATCCGACGCCTTGTAGACGTCGTACGCCGGGCGGGCATGCTTGGGATCCTTGCGGAAGCAGGCGACCAGCAGCTCTGCAGACGGCTTGCCGAGGCCGTCCACCTCATTCTGCTCGACGATCACCGCCAGATACTCGAACCCGTGTTCCAGACTCAGTTCGGCGGCGCGCATGAGCACCAGATCCGACGCCTTCTGCTCCGAGACAAAGGCGTTTCCGGAGTATCGAACGCTGAAGACGTTGAAATCTTCCTGCTCGCTGGCGTATCCACCGGTCATGGAGGATCGCCCGGAGCGGTAGCCGCTTGCGCAACCGGCGCCGAGGACGAACACCGCCAACACGGCCCATGCGATGGGGAATCTCATGCTCTGACTCTCTGGAACCAAACCTTATTCGAACGGCGGCTCGCATGCGATCGCCGCGGCGCACACGCCAAGCCTGCCTCAGCGGCGACCATTGTCGTCGAATCTCCGCGCGGCGACAACGAAAAAGCCGTTGGACTACTTGAGCGTGTCTGTCAAGACTTTAGGGCAGAACCCCCGTGAGGGCGCAAACAGCCAGGGGGTGGCAGCCTCAAGTCCGCAGGACTTGGGGATGGATCGCATCGGCGAGGCCTTGCCGTCCACCTCACGTGAGCCATTTCGCCATGCGCTCCTTGACCTCTTCATGGGGGATCAGTTGTCCGGCTTCGGCCTGCTGGAGCCCCCGCTCGACTTTCGCCAACAGCAGCAGACGCTCCATGGCGTCCTCGATGGAGGCGTCATCGGGCAGCGATTGAACCGTGCGAATGACCTTCTCTTTTGTCGTCATGGCATCAGTATACCGTATGAAGCCATCGCAATTCAAGTCTGTCGTATGACGCGCTCACCCGTTGTGGGGTACGGCTCGGAAATGCCCGTTCGTAGTGTGTCCGTAAGGGCATATTGCCCTTGCATGTAACGCCTGACGGCGTCACTACGAACAACGAATGCCTGATCCCGATGCACGTCAGAATCACTGCAACCGAATCCCGGTCTCAGGCCCACACGAGTAGTCGCGCTGGAACCCGGCAGTTGGAGGGCCCGTGGGTATTCTGTTTGCCCGCGTGAGCGGGGTGGGCTACAATGGCCGGCGGTGACGAGTGGAGCATCGCGCGATCGTATGGATGATCCGAATGCCACAGCAGCGGAACTGACGCGTTGAAAGGGAACGACCATGTGTGCATCGATCCGGTTTTGTATCGTGACGTTTCTTGCAGTTGCCGCAGCATCGGCCCCGGCGGCAGCGGGTCCGGCGGCGGGGCAGTGGCGGGGCCTGCACG
>CAZNSM010000265.1:0-5672 GCA_964575615.1 uncultured Pirellulales bacterium | reverse complement strand
CCGCCGGGCTTGCGGATCATCACGCCGGAAGGCTCGTCCTGGACGCCGGAGATCAAAACGGCGAAGACAGCGTCGCCCCAACCGGCGACGGCGAAGCTCACCACGTCATTTGACTGGCGCAACTCATCGATCTCGCACGGCGCGTGGACGAACCAGTTCCGCCCGTCTGTCCTGCGGACGTCGTAGAGCCGGCCCTGCCCGAACAGCTCGGGCAGATGCGCCTGGACGGTGCCGGGATTGATGGCGGGCCCGTCGCTGATCTGCGCCCTGAGGTGGAAGAAGTCGGGCAGCAGGCCCTGGCGCTTCTGGTCGCTCTGCGGCCAAGTCATCTGGAGACCCGTTGCCGTGATGGCCTTGGCGAGCATTCGCCAGGGTCCGGACGAGTCGTACTGGCCAAGCTGTTGCAGCGCCGAACCGTATACGAGGCCACACCACTGGACCGGCTGGCCAAACCAGATCGGCGCCTTCCAGTTCGTCGCGCCCAGGACCGCGATCGTCGCGTAGGGCCCGACCTCGCCTTTCGTCGGGTTCGCCAGGTAGACGAACGGAACACCCGTCCAGGCCCAGTATCGGGCCTGTTCGAGATAGTCGGGCCTGCCCGAAAGGACGAAACCCAGCGTATAAGCTCTGACCAAATAGGCGGACGCGAGAATGTCCGGCGTGTGCAGAGGCACTTCCCAGGTCTGCGCCCCGCGCGGGACCGTGCCGGCATAGAGGTCCGTCTGCTTGTCCAGCAGCGCCAGACCCTGCTCGATGAGCTGGGGATCGGCCGACAGGGTCGCCGCTTCGAGGATCCGCGTCACATCAGCCGCCGCCAGGCCATTGGCGTGGTACGTGAAGTGCCCCCTCGAGTAGTCCACCTTGCCCGGCAGATAGTGCTTGATCCCCTGGGCATCGAAATTCTCGAGCAAGGCGACGGCTTCGGACTGCCTGGACAGAACGTAGGACTCGACCTCGCCAAGGATCAGCGCCGGCGCCGGTGTCCGCACGTGGGAAACCGTACCCCAATAGGGCTGTCCGGCCGGTAGCTTGCTCAGCGCCAGGTCCCGACCGTCGTTCAGCCGCGCGGCCAAGTCGGCATCGCCGCAGTAACGTGCGAGCCAGTCCATGTACACCGGCGCGTCAGAGGCGGGCTGGGCCCCGAAGGCGGTCCCCCAGACCGCGTGGCGGAACAGACCGCCCTCGTTGATCGCCGAGTCCAGCCAGCCGTGCGCCAACAGGGTCACCGCCGCGTCGAATCCGCCCTCGAACGTGGGAACAGGCAGCAGCCCTCGGACTTGAACGTACTTCTCGACGGCAGGAACAGTCGTCTGCCCTTCTCCGCCGATGATCAGAACGCGCGAGCGGATCGGCTCACCCGCGCGGAGCAGAAACGGCGTGTGCGCCGCCAGGTCATTCTCGAAGCGAAGGTCCCCCACTGCCGGCGCGGTCAGCGCCATCACGCCAGCGCTGCTGCCGTAGATCTTATCGGGCGAGTCGAAGACGGGCGCTGCCACGTCGGACGGCTCCCAGATCAGTCCAATGTAGCGATCCTGGTGGGCAATGGCCATCAGCGGGAACGTAATCTTGACGGGATCGGGCACGCGGCGGACGTGCTCAGGCGTGGTGATGTCCGCCTCGCTGCTGCTCGGCTCATCCTCCAAATATTCCAGGCCGGCCAGAAGCCCCTGAGTCTTGCGCGGGCCAAAGGTGTCGAGTCCCGCAAACAGGGTCAGCCAGGGCAGGTAAACAACCTCGCGGTCCCGGTCGGTCGCGAATTCCGTGTCCACCACGAGCGTTCCGGGAACTCGCCCCGGCGAGACCCGCCGCGTCAGTCGCCATTGGCCGCCTGCGGGATCGGTCAGACTCGCAACGCATGTAAGAGCGCCTGATGTCACCTTGCAGGAAGACCGAGCGGACGACAGATCGAGCCATTGGAGCCGCCCATCGAGCATGACGCCGACAATCTCCGACGCGTGCCCCGCCGCCATTTCGACACCACCGCAGTCGATCAAGAAGTCGCCCCAGCGCGCGGGCGAATGCCTCAGAAGCAGGTCACCGGATTGAATCACCGCCAGGTCGGCCCGGGCCGGGTCGAGGCGTTGCGGCCTTTTCAACGGCGGTTGAGCGACGGCGGCCAGAGATTCCACGCGAATGGAACGAACCACAATTGAGCCGGGCCCTGTGGCCGGGTCGAGGCGGAAGCGCGTGCCCGGTCCGGGCGGCTGGCGGATCATCAGCGCATAATCATGCCACTGTCCGTCGTTGGTTACCATGAAGCGAACGGAGCGTCCCGCTTCGAAATGCCGGCCGTAGAAAAGCTCGCCGCCGGCGTCGGCGTCGGACTTCATCGTCACGGTGACGCGCGTCATGGTCCCCTCGGGCAGGTCCACTGCGGGCCCTTCGATCCATGGGTCGATCCCGGTCGAGACGAATGCCAGGCCGTCGGAACTGGCGGTCAGATCCGTAACGAAGTTGTTTCCGATCCACCCCTGCATCCCCTGCGTGAAGTCCCACATCACGATGGTCTCGGCCCACACCGAAGACGCCAGACCCACCAGAAGCACGCCGATCGTACATGCCGATATTCCGCTGATGTTCTTCATAAACGACCTCCGATTCCTGTCCGTCGTTTCGAACTCTGATCCGGCCGTAGTATAATGGCGTCCATGATCCTCGAACAGGAGATTAAGGATCGGGCGCTCGTGCTCGGATTCGATGCCGTGGGAATCACCGACGCGTCGCCTGTTGCGGACGCCGACGTTGCACAGATCCGGGCGTGGCTGGGAGCCGGTCACGCCAGCCGGATGCAGTACATGCATCGCAACATCGAGAAACGCATCCATCCGGCGACCCTGCTGGACGGGGCGCAGTCGGTGATCGTCGTGGCTCTGAACTACAAGCCGGACAGTTTACCCGCCCCCCCGCAACATCCTCAGCGAACAGGGGCTGTGGCCCAATATGCCTGGTACGAAGACTATCACGAGTTCATGAAACCGCTCTTGTTCGAACTGGCGGATTTCCTTCGCGCGCGGACGGACCGCAGACACCGATTCAAAGCCTGCGTGGACTCAGTCCCGCTGGCCGAACGGGCCCTGGCGGTCCGCGCAGGTCTGGGCTTTGTCGGAACCAATCACATGCTGATCCACCCAGCGCTCGGGCCGCAGGTCTTCCTGGGGGAACTGGTGACCACCGTCGAGCTTGAACCTGACCGGGCCAGACGCGGATCGTGCGCCGCCTGCGACCGCTGCGTCCGAGCCTGCCCCACCGGCGCGCTTGCGGCGGACGGCACGTTCGACGCCCGCAAGTGCATCAGCTACCTGACCATCGAACACAAAGGGGACATCCCGCCCGAGATGGCGGCGAAGATCGGCGAGCGGGTCTTCGGCTGCGATGCCTGCGTCCTGGCATGTCCCCATCGGCACGCCGCACCACCTCGCGCGAACAGGAGACTCCGCTTTCACCAGGAGAACGTGCGACTGAACCTGGAGGAACTGCTTGAGTTGAGCGCTGAATCGTTCGAGGCCCGTTTTGCCGATTCCCCCATCCGCAGGACCGGGCGGGACAGACTCCAGCGAAACGCGAGAATTTGCCTGGACAACGAGCGCCGCCCGGATATGTGACATCCTCCCCTGGGGCTCGATCCGCAGACCACCTGCCGCTCACGGGGCGACGAACGCGTCCTTCTCGGAACAGGGCCGTTCGTAGCCGCGCATCTCGCAACCGTCGGTGATGTCCGCCGGCATGAAGATGTCATCCTCGGAGAGACTGGTGTGCCGCTGCCGAAGAAATTGAAAGGAGCCGTCGCTGAACGCGACATTCTGTCCGCGCCCGCCGTGGTTTCGACTGTTTGCCTTCAGCAGGTCCTCGTCCACGCGCAGCCTGAACTCCGCGGAATAATCCGCGGGCAGCTTCTCGGCGATAGGATTCAGATCGGCCACAAGCACCCTGCGCGTCCCGGAATTGGTCTCTTTCGATCGCGGACAACCGATTCGAATGCTGAAAGAAATAAACCTGCGGTCGGGGAAGTCGCTGTAGTCTTCCACCTTCAGATTCTCGAAGGACACCTTGCCGTCGATGGGCCTGGCCGGACAGATAAACTTGTCCGGGGACACGTATCTCTCCCTGACAAGCTGCCAGCCGCGACGCGTGTTGGAGTGGTTCTCCGGCCCCTGATAGCTCACCTTCCACCATGGGGCGCCGTCCTCCATGGGAACGCTCGGAAACTGGCCGTCGTGGTCGCCGGCATACCGGACCATTCCCTCCTGAACCGCGCCCAGATTGGCCTGGCACCGGGATTGCCAATACTGCTGCCTGGCAAAACTCAACGTCGGCAGCAGGACTCCAAAAGTCAGGACCAGGACCGCCGCTACAGCGGCAATATCGCCCCAGTTCCTCCAGAAGGGGATCCGGATCGTTGACGGTCCGATCTCTCCGGCCGGCAGAAATTCCTCCACCCGATCCGGGGGCAGGGCGTCGTGCGAAACCTCTTTGAGACGAAGAACCGTTCTGGCGGCCAGCTCCTCCGGGCACGGCTCGACTTCCAGGGCATCCAAAGGAGAAAGAACGCTTCGCAACGTATCGTAGAGACTCACGGCTTCCGGAGATTCCGCCAACAACCTCTCAGCTTCCACCGTCTCGCTTTCGGATGTCAGACCCAGAGAATAATCAAACAGCAGTTCTCGATGCCGATCACTGAACGACGTCATTTGACCTCTTGACTCCCTGCAAGTGCTTTCCAGTCTTTGGCAAACCGGGCTATGGCCGCATGCAAGCGGCTCTTGACAGTCCCTATGGGTATACTGAGGGCGTCGGCCATTTGTTTGTACGAAAATCTCTGGAAGTAGGCCATCAGCAGGATCTGACGGAGGTTCTCGGGCATGCTGCCGATCACCTCGTTGACGCGGGCGGCGGTTTCGTTCCTTTCCAGTTCATCATACGGAATGCTGTTATTGGACGATAGGGTGTTGAGCATCTCGTCGAACGACATGTCCTGTTCGTCCGAGATGGCTCCGATGGGCACGGCGCTGGTCCGCTGGGCCTTGCGGAGAGCGTCCTTGGCCTTGTTGGCCGCGATCGTGAACAGCCACGGCCTCAAGGGCCGTTCCGGATCGAAGCTCTCACGGCTGTTGAAAAGCTGGAGGAACGTCTCCTGAAAGACGTCCTCGACGAGGTCCATGCGATTGAGAAATTGCCGCAGAAACGCGTACAGGCTGTTCTTGTACCGGTTGACGATCTCGGCAAATGCGGCTTCGTCGCCCTCGATGTAGTGCAGGAGAAGCTCGGAATCCGTCAATTTCTCATGCTTTGGCTTCATACTTCCTTCCAGAATAGCATCTTATTATAGACGATCAAGAAACGACTGGATACTCCTATTGCCGCGATCCAGGCGAGGAACCTGGTCTGCCGGCCCGGGTTTCCCTGGCGTCCCGCCATCCTGAGCGCCGGTGACCGCACGAAATCCGCACGAAAAACCGGAGAATTACTGAACTGCAACTTCGAGTTCGCAGTAGTACGATCTTCAAGTAAGGCGCATAGAGTCTCTAACAGAGCAATGGGGAAGAAAAATACACCTCTCTGAGTCTCCAATCCGCATGTGTAAGCCGTGCGTACCGGTTCGCATCCTGATCGGCCAACGACCCGTTCAAGGCGATCATACGATCAATGCGACCCGGCGTGTGGACATGGCCATC
>CAZNSM010000264.1:0-5715 GCA_964575615.1 uncultured Pirellulales bacterium | reverse complement strand
GAATTAGAGCTTAATTCCAAAAAGGAACTGTCTCATTCGACTTGACAACTACCGATGGGAGATGTCTTGAGACGCATGGAAGACGTGCACACGCAAGAAGCATAGCGCGGTCTTCTCTCTTTGTGCCACCCGACGGTGGTGCATTACCGCAGCCTGCACAGGTCATATCCGCCATAGTTGTGTCAACTTGGCGCCCCGATAGGGCCGACCCTGTTACGCCTGCTGGTACCGCTGCGCCCGACGGGAACTTCGCGAATGGCGACTGGCTCCGGGACGAGTGCAGGAGCCTGGAACACGCGGGGACCCTCTTCCGCCGTGAAGGCCTCAGGAACAAGAAGCTGGCTTGCTCGGGCGGCCATGGCGTGTCTGTGCAGAGTGCTCATCGGCTGCGCGCGTTCAGGATCGTCAGTCCGACGATCTCCTTTCCGTCCTTGCGGATCAGGACGTCGTCGCCGAACTCGACGGTCTCCGTCGCTCCCTGGGGTTTGCGGAAACTCATGTACAGCACATCTGCCTCCGGGTCGTAGTCCAGGCAGACGTGTTCGGCCGGCAGGGCCAGTATCTTGGTCGCCAAAGCCACGCAATTGTTGATGAAATCAGCCGTCTTCTTCGAGGCTACGGTCGCCATACGACCTCTCCTTTGGGTCTATTCGACAGGAAGTAGGCTGTGACCACGAATCCGTCAAGGCGGGACGTCTCCCTGTAGACCACAACCATCCATTTCTTTCTGCCCATGTTTCTCACCGCTTTCAGGGCACCGTGACTTCCACGAGCCACGAATGCAGGCTTCTCTATCCTATTCAGTACCTCGTGAAAGTAGCTTGCCAGGTCATCATGGTTCTCGACAATGTGATACCATCGTTCGTAACTGAGCCGTATGGGCACGCCTGCCACAGAATGGGCAACGTCCATATTCCGTCTCCATCCGCGTCGACAAAGTCTCTCATCTGCAACATATCCCATTATAGCGTTCTGGGCGATACTCAGCAATGCGGCGGTCAAGAAAGCCACGATGGAGGCGGAGGTTTTCTGTAACGTGGCCCCGTTCAACCGGGGGCTCGCCCTGCTGGACATCCGAGTGAGCGAGCGGGGCCTGTCCTGAGTCCCGGCCTGCATCGGGATCAGCGCAGAACCGGCGCTTCTCGGGCTTATCGGCGGCGGTTTCATCGTTGCGATGGGAGTGGTGGCAATAGGGTGCGGTGGGGCAAGCCTCCACCCTACAAATTCCCGAGAGATGCCGCGATCAGTAGGGTGGGGCTTGCCCCACCACTATTCGCCGAAGTCGGGCGTGTTGGATTTGGCGGCGTCCTTGAAGGGCACCGGGCCGGCGTAGAAACCCTCGCGAACGTACCGATGGTAGGTCGACCACGGCGTGCTTGAGGGGGTTGAAGTGAGTGTAATCGATATGGCGTTGGAGGTCGCGTTGGTCGCGGATCCGATGCTCCCAGAAGCGGCGTTGCCACAGGCCGGCTTCGCCTTTTCGTCGGCGCGAGTGAGACGGCATCGGGAATATCCGCCCTCGAATCTTACCCGGACGTAGTTCGGCATAGGGCCTTCAGTATGGCCACTCGCGTTCCTCTCTTGGCGGTTCGCTTGGGGCGGACGTGACGCTATTGAGAATGTCCCTGTTCACTCTACTTTTCGTTTCTCTTGGACGAAGCTTCGAGCTGGATCAGCGTGTCGGCGGAAACGTCTTCTACGCGGAGATTGCCGAAGACGATTCGATACGTATGGTCGTCGATCTTCCAGCGGAACAGCACAGCCTGCGGTGATTCGGCGGACACTCTGTCCCCGTAGTAAGCCGGATCTTTGCCGTCTCTTTCCAGAGCGGCGTACATCATGCCAACCATATCGACCTTCATGAGTCTGGCGATCAGCTCCTTGCCGGGCTTGGCCGAATCGGCGGCGAATCTCTTCTTGAGCAGCGGTGCGATTGCATTGGCCACGGTCATCGTTTTCAGGCTGGCAGGGTACGTGCCGTCGCCAAACTCGACAAACAGCCGCAAGACGTCGATGATCTCCTCCCCCTCTCTTCCGGCTTCCCATTTTGCCTGTGCCACCAGTTCGTAGTCGTCCGGAATCTCGGGCTTCAGCCGGGCCGGATCGATCTTGAGATCCCATTGAAAACTGTCATAGACGATCTCCATCGAAGCCCCACCGTCTTTGGACGATCCCGTGGCGTACATTCGTATCGGCAACTCCCGCTGCTGGTCCACCCAAAGCTCAATGGTCGTCTGGTCGAACATCCCCCCGCTGACAAAAGACCCCATCTTTGTGCCCAGTCGGGGATCGGACACCTGGATTCCCCAGGCCGCAACACCGTCGATTGTCTTTCGTCCCAACTCGGTGTATTTGTGCTCGAGCATCGCCTTGAGCAGGGTGACCGGATCACCGTTTTCCTCTCCCATCTTCTGCATTTGCTCGTCGCCGATCGTCACCTTGAAATACTTCTTCTGGTCCGGCAGGACGGTGACTGCGACGGCGTCCTCCTGGAGGATGTACGTCTGCGATCGTCTCGTCCCGGCGGGAACCTGCACCGCCGAATCGATCCGTACGGCGCCTCGCTCGTAGGAGACCAGGACGTCCTGGGTCATGTGGGTTGTGTATCCTTCCGGAGTTCCCGGCATCCCTTCAATATCCGCAGTGATCCTGTAGCTCACGGTCTTAATCTCTCCCAGACGCTGGACCACTTCGGCCCAGACAATGCCGGACGTTCTGCTAAAGAAGGTCACCGCCAGAATGGCAGCAAGCACAACCGCCGCCGCTGCAGCCAGTCTTGTTATCCTGCTTTTCATAACGATTCTCCATATCGACGGCTGCTGGGCAGCCGTGGGAATGCATTGGATCGCCGCGATGGCTTTGCTGATCTCGCCGTGGACTCGCTCGTCATAGTCCCGACGAGGAGTCACTCGCAGCCTGTTCATCAGTTTGTATACTTCCTCTGCCGGTCTCACTTTCTTACCTCACTGTTCAGCAATGACCGCAGTCGATCGATCGCGTACCGGTACCGGCCCAGGGCCGTATTGGTGGGAATCTGCTGCTGCTTGGCGATCTCCCGGAACGTCATCTGCCCGTAGACCCGCAGCACAAGTACCTCCCTCTGCACATCGGGGAGCTGACCGAGGGCCCACTTCAACTGGTTGAGTTGCTCCGCGATGACCACCGCTTCATCCGGCTGCATATCCTCGGCCGCGAGCGGGTCCACTTCGTCAAGCTCGGCCATCGGATGCCGGCGGCGCGCCCGAATCATGTTGCGGGCGCCATTCATCACAGAAGTTGTCAGATAGCCTTTGAGACTGCCGCTGAATTTGAGGCGGCCCGACAGGCGCAGCAGCGACAGAAAGACATCCTGGACGACGTCCTCGGCGGTCGCCAGGTCGCCCAGAAGAGCCATGGCCACGGTCAACAGGTCGCTTCGATACTTGTCATAGACGTGGTGCAGGACGTCCGGCCTGCCGTGGTTGAATCGCCAAACTAGGATTCTGTCTTCCAGCATCTGAAAACCATTCTCCTGAGCCTGGACAATCGACTGTCATAGTATACGACACCGCCGACGGACGCATATTGTGTGAAATGTGCATTTCCGGCTGCCGGGCACACCCGAAGCAGGGAAGGACAGCCGTTTCTGGCCTCGCGGATTCGGAGGGATGGTTCGAGCGGGTCAGGTCGATGGCCTCTCGCAGGCAATCGCGCGCCAGGGCCGAGGCGAACAACTTGATGCGCCCGTTCGCGACGATCGTGAAGGAGTAATATCCGCCCTCGAATCTCGGACGAAGTTCGCCATAGCGACATCAGCGCGACGACACGCTCGCGGTCGGACCAGGCGCCACCCTGCGAATCCCTGAGTTGCAGCGCGGTCGGGAGGGCAGGGCTTGCCCCGCCATTTGTGCGGTCAGGGCGTTTTGATTCTCACGTTGATGGTGAAGGCGCCGGGGACGGGGGTTTCGGAGGCGACGAAGAGATAGCCGCCGCCGCAGCCGGAGTACATCGCGCCGGGGTAGTGCGACTGGTAGAAGCTCAATAGCTCGATCAGGTCGACGCGGAGGGTCGAGTGGCGGACGGTGCCGGGCAGGATGGCCTCCCAGCACTTCATGCACTCGTTCATCGACGCGCCAAGTCGTTCGATGTCACGCGCGACGATGGCGTCGTAGCAGTCGCGGCCGGAGCGGCCCAGCCGGGCGATCCAGGCGGGGTCGAGGTTCTTGGTTTCGAGCGGATTGTAGCCGTCGGGGCGCGGGGCGACCGGCAGGATGTGCAGGATGCGCCCGAGCCAGGCGGCGACGGCAGGGTCGTTGCACGACTCGATGTGGGCGGGGAACAGGCCCTCGTGACATCGGAAGTCGTAGTCGAGGCGGCTGACGCCGGGATAGATCAGGCCGATCATGTCCTGCGAGCCCGACGGCTCGGCCTGGCCTTCGTTCTCGGCCTCGTAGAGTTCGCGGACGAGCTGGGCGGGGTCGCGGTCGGGCAGCGCGCCGCCCCAGAGCTCCAGGGCGATCTGGCGGGTGCTGCCGCAGATGCCGGAGCGGTCCATCCAGCGGAACTGCGGCTCGACCGCGACGACGACCATCGAGCCGGGCGGGTCCGGGTTGAGCCGGCTGGCGAACGGCTGATCGATCCACCCGCCGGCCAGCGCCAGGCGGTACTGGAGCTGGCCGACCACGTCCGTAATCTCAGGTCTATCTCCTGCTTTCATAACGCGATTCTACCACCCTCCGTGACATCCGCAAGCATTCCTCCCTGCGAATTCGCATGGCAAGTGCAGCACGGGCATGCAACAGACACCGCGGGCCGGACTTCTCTACTTGTTCGGTGGCATGGACGTCGGGCCTGTCCTCCCGACAGGCCGGGAGATGGGTTTGGGGCCAGTTCCAGCTCGCGTATGGCGTGAAACGTGATTCGTGCCTCGTGGCCCGTGGGCCGTACGCCGCAAACTCACCACTAAAAACTCAACACTCAAAACTCCGTGCGGCCCGGCGGCTACGGTCCCTGCTCTTCCGCAGGGCTTTCCTGCGCATTGTCCGCCTGCCGGGGTGGTCGGGCCAGCTCGCGCTCGGCGCGGACGACCTCTTCGAGCCGGTGCCCCAGGTGGAAGTACTTCATCGCCCTGAATCTCTCCTTCGGCCGATCTTCACAGAACGGGCCGGCGATCACGGCGGTGAAGCCATGTCTGCCCCGATACTGCGTGGAGATCCCAGGGTAAGCGGGTCTGCGTTGAAATGCGGCTTCGACCATCAAGTGCTGGAAGACCCATGCGATCTCCTGGACGGTTCTGCGTTTGAGTCGCTCGTCGACGCCTCGGTACCTGACCTTGTCCGACATCTCGTCCAATAGCGGCTCGATCTTCTCCAGACGCAGCTTCAACTTGTTGGTAAGGCGCGTGCGTTCGTTCGCGGTCCAGGGGAACCTGAACGTGGGCCACAGCGGATCGTCCACGTAGCTGCGAAAGATGGCCTCCTGCTCCGCGAACGTCTTGGCGACGTCGTTGGGGCCGACGAGAGCGGCCAACTCGTACCGGGCCAGCAGCGCGTTGACCTGTGATTCGAGGTGGGCCGCAAGGCTATGATACTGAGCGCGCAGTACCTCGTGATCATCGGGCGTGGAGGTATCGCAGAATGACAGGGCCAGGAACGTCGCCAGGACCGGCTGAATCGGCTCGGGACGAGGAAGGGGGCCAGCCCTTAAAATACAAAATAGGCTTTCTCGCGGAGGCGT
>CAZNSM010000263.1:0-5719 GCA_964575615.1 uncultured Pirellulales bacterium | reverse complement strand
ATCGTTATCGGGCCCGCAGGCCACATAACTCGTCTGTGAAAAAGTAGTTACCCGTCCTCGCGGCAGGAAAGCCCGCCCCTTCGCGGGCTTGAGAATGTGTGTCTGAAGGTCTTCCAGCACGCGTGGCAGCCTCAAACGCCTTGGCGTTTGGGGATGGTAGACTGGCCTATCCTACCGATTCCAGAGGGTTGCCACTGCCCAGAACCACGCCTGCGCTCTTCGCGCTTGAGGCTGCCACATACGGCCTTCTGCGCAAGAAAACGGCATGGCCCGAAGACCCGCACAGATACTGGGGAATTGTTGAGGAAATGTTTCCTTGACAGGCCGTGTCGGACGGACGATAATACCATCAGCCCAATATGAACCCGGATGCGGAGATCAAACGATGCGTCTGGTACTCAAACAAAAAGACGGCGAAAGCAAGGAATATCAATTCGCCCAGGGTCCCATCGAGATCGGTCGAGGCGCCGACAACCACGTCTTCCTGCCCGACCGCACCGTCTCCAAGAAGCACGCAGTGATCGTCTGCGACGGCGACGGCCGCTGGGAAGTCCAGGACCTCGGCTCGGCGAACAAGACCTACCTCAACGGGGAGGTGGTCGCCAAGGCGCCGATCAAGACCGGCGATGCGATCCGCATCACGGAATTTACCCTGGAGGTCAACCTGGACGAGCATCCGCAGGCGGATCAGTCCGCCCAGTTCGAGGACACGCTGAACCTCGAAGCGGGTCTGGCGACGCCCCTGCACGAGACGGTGGTGCGCAAGCCCGACGCCGGCCACGCCCCCGCGATGCGACTGGCCGCCAAGAGGCTGTCAGACTTCTCCCACGCCTGCGACGCGATCTGCAAGGCGACCAATCTCGAAGAGCTGCTGGTGGCGCTGTTGAACGTTGCGGTCCAGCAGTTCAGCGCGTTCCACACCTGGTGCGCCCTGCGGGAGCAGCCCAGCGGGCCGATGACGTACCACGCGGGCAAACGCCGCGACGGCAAGCCGGTGGAGCTCGGCGATCTGATGCTGGCCGACAAGATCAACCAGGCTGTCGAGCGGGCGCAGTCCCTGGTTATGCCCCGCGTGGCCGCCGACCTGGAGTCGAAGGAGCGGATCCGCTCGGCGCTGATCGCCGCGATCTGCGGGCCCAGCGGCTGCTACGGCGTCATCTACGTCGACAACGCCATGATCCACGACCACTACACGCTCGGCGACCTCGACTACCTGATGCTCATCGCGATGCACACTGCCGCGGTCCTCAAGCGATTCGTGGTCTGACCCCGCGCCGTTCGCCACCGTTTGTAGTGTGCCCGTAAGAGCGAAGGTCGCGTCTTACGACGCCACTACGAACATCCGTTGGTAGTTGGCAGGGGCGAATGATCATTCACCCTTGCACTGAGACCCACTTGGCAGCCACGTAGAGGCCCATTCCCCGACCCAGGTCAAAACGGGCCATCTCGCCGGGCCGTTTGGATTTGACGAACTGGCGACCAAGTGATAGAATGGTGTTTCCATGGAAGGACCGAGCGGGGAAGACGGCGCTTCCATCTGCGGCGGGCCGGCCCTGCGGAGGGTCGAGGCGGCCGATGTATTTCTCTTTATGGCGAGGAGATGCGAGATGAAGCGGACAGTTCCGAGGGTGGTGGCATTTCTGGCGGTGCTCCTTTCGACTTCGATTCCGGTGACGGCGATCGACCTGGGTCCCGAGGAGATCGTCCAGGCCGGCGGGGCGGACCTCCAGGTGCCGGGCTATTCGGTGCCGTCCTTCGTCGACTGGAACGACGACCGGCTCAAGGATCTCGTCGTCGGGCAGGGCGGCGGCTCCGGCGACGGCAAGGTGCGTGTGTACCTGAACGTCGGCACCGAGGCGGACCCGCAGTTCGACGATTTCTTGTACGTCCAGGCGGACGGCGCCGATCTGGCGTGTCCCGCCGCGGGCTGCATGGGTTGCTTTCCGCGCGTGGTCGACTGGGACGACGACGGCCGCAGGGACCTGCTCGTCGGCCTGTCCGACGGCACGGTCCGCATCTTCCTGAACGTGGCCGACGACAACGAGCCTGCCTTCGACGCCGGCACCGCGCTGACCGTCGGCAGCGAGGGAATCTGGACCCTCGACGTCGGTAGTCGCGCGACGCCGACGCCGGTCGACTGGAACAGCGACGGCCTGCTCGATCTCGTCGTCGGCGCCCTGGACGGTGCGATCCACGTGTATCTCAACTGCGGCTGCGCCGGCGAGGCGCCGCCGACGTTCTACTTCTCGCCGCCCGACGGCGAGTTCGCCCAGGCCGACGGCCGCGACCTTCAGGTCCCCGGCCTGCGCTCCAGCCCCGTCGTGATGGACCTCGACGGCGACGGCAGGAAAGACCTGCTCACCGGCAGCACCGACGGCCTGCTGCTGTTCTACAAGAACGTCGGACTCGATTCGCTGCCGATGTTCGCCGGCTACGCGCTGGTCACCAGCGAGGGCGCGCCGATCGATCTGGCGGGCACGCCGCGCTCGCGTCCCTTCGTCTGCACCTGGACCGGCGACGGCCACTTCGGTCCGAAGGACGGCTACTGGGACCTGCTCGTCGGCTCCGACGACGGCAGGGTCCGCCTCTATCGCGGCGTCCCCGCGCCCGGCGACTACGACGGCGACGGTGACATCGACGTCGCCGATCTGAGACTTTTTGTGGACGCCTGGCGCCGGGCCGACCCGTCCGCCGATCTCAACGCCGACGGCGCCCTCGACGCCCTCGACCTCGAAGCCTTCGTCGAACTCCTGCTCGCCGCCAATCCCCCCGAAGAGTAGTTGGTGACATAGAGGTGGCGTTATGCCCTGTTTGTAGTGACGCCGTGAAGCGTTACCTTCTCTGGGATCGGGAGGTGGTATGCCCCTTCGGCAAGCTCAGAGCCTGTCCTGAACGCAGTTGAAGGGGCAAGCTCTGACGGGCACACTACGAACGGCTCTCCTCCAGCTTGCCTTGAAACAGGCAAGCGCGTCTTGTTTTTCGGCTGCGGTCGTGAAGCGAGGGCGGTATAATGGCTCCGGCGGCGCGGGCGATGCGTCGCGCGCCGCGATGGACGCAGACAGGCGTGGAGAATTGCACATGGACAGAACCATCGTCATAACGGCCGTCGTTTCGCTGGCGGCGTTCTCGGTGACATCGGCCAAGTCGATCTCGGTCTACATCGGAACCTACACCGGCGGCGGCAGCCGGGGCATCTACCGCACCACGCTCGATCTCGACACGGGCACGCTGGCCGAGCCGGTCCTGGCCGCCGAGGCGAGGAACCCGTCGTTCGTCGAGCTGCACCCGAGCGGCAAGTACCTCTACGCGGTCAGCGAGGGCGGCGGGGCGGGCAGCGTCACCGCTTTCGCCATCGACGCGGCGAGCGGCGACCTGAAGCGGCTCAACCAGCAGCCCTCCGGCGGCGCGGGCCCCTGTCACGTCAACGTCGACCACGCCGGACGCAACGTCCTGGTGGCCAACTACGGCAGCGGCAGCGCCTCGGTGATCCCGATCCGGCCCGACGGCTCGCTCGGCTCGCCCGCCGGCTTCGTCCAGCACACCGGTTCGGGCCCGAACCCCGGACGCCAGAAGGGACGCCACGCGCACTCGGTCAACGTCAGTCCCGACGACCGCTTCGCCTTCGTCGCCGACCTCGGAATCGATAAAATCATGATCTATAAACTCGACGTAGACGCCGGAACGATCGTCGCCAACGATCCGCCGTTTGTCTCGCTCGCCCCCGGCGCCGGGCCGCGACACTTCGCCTTCGCTCCCGACGGCAAGCACGCGTATGTGATCAACGAGCTGAACAGCACCATGACCGCCTTCGCGTACGACTCCGCGACCGGGTCGCTGGCCGAGGTGCAGACCGTCCCGACGCTGCCGTCCGATTTCGGCGGGGCCAGCAGTTGCGCCGAGGTCCGCGTGCACCCGAGCGGCCGGTTCCTCTACGGCTCCAATCGCGGCCACGACAGCATTGTTGTCCATCGCGTCGATCCCGCGCATGGCACGCTGACCTTCGTGGAGCACGAGACTGCCGGCATCAAGACGCCGCGAAACTTCAACATCGACCCGACCGGCGCCTTCTGCCTCGTCGCCAACCAGGACGACGACAGCGTCGTCGTCTTCCGCATCGACCCGCAGACCGGCGCGCTGGAGCCGACGGGTCGCAAGATCAGTGTCGGCCGCCCCGTCTGTATCCGCTTCCGCTGATTGCATGCGGTGGGTGGCAGCCTCATCCGCCACAGGCGGATGGGGATGGAAGCAGTGGCGGCGACAAATCCGAATCTCGAAATCCGAAATCCGAAACAAATTCACAACTCGAAGCTCAAAGGCTTAAAACCCGGTTGCCGGGCGCAGCCGCGTTTCAGATTTGGGATTTGGGTCCTTTGAGCTTGTTTCGGATTTCGTGCTTCGAATCTCGGATTTCTCACGAGCTGCGATTTCGCGTTTGACAGCCGTCGGCAGGGCGGGTAGCGTGGCGTATGGCTGTGTGCCGCCGGACGCGAGAGGTTGTCATCCCGCGCCGTTGTCTATTGTCTCAAAGTCGCTTGCCGCGCATCGCCGGTGCGCGAGCCGGAGGTTTCGCTTATGGAACGTTTGCCGCAGTCCAGGGCCCGATTGATCGTCAACGTGATGAACCATGGGACCGTCGTCGGCACGGAGGACGCCGTCCGGCTGGAGTTCGAGGACTGCGTCAACGCCGTGCAGGGCCTGGCCAGCTATCTGGGCGAGCTGCTCAGCGAGGTCAACGCCGAAGACGGCTACGAGATCACCTCCGCCATCCTCATCGACGCCCTGCACCACTGGACCTTCGACGAGCACATCGACGACAGCGCCGAAGACGACGAAGACTTCGATGACGACACGTCCGGCGACGATGCCCCCGCCGACGAATTCCCGCCGAATTAACCCGTCCTGCGCTCGTCGCCCGTCGCTCGTCGCTCGCGAGGCGGTTGGAGCGTGGAGCCTCATTGACTCCGCTATCCGCAAATGCTATCATAGCGGGCATGGAGCGAAATCGCGGAGAATTCAACAGGTCCAATCCGTCCTATGGGACCAATAGGACCGATAGGACCAATGAGGCCCATGCCCCGGATCTGATTGGCGCGCATGGCGGTTACCGCCAACTCAAATCCTATCAAACCGCCGAGATCGTTCACGACGCCACCGTCGCGTTCGTTGCGCGCTTCATCGACCACCGGTCGCGCACCACCGACCAGATGGTCCAGGCCGCGCGCTCGGGCAAGCAGAACATCGCCGAAGCCAGTCAGGCCTCCGCGACGTCGAAGAAGACCGAACTGAAGCTCACCAGCGTCGCCCGCGCCAGCCTGGAAGAGCTGCTCCTGGATTACGAAGACTTCCTCCGCCAGCGAGCCTTGCCCCTCTGGCCCAAAGACCACGCCCAAGCCCAGGCGATCCGAAGGATCGCCTATCAGTCCGATCGGTCCTATCGGTCCTACAAGTCCTATGTAGAGGAAGCCTCTCCCGAAATCGCCGCCAACACCCTCATCTGCCTCATTCACCAGGCCAACTACCTTTTGGACCGCCAGCTCCGCCACCTCGAACAGAAGTTCGTCACCGAAGGCGGTTTCACCGAACGCCTCTGCAACGTCCGCCAGCGCCACCGCCGCAACCACCCATAGAACCCACCGGTCCTACGAGTGCATAGGTCCAATAGGACCAATACGACCGATTCCCATGAGTCCAATCAGTCCTATTGCTCCTATTCGTCCCA
>CAZNSM010000262.1:0-5743 GCA_964575615.1 uncultured Pirellulales bacterium | reverse complement strand
ACGGCCGCCCTGGAGGCGGAGGTGGACCGCCGCCGGCGGATGGAACTCGATCTGCGGGAAAGCGAGCAGAAATACCGCACCCTGGTCGAGAGCGCCGGCGACGCCATTGCTACGGTGACACAAGACGGCGAGATCCTTTTTGTCAACGACGTGCTCGCCCGGCGGTTCGGCGCGTCCGCGGAGGGAATGGTCGACAAACGCGTGCAGGATTTCTTCCCGCAGCCGTTTGCGGACGAGCAGGTGGCGCTCATTCGCCAGGCCATCCGTACCGGCCAGGCGGTGAAGGCGACCGTTCTGGCGCCCATCGCGGAGCCCATGCGCTGGTTCAATGTCACGTTCCAGCCGCTGAGTATGGGCCGGACGTCGGCGGCTCTCGTCGTGGCTCGTGACATCGACGATCTGGTCCGTGCGCGGCAGCAGGTCGAGGACTATCGCGAGCAGATGGCGCGGGCCGATCGCCTGGCGTCGCTGGGGACGATGAGCGCGATGGTGGCGCACGAGCTGACGCAGCCGCTGACGGTGTTGCGTCTTTCGATTCAGAATGCGTTGGAGGCCGCCCCCAGGGACGCGGCTCCGACCGTGATCGAAGACCTCCAGGGCTGTGTGGAAGAGGTGACTGCCCTGACGGGCATCGTCGAGCGGTTTCGAGGGTTCGCCCGCTCCTCGTCGCCTCGCCAGTTGTTCGACGTCGATCTGTCGGCGGTCGCCGATCAGATGATCCGGCTGACGGCCGAAGCGGCCCGCAGCGCGCAGGTCGAGGTCTCGGTTCGGGGTCTGGAAGCGTTGCCGAGGTTCCGCGCTCGTGCCAAGGACATGGAGCAGTTGTTCTTCGCGCTGTTGATGAACGCCATCCAGGCGGCGGACGGTTCGGTCCCGCGTAGCGTGGTGGTCCACGGGTCGGTAGGGGCGAATGATGATTCGCCCCAACGAGTGATCGAGCTGCGTTTCGAGGACACTTGCGGCGGGGTGGCGCCGGAGAACGTCGAGCGGATCTTTCAGCCCTTCTTCACCACCAAGGCGCACGCCGGAGGCACCGGCCTGGGCCTGTGCGTCGTCGAGCACATCCTCGATCGGTACGATGGAAAGATCGAACTGATCAACCGGCCGGGACAAGGCGCCACCTTCAAGGTCACCCTGCCTCTGCCCGGTTCGTAGCGTGCCCGCAAGGACATACGTTTCCTGGGGAAAGCGTCTTGCGACGCCACTACGAGCTGCTTGTCATGGGCATGGGCGGTGTGGTATCATTGTCTCCGTGATATGGTCGGTCCGTTTTGGGTCGGGAATGCCCCGACCGAGACAACCAGTTGGAGCGAGCTGAGGCGAGCGCGGCCTGTTCGAGACGAGTCCTCGTGCTCTTGCGAAGGGAGGATGAGCCATGAGCGGGAAGACCTTCTGTGTCATGCTCGGTTTGCTGCTAAGCGCAATGGCGGTGGGGGCGCAGAGCGCCCAAGGCGAGATCATCATCGATCCGAATCTGGTCGGCTGGTGGCCGTTTGAGGAGGGGCAAGGGACTGTCGCGCTGGATGCCTCGGGCCATGGGAATCACGCGACGCTGATCGGCGATCCGCAATGGGTTCCCGGCTACGACGGCCTGGCCCTGGACCTCGACGGCCAGGGCAACTACCTCGACACCGGCAAGGTGCCTTCGCAACTCGGCGTCGCCGGCAACGCCCCGCGCACCGTCGCCCTGTGGGCTTATACCCGCCGCTTCAACGGCGGCGGCCTCTACGAAATGGGCGGCGACGGTACGCGAGAAGGCTTCTCGCTGAGGACGCAGGATATCGACGGCGGCTGGCAAGCGCGATACGGCGGCGTTGACGCGACCTTCGTGGCCGGCTCGCTGAACGAGTGGGTCCATCTGACGCACGTCTATGATTTCGATTACATACTGGTTTACGTCAATGGGCGGGAGGCTGCGTACAACTGGGGCGAAGTTGAAACGGCAGACGGCAAGACGTTCAGGATCGGCGTCTGTGCCGAAGACTCCTTCGACGGTTATGTGGACGACGTCCGCCTCTACGATCGAATGGTGAACCAGAATGAGATTGCCAGAGTGATGCAGGGCAGTCCTCTGCTGGCGTGGCCTTTGCAGCCACCCGACGGCGGGACAGCGACCATCGATTCGCTCGAGTCACTGGCTTGGTCTTCCGGGGCCTTGTCAGCCGCACACGACATCTATTTCGGCACGGACCAGGCGGCGGTTAGGGATGCTACCACGGAGGCCGCCGGCATCTATCGGGGACGGCAAACTCACGACGTAAGCACGTATGTATTGCCAGAGGCGCCACTACAGTGGGATACCGCCTACTATTGGCGCATCGACGAGATCGGCATCGACGGGACGGTGAGCAAAGGAAAGGTCTGGAGTTTCACCACCGTCAACTATCTGATTATCGACGACTTCGAGAGCTACACGGACGACATCGACGCGGGCGAGGCGATCTTCGACACATGGTGCGACGGCTGGTACAACGGGACGGGTTCGACTGTCGGCTATTTTGACACTGGCTGGCACGTTGACCCGGTTCATGGAGGACGCCAATCGATGCCCTTTACCTACGACAACGTGGATGAGCCGTGGTTTTCCGAGGTGGTGCGGACGTGGGAGCCGGCGCAGGAGTGGACGCGATACGGCGTCGATGTCTTGACACTCCACTTTGTTGGCCAGCCGCTTGCGTTCCTGGAGCGCGCCGATGGCAGCATCGTACTGGGCGGGGCCAACTACCATATCGGTGACACGTGGGATTCCTTTCGTCTGGCCTGCAAGCCGCTGGATGGAGATGGCTCGATTACAGCGCGGATCGATTCGGTGGCGGAAACAGGCCCGAATGCCAAGGGAGGTGTGATGATCCGCTGGGGCCTTGAGTCAGACTCCAGGAATCTGGCTTTGTTTGTGACGGCCAGCAACGGCATTTCATTCCAGTATCGTCGTGAGGAGAAGGCAGCTACCGAGCAGAGGATGCTGGCGGGACCGGTGCCGCCGTATTGGCTCAGGATCTCGCGAGAAGGCACTACGGTCGTGGCGGAATGCAGCGCCGATGGCGTGGCCTGGGGACCCGCGACGGTTGATCCGGCTGCATCATCGGTCGAGATGCCGGCAGGCGAAGCATTCGTCGGTCTTGCCGTGGCGACTCCCGGCTGGAGTGTGACGAGCGCCGAATTCGCCACCGTCTCCGTGGCGGGAAGCGACGCCAACGAGTGGCAGTTGGCGGACATCGGCAGTTCCTATGAGGGCAACCATTCCGAGCCGATGTATGTGGAGTTGGTCGACGAGGCGGGCCATCGCAACGCCGTGATTCACCCCGATCCGCTGGCGGTCAACGCTGCGACGTGGCAGCGGTGGGATATTCCGCTCAGTGAGTTCGCCAGCGCCGGGGTCGACGTGACCGCGATCGGGCAGATGATCGTCGGATTCGGCGACCGGGACCATCCAGTGCCATCGGGTGGGGGCATGGTGCACTTCGACGACTTCTGGCTGACGCGCTCGGACGCGCCGTAGGGGTGAATCATCATTCGCTCGTACCTGGGGCGATGCATGTATCGCCCTCGCCAGGACCTGCCGGCGGCTTTGGGTTGCATCATGCCGTGGAGAGCGGGTATCCTGTGGGTAGAGTGGGTGGCAGCCTCAAGCCCGCAGGGCTTGGGGATGGCTGAAAGCGCCACTGCCTCCTGATTCGTAAGCGGCGCTTGTCCTCGCCATCCCCAAGGCTACGCCTTGAGGCTGCCACACGCCGCCAAAGGCGGTTCACGACGAACGAGCATGATAGGGGAAGGACTCTCAGATGACATCCATCCGATCGCGCTGGATGGGCGATGCATGCATCGCCCCTGCCACGGTATTGATTCTGGCCTGGTTCTGTGGCGTTGCCGCCGGCGAAGCGATGGGGCCACTGGTGGTCTGTCCGGCCAATCGGCGCTACTTCCAGAACGCCGGGACGGGCCAGGTCGTTCTGCTGACCGGCTCACACACCTGGGCCAATCTCGTCGATATGGGCGCCACCGATCCGCCGCCGGCGTTCGACTTTGCGGAGTACCTGGACTGGATGACCCGTCTCAACCACAACTTCATCCGCCTCTGGACGTGGGAACTGGTGACGTGGGACACCACCGCCAACCAGCAGAACAAGCGGCACATCGTCGCGCCGCTGCCCTATGCCCGCACGGGCCCGGGCAACGCCCTTGACGGCAAGCCCAGGTTCGATCTGACGAAGTTCGACCCGGAGTACTTCGAACGTCTGAGATCGCGCATCGCGCTGGCACGCGAGCATGGAATCTACGTCTCGGTCATGCTGTTCGAAGGCTGGGGCCTCCAGTTCGCCGCCGGCGCCTGGGAGGGCCATCCGTTCCATCCGAAGAACAACATCAACGGCGTTGACGGCGACGCCAACGGCGACGGCAGCGGCGTCGAAGTCCACGAGCTGGGCAACGAGGCAGTCACCGCGATCCAGGAAGCGTACGTTCGAAAGGTGATCGAGACGGTCAACGGCTTCGACAACGTGCTGTACGAGATCTCGAACGAGAACCATCCGCCTTCGACCGCCTGGCAGTACCGCATGATTCGATTCATCAAGGCGTGCGAGGCGACGCTGCCGCAACAGCACCCGGTGGGTATGACCTTTCAGTACAAAGGCGGCAAGAACGAGACGCTGTTCGACAGTCCCGCCGACTGGGTCTCGCCCAACCCCGAGGGCGGCTACCGCGACGACCCGCCGGTGGCCGATGGGCGAAAGGTCGTCATCAACGACACCGATCATCTCTGGGGCATCGGCGGAAACCAGGGGTGGGTCTGGAAGAGCTTTCTGCGAGGGCATAACCCGATCTTCATGGACCCGTACGACGGCGAGGTTCTCGGGCCGGGCTCGGACCCGAAGTGGGACCCGGTCCGCAGGAGCCTGGGCTACGCCCGGCAGTCCCGGCGCGCCGGGATGGATTTGGCGAGGACCGTGCCGGTTATCGACGTCGCATCGACGAAATACTGTCTGGCTGAAGCCGGAAAGAAGTACCTGGTTTTCCGGCCGGAAGGGCAGGGCGATTCGTTCACGGTGCGCTTGCCTTCCGGCTCGTACACCTGCGAGTGGTTCGAGCCGAGCAAGGGCGGGCAGATGGCCGTCGAGACGATCGAAGTCGAGGCGGGCGATCGCGAATTTCGGCCCCCCTTTGCGGGCGATGCGGTGCTGTTTCTGACTCGCACGGTCTTCCCGGCCGACGACTGGAGGCAGGCGACGCCACAATCGCAGGGCGTGGACGCCGCGAAGCTCGACGAGGCGGTCGAGTTCCTGCGCTCCAACGCCGGACGCGACGGCGTGAATCAGATGCTGATCGTTCGCCACGGCTGCGCGATCTGGCAGGGGCCGGAGGTCAACGAAGTACACGGCATCTGGTCGTGCACCAAATCGTTCACCAGCACCGTGCTCGGCCTGCTGATCGACGACGGGAAGGCGACGTTGGAGACCCTGGCCATGGATCACATTCCGGCGATGGCCTGGGCCTATCCTGACGTGACGCTGCGGCACTTCACCACCATGACCAGCGGCTACCGCGCCGTCGACGACGAACCTCGCGGCAGCTATCGGCATGGCCCGAGCCCGACGCCGTTCGACCCGTGCAGCGTGCCGCTGTTCGCGCCCGGCACGCAATACGCCTACTGGGATTCCGCGATGAACCAGTTCGGCAACGTCTTGACGCGAATTGCCGGCGAGCCGATCGAAGACCTGTTTCGCCGGCGGATCGCCGAGCCGATCGG
>CAZNSM010000261.1:0-5811 GCA_964575615.1 uncultured Pirellulales bacterium | reverse complement strand
CTGACCGACAAAGGCGGGAGCCGATACCAGGGCGACTTCGATGCGAACATTCCGGCCGGACGCTACGCGATCCAGTGCTTCGCGCAGGCAGGTGCGGCCCCTGCGCCGTCCGACGCGCTGATCGACAGCCGCATGATTCACTGGACCGGCGCCGGCGAGCTGACGGCGATGACCATCCTCACCAACAAGACGGTATGTGACAAGAATGCCGGCTCGGTGGACTACTACGACGACGACCACGAGACCGTCATCCTCACCCACCGCCTCGAAGAGACCGCTTCGACCTGCACGAGAACCGTGAACTGACCAGAGGGCCTTTGCGCCCACAGGAGCATGAACGATGGGTAGCTTTTCGGACTACTGGGAGAACGAAGTTCTGGACCACCTGTTCGGCAAAGGCAGCTACAGCCCGCCGACGATTCACTTGGCGCTGTCGACCGCCGATCCGGGCGACGACGGGACCGGGCTGAGCGAGCCGAGCGGCGACGGCTATGCCCGCGCCGTGACAAGCCCGGCCGACTGGAGCGTCGCTTCGAGCGGCACGCTGGTCAATGCCGACGCGATCGAGTTTCCCGAGGCGTCCGCCGCCTGGGGGACGGTGACGCATTTCGCGCTGTTCGATGCGGCCTCCGGCGGCAACCTGCTCGCCCACGGCGCGCTGGCGCAGGCCAAGGTGATCGGTGCGGGCGACAGCGCGCGGTTCGCACCCGGCGATCTGGAGATTCATCTGAACTAAAGGAGACCCACGATGGCGGTAGCCAATCATGAAGTTCAAGTGACGTGGAGTTCGTCGAATTCCGCGAGCGTCTCGGGGGGCGCGACGCTCGCCTCCGACACGATGTCGTTCTCGGCAGCGGCGTTCGACGCGATGATCACGCTCAAGGCCGACAACAGCGGCACGCCCGCCAGCGGCGACACGGTAGACTTCTACGCGCTGCTCAGTTGCGGCGACCCTGACGGCTCGGGCGGCGATGAATTCCCGAACGATGACAGCGACGGGATCTTCCTGGCCCGGCTGGACACGTACGCCGACGATCCCGCCATCGCGACTGTGACGATCCCGGTCGCCAAGAGCGTGAAGATCTTCGCCAAGAACAACGCGTCGAGCAATTCTGTCACCGTTTCGGCGTGCATCAATGAGAAGACCGCATGATCTGGCCGAAGAAATCCAAACTGTTGACGACACTCGACCGCAGCGATCCCCTGACCAGGGGCTTGGTGTGTGCCGCCCGCATGGACCGGCCGGGCTCAGCCGCATCGAACCTCGTCTATCCGCACCTGCTGGCGGGCGCTGCAGCCCCGGACGGCCTGGCGACTCCGATCGAGGCGATGCACCAGGACTGGTACAATCGTCTTGGTGCGGGCTACTCGGTATGCCTCTGGCACGACGGGATCACGCTGGGCGAGGCCTGGGAAGCGCTGCTGGTCATCGGCGACAGCACGATGTCCTGGCAGCGGAACCGCGACTACGACCACTTTCGCGTCTGGCACAATGGCGTCGGCCACACCATCGCGGATTTCCTGCTGTCCGATGTGATGGAGCCGGGCTTCGTGGTGTTCACGTGGGCTTCTCCGACGCTGAAAGCGTATGTCAACGGACAACTGATCGCCACGGCCGCTTGCACGCTTGCGCCGAAGACCAACAGCAGCGCCAGCACGTTGAGCATCGGCGGTTCGACGACTATCCGCCAGTTGCTGGTCTACGACAGAGCACTGTCGGCTGACGAGGTCCAGCGGCTGTACCGTGAGCCATCGGCGGTGTTCGATCGCGTTGGATGTTGGCCGCCGGTCATCGCAGCCGGCGGGACGACGCATGAGCTGGCCGGTGTCATCTCGGCTGCCTCGTCGCTGTCGGGTACGGGCCGGGTGACGCGGAGCTTGTCGGGCCAGGTGTCTGCCGCGTCCTCTTGCGCGTCTGCTTCGCTGAGCATTCAGTCGTGCGAGCCTGCGGCTGTCACGATGGCGCCGACGTGGCGGCCCTGGCGCAAGGCGGTGCTCTGCAACGGCGCGTGCCCGGATGCCTTCAAGCTGGGCACGGTGCTCACGCGAGGCTGGTTCTGGGTGCGACGTGCAGGATGTACGGCCGTCTATCACGGGCCGTCGGTCGATCAGGTGGATTTCGGGCGCATCGAGCACGTCGCCGAGGCGGATGCGCGCCAGGTCAGTCTGCCTGCTCATCTGACTCCCGAAGCGGGCGCGAAGGGCTGCTACGTCGTCAGGCGCTTCAACGGCCACGGAGACGAGGAACGCACGACAGGCGCTGCGGTCGCGGTCCGCATGGGCGACGATGGCAAGCCGGCGGAGCCGGCGCCGAACGGCATTTCCAACCTGCACGCCGTGCAGGTCTCGGGAGGCAGAGTCCGGCTCGAATGGTTCTACTGTCCGCTGGATCAGCAGGTCGAGCCGGCGCGATTCAACGTCTACACAGCCGACGCCGGCGGTCAGTTCGACTTCGATGCGCCTCTGGCGACAGTCGTGTATCGAGGCCGCCGCTTTCATCAATGCCTGTCCGATATGCTGCCCGAAGGAGAGCACCACTTCGCTGTTCGGGCGCAAGCCGCCAACGAGATCGAGAGCGAACCCGGCCAGGTGGTGAGCTGTCTGGTTCGAACAGTCTGTCCTGACGGTGTGACGATTCTCGCAGCGGAGGTCATACTCTGATGAGCAACACGATCGAAGTCTTTCAGCCGGAATACGCGCGACTGGCTCTGCCTGCCGGCACCGTGTTGGTTTCGCTCGACGGCGTGCCGTGCGACGAGCTCGAGCCGGTTGAACTCGTCCGCAGCGGCCCGCCCGAATACAGTTGGGTGAGCCTTGCCGCCACCTCGCTGGACACCGAACGACTGGCAGAGCGCTTCGCGATGGGTCGGACGATCCGTCTGCACCAGCTTTACAGTCGCACCGCGCCGGAATCCGCCGTTGCTGCTGTCCCTGTCTTTGCCGGTCGGATCGAGAGCATCGAGACGGCGATGGATCCGAAGGGGCCACGCTTTGAGGTGGTCGCCAGAGACTTCAGCGCATCGCTCGGCCGCATCACCGTGTACGGTCAGCGCGTATGTCAAGACGACGGCACGATGTTTCTGGCGGGTCTGGACACTATCTTCAACCCGCAGGGCCGGGCCAACGCCGCTGTCGGGCCGGTGTTCAGTGCCGACGAGGGTCAGGCGGTCCCCTGGGGTTGCGCCGAGGCCATCGGCTATCTGCTCGATGAATACGTCCCGCCGGGCGACCTGTACCGGCCGGGCCTCGACCAGCTCCGCGCCCTGACCGATGGCCGGCTGCTGCGCGATCTCGATGTCACCGGCCTGAGCCTTCTCGATGCGCTGCAGCGCTGTTGTGAAGCGGCGGCCCTGCAGTTCCAGTTCGTCCCGCGAACCAGCGAAACCGGGCCCGACCAGGCGATCGTGTTCTATCGCAACGGTCGCGGCCGAACGGTGGAACTGAACTGTCAGACGCTTGGGCAGAGCCTGAGCCTGTCTCGAACGAACGTTGCGACGTTGCACAGCCGGCGCGACTTTCATCCTGTCACACACCGGCACCTCGGCCAGGGTGACTTCAAGACCTACGAAGCGACGTTCGAGCTAATCGGCGCGTGGGACCCTTCGCTGGAGGAGACGGACTACGCGAAGTTCTCCGCGAGCATGAACCCGCAGTTCTACGAGGTCAAGGACGTCTATCGCAAGTGGTGCCTCAACGAGGCGGGCGACTATACGTCAGCGCCGTACGAGCGGGGCGAGTCCTACGATTTCTCGAAGCTTTTCGAGGGCGCGGCGTTCGTTCGCCGGCGTCGGCGCTTCTGGCCCGCGCTGAGCACGGATAGGCAGGGACGCTCGCTCGGCTATTTTCTGCAGGTCTCGTTCGACGCAGGGATGCACTGGTGGCAGTACGTCGGCTCGTTCAGCAATCTGCTCGATGAGTGCGGCGTGTGGCTGGCCGACGATCAGCTCGATGTCGATACGTGGGTCGCCGCGCTCAAGGGCGCGCTGCGATTTCGGATCACCGCCTCGGTCGTCAGCGATGAACGGCTGACCTGCATTGTATCCGACGGCCCGGTTGCTTCCATTGCTCCTGTGGTCGATCACGTCGTTACGTTGCCGCGTCGGTTCCGCTATCGCAAGGTCTCGCCGCAGAGCCTCTTCGCACAGGCCGATACGGCGACGCTCGGGCAACCCGATACCGCCGACGACACCGAGGCGCTTTACGAGTTCCTTCGCGGTCGTGCGGGCGCCGCGGCGCAGATCGTCGAGACGATGCAGATTCAGACGCCCACCTTGACGCTGCACGTGCATCCGGGCGACCGAGTGACATCGAGCCCCGACAGCCGGAATCTGCCGGCGTTACGAAGTGATAGCCGAAGCCTCGCCTGGATCGAACGCGTGCAGGCGGACTTTCGAACGCAGTGCACGCAACTGAAAGTCGTGCGACAACGAGTTTGATCGGGTGGCAGCCTCAAGCGCAGCTTGGGGATGGCGCGCTGGTGGAAACCATCCCCACGTCCTTCGGACTTGAGGCGGCCACGCATCCAAAACCACAGCTTGGAGTCTGCCATGGACAAACGACACATCACCGACGAGCAGCAGGTGCTGACGGCTCTGTCGCGAGAGGGCGCCGCCAATCGCAAGGAGACCTCGCTCGTCGTGGGCAGCAGCGCCGGCTCGACCGCCTGGCCGGTGAAGGTCAAGAGCCACATGGCGTGGAACGTCTACCGCGTTCGCGCTGTGGTTCTGGGCGAAGCCGCCGCGATTCCCGTCGAGATCGGCCAGGAGATTGAAGCGACGAACCTGGCCGAGTCGTTCACCAGCCAAGGCACGCTGCCGGCCGGGACCTTCGCCATTCTCTTTCGCGCCGGCGAACGAAACGTCTTCTATGCCAAACCATGACCGTTTGTAGTGACGCCGTAAGGCGTTCAGTTTGCAGGGTGTGCTCTGCAGGGCGATTCATTCGATGAAGAGACTATGACCAAGAAGCCAAACACCTCCTCGTGGCGGCTTGACCGCCGGATCAATCTGTCGGTTCTCGTGCAACTGATGGCGCTGGCGTCGCTGATTCTCGGCAGTTGGCTCAACCTCCATCGCCAGCTCGACCTGCTCCAGCGCGACGTCACCATGCTGCTCAAGGCCCAGGAGGCTGTCACGCAGAAGCTCGAAACCCTCGCGGCCCAGAGCCTCTCGCACGAGTATCGCGTCCAAGCCATCGAAAAACGATTAGGAGAGAAACCATGAAGGTTCGAGTGTCACCATCAGGTCGGTTTGTACTGGTTGTCACCGTCGTCGTGATGGGCTTGCTTGCCGTCGGCTGTGACAGCCTGCGGCTGGCCCCCAGCGAACAGCTCAAGCAAAATGCCTGGCTGCACAATCGCACGACAGCGGTCGCCGCTGAGACGGCGCGGGCCGAAGAGACTTCGCCACAGCTTCAGGCGCTAACGAAGCTGTCGGAGGTGCAGAGCCGCGCCTTCACGTCGTACTATGGCCTTCCAAGCGAGGTTCCCCAGGCCGAGACGAGCGAGCAGATCCTCGCGCAGTCGAACTGGGAACTGGCAGAGACCGCCGTCGCCGAGTCCGCCGAGCGTCCCGACCCCTGGCAGGTCGCCGATTCGCTGCTGGAGGTGGGCATCGGCGTCAGCGCCCTGCTGGGCGGCGTCTACGGCACGCGGGCGGTGCGCTTCCTCAAGGATGCCCGCGCCAAATCCACCGCCCTGAAGGAGATCATCCAGGGCAATGAGCTGTTCAAGAAGCACAGCGCCGACCAGGCCCAGGCCTTCAAAGCCGCCCACGCCAACCAATCCCCCGAAACCCGCCAGCTCGTCACCGC
>CAZNSM010000260.1:0-5813 GCA_964575615.1 uncultured Pirellulales bacterium | reverse complement strand
GCGAGGGCGAGGTGGAGATGGGTGAAGAACTGGTTCCAGACGGCTTCGCTCACGGCGCCTGCGGCTGCGTTGCTGGGTGGTTCCGGGGAGAGGCGAACGAGAACCACGCGCCATTCGGGGATCACAAAGATGAAGTTGCGGCCGGCGCCGTGCGCCGTAAACGCTCGGGGCGGCGCCGCAGGCCACGGCCGCGTGCCATCGGCTCGGACATCGTTGGTCCACCAGAAGAAGCCGTAGCGCCCGGTCAGGTCGAAGTGCGGCGTCTTCAGCGTGGCAGGGACCTGGTTCGAGGTGGCTTGGGCGACAAAGGCGGAATCGAGAATCTGCTTGCCGTCCCAACGGCCCTGATTCAGATACAGCAGCCCGTATCGCGCCAGGTCCAGCGCGTTGGAGCGGACCCCACCCTGATCCTTGCCGGGTGTGCCCGCCGGATTGTTGAACAGGACACCGTCGCGGCGGCCGTAGTCCGACCACGAGAAGTGCTTCATGCCGATGGGCTTGGCGACGCGATGCGCGAAGACCTCTTCCAAAGGCTGCTTCGCTGCCTTCGTCAGGATGTAGCCGAGCAGGTGGACCGCCGGATCGTGGTACTTGAACGATGTCCCGGCCTTGAACATCGGCGGACCAGGCTTCGTGTACGACAGCACGTGCTCCAGGTGGCGGTTGGGATCGGTTGTGTAGAACCGCCAGCCATCGCTCATCGCACCGTCGTACCCCGAGGTCATGCTGGCCAGATCGCGTAGACGGATGAGTCCGTACTCGGGATACTCGTCGTCCAACGCAGGCAGATACGACACGGCGTAGTCGTCTACGTTCAGCAGACCGTCGGTTGCCAGAAGACCGAGGACGGTGCTGGTGAACGTCTTCGTGCAGGAGTAGATTTCGTGAACGTTGCCGGCGGCCGGTCCCTGCCAGATCAAGAACCCGTTCCGCACGATGACCATCTCGTCGGCGCCCACGCCACCGGCGTGCGTGCGCAGATAATCCAGAGCCGTTTGCAGTCTCTGCGGATCGATCCCCTGGCTTGCCGGCGTGGCGACCTGCCACCGTTCACCGGGAAAGACCTGCGCCTCGGCGCCGGCGCCGCCGTTCAGCGCCACGAGGCAGGCAAGGACAGAACAACAGGTTCGCATCCGCAGACTCATCTGCAATCTCCGACGCGCATCCTCGGCGGCACCACCTCTATCCATCGAGAGCAAGGGTGACGATCTTGACTTCGGGGTCGAAGTCCTTGGCGACGGCGACGATCTCGCCGGTCATATCGGCGGCGACGCTGTGGCCGGCGTAGGTCATGCCGGTCCAGGGGCCGTGTGTGATCTGCCCGATCAGGTTCGTCCCGACCACCGGGGCGCCGATGGCTTCTGCGGCGTTGGCGACGACCTCCTCCAGCGCCTTGCCATGCTCGGGCCATGATTCCTCGCGG
Source organism: uncultured Pirellulales bacterium (assembly GCA_964575615.1). Classification (GTDB taxonomy): domain Bacteria; phylum Planctomycetota; class Phycisphaerae; order Sedimentisphaerales; family Anaerobacaceae; genus Anaerobaca. The sequence goes on along the minus strand of CAZNSM010000260.1, from coordinate 4,390 downwards.
GCCGCGTAGCCGTAAGGGACGATCACGAGCTTTGGATACAGCTCGGTCATACTCGCGAGGATCTCGGCGCTGTGGGTGTCGGCGCAGATCAGCAGGCCGATCCTGCCGAACTTCGTCTGCGTGATCGTGACGTCCCGGCCCGGTGTATACGGAGGCGTCATCAGCTCCGTCAGGATGTTGATCTTGCGGTGCTTCGACAGGATTCGCCCGCCCGAGTCGATCAGAAGCGCACTGTCGTACAGATGTTCGCCGTCCTTCTCCGCCAGCCCGGCGCAGAGGAACACGCCGTATTTCTTCGCCAGTTCGCAGAGGCGGTCGGAGTCGTCCCCGGGGATCGGGTGAGCTCTCTCGTGTGCATCGGGGTTGACCCAGCCGTAGATCGCCATCTCGGGCAGACATACGATCTCGGCCTTGCCCGCCGCCGCCTCGGCGACCGCCCGCTCGGCGCGGGCAAGGTTGCCCTTTCGATCCCCGTCGAGGCAGATGGTCTGGCACATGGCGATCCGCACGCTTGGCATCGGGGGTCCTCCTTTAGATGGTCCACCCTTCGCGGTAGCCGGGTTGGATGAGGGTGTTGGCGTCGGGCGCATTCGTGACGTTCATCTTCTTCCAGTCGAAATCGATCTTCCGGCCGGCTCGCAGCGCGACGTTGCCCATCAGCACGAATTCCGTCATCGGGCCGGCGTAGTCGAAGTGCGTGGTCGTTTTGGCCTTGCCCCGGCAGGCGTCGAGCCAGTTGCTGTGATGGCCCGTGACGCGGGGCAGGGTTCTGGGCGGACGCTTGTAGGCCCTCATCTTCGATTCGGGAATGATCCGGGGCGACCGGCCCCAGCCTTCGCCGAGGATGGAGCCTTTCGTGCCGACGAAGAGGATGCCGTTTTCACCCAGGCTGCGGCCCGCCTCCAGCTCGGCCGGACGCGGCGGCATCACGCCGCCTTCGTACCAGGTGATCCGCACCGGGCCCAAGCCCGCGCGGGCGGGAACGTCGAAGTAGATCAGCGAGGCGGATGGGCAGTTCTCTTCGGTCACGCCGCAGGCACTGGCCTCGATGCTGAACCGCTCGCACTGGTCGATCTTCAGCGCCCAGAAGGCCGGATCGAGGTGGTGACAGGCGAAGTCGCCGATCGTCCCGGAGCCGAACTGCCACCAGGCCCGCCACCGGACCGGCGCATAGTCGGGATGGTACGGCCTCGGCGGCACCGGTTCGAGCCATCGGTCCCAGTCGAAGCCTGCCGGCACGGGAGGTGTTTCCTTTGGACGCGCCTTCAGCGACGTCCAGCGGTTGGCGCCCGTGGTGGTCCAGGCGTAAACGTCGTGCACCTCGCCGATTGCCCCGTCCCATATCCATTCGCAGGTCAGGCGGATGTCGTCAGTAGAATGGCCGTAGTTGCCGAGTTGGGTGGCAACGCCGGCCTTGCGGGCGGCCTCGGTTACGACGCGCGTCTCATGCACGGTTCGGCATAGCGGCTTCTCGCAGTAGAGATGCTTGCCCTTGGCCATCACGGCCAGCGAGATAATGGCGTGGGAGTGGTCCGGGGTGGCCAGCAGCACGGCGTCGATGTCTTCCTTGTCCAGCATCTCGTTGTAGTCGCGATAGGTCGGGCAGGGCGCGCCATACTGCCGGCGGACCAGTTCGAGAGCCGGTTTGAGCCCGGCGGTGTCGCCGTAGTAGAACATGCTGTAGTCGCTCTCGTCGTTGATGTCGCACAGCGACACGACGCGAGCGTCCGGCTCGTTGAAGAGCTGCTTCATGTTGACGATGCCCTGGCCGCCTGTGCCGATGATGGCGACGTTGACCTTCTCACTGGGAGCGGTGTTGCCGGCGCCGCCCAGGACGTGGCGCGGGACGATGGTGAAAGCGGCCACCGTTGCGGCGGCGCCCAGCACGTCCCGGCGCGTCATGGATTCCTGCGTCCTGTTGGAATCGGTTCTTCGAGTTGTCATGAAGGGTCTCCTCTATGCCTGTTTCCGTTCCGCTCTTGCACCCTGTGCCCGCCGCGTCGCAAGGCCCGGCGGGACGCGCATAGGATAACACCTCCCAGCCATGGTTGCGAGCTTTCTGCGCGGCGTACACGGCCGTGGATCAGACGACAGGAAGACTATTAGAGGTTCTTCTGGAGTGGGATGGCCGCGCGGGATATGACCGGCGCGCAGGAACGGCGACGGCCGGCCGGACCCGGCGCCGATGGCGGCTATGTCCCCGCGAGCAGGAAACTCAGAATGACGATCACGCCGACGGTCAGGACCACCGCCGCGATTGCCAGTTCCACCCGATTCACGGTCATGCCGCCACTCCTTCGCCCAAGTCCATTGCGGGCTTCCTTCTCCTATCCAAACCATAGGTCATATGTCACCGTGGTCAATTGCGGAAACTACGTATTTTGGGCGTCCCGAGACATTCTCCTGCCGTCCGAAACATATCCCGGCGGACGCAGGCCAAGAAAACCTTCGTCGGACAGAAAAAGAGCCCCCGCAATTTGATGAGGGAGAGGAAGCGAGACTATGCGGGGGCTTAGAGGCAAAATCCACTACTCACAGATATGATAACACCATGTCCCCTCCGACGCCACAAGGAAAATCCTCCAACCAACGAATTCTTTTCCATAGCCTCCAGGCGCCCACTCGCGGATGGCTCAGGATGGTTCGGATGCCCGATGCGCGTCTGAAACGCCGTTTCTGGACCAAAAACGGGGTTGTCCGTGGCTTTGCGTGCAGAATGGCCCGGTCTGTCGGTCGAACCGCGGCCTGGAGGGTCGCCTGTGCCGGCAGAAATTTTCCGCCTTCGACCGATTTTTCCTGTCCACATGAAGATTCTGGCAGACGCTTGACCTCTGGCCAAGGGTCTGCGGATGCCTCTATTGGGATCTTCCTCCTTCCCGCGCCCTTGGCCGGTTTCTTCGTCGGGCGCGATCCATCTGCGCGTCTACTTGTAGTCGGCGCCGTTGAGACTCCGCACCACCGATGCGAGCCACGCTTCGAGCTGCGCCTTCATCGCCTCGACGCGCTCGGACTGCTGTTCGAGAAGGTTGTTGCCCTCCTGAGGGTCGTCGGCGAGATTGTACAACTCGATGGTCACGTCGTCGCCCTTTTCGATTCGATGCAGCTTCCAGGGCCAGTCGAGCCACGCCGCATGGCCGGGGAAGTGATTCTCGGAATACTGCTCTGTGATCTCGCCCGCGTCCAGCCGCAGACGCGAAGGCTCGTCGACCGCCTTGCCCGCCTTCTGCGCTTCGAGCAGGCTCGCCATCCACTCCTTGCTCGGGGTCGACACGCCACGCGTGGGATGGTCCCAGAAGCCCATCGGCCTGGGCCGTGACGTCATGCTGCCACCGATCAACGGAACCAAGCTGACGCCGTCCAGCGGAGGCTGATTGTCCACGGCAACACCCGCGATCTCCAGCAGGGTTGGATAAATGTCCGACGTGTTGCAGGGGACGTCGGTCACGCGGGGCTTCGGGATGGCGGCGGGCCATTCGAGGATCGCCGGGACGCGCAGGCCGCCTTCGTAGATCTGCGCCTTATTGCCCCGGCCGCCGGTGGCGCCGACGCCGGGCAGGCCCCCGTTGTCGCTGCAATACCACAGGATCGTGTTCTGGTGGATGCCGAGATTGCGCAGCTCGCTTCGCAGCTTGCCGAACGCGCGGTCCATGCCGGCGATCTCGCCGTAGAAATGCTGGTGTTTCTCGTCCTGATCGTCGTAGAGGACGCGGTCTTCTTCGATGGCTTTGTGCGGCAGGTGCGGCGAGCCGAACCAGACCACCGCCAGGAACGGCCAGGGCGAGTCGGCGTGCTTACGAATGAACTCGATGGCCGCATCGACCGTGACCATCGAGCTTTCGCCGTGCATCTGAACGGCGGTCCCTTCCCGGCTGAGGATCGGGTCGTTGTCGAAGAAGTTCGGCGCCGACAGCCACTCGTCGAAGCCGCTGGCGCCGGGGTTGACCGGGCTGCCCTTGCACACCGAGCCGAGGTGCCACTTGCCGAAGTGGCCGGTGGTGTAGCCGCCGATCTGGAGCGCCTCGGCGATCGTCACCTCCTGCGGCCGCAGCGAATGGCCCCACTTGAAGCAGCCGAACCGGTTCGGGTGCCGCCCGGTCATTACGCTGCCGCGCGTCGGCGAGCAGACCGGCGCGGCTGCGTAGAAGCGGTCGAACCGCAGGCCGGCGCGGGCCATCTCGTCGAAGTTGGGCGTATCGAGCGTCGGATGCCCGTTGTAGGCCATGTCGCCCCAGCCCTGGTCGTCGGCCATGACCAGCACGATATTGGGCTTCTTCGGCGCCACGTCGCCCAGCGCCGTCGGACCCTTCAAACCGGCCAGGCACAGCCCCGCTCCGGCCGCCTTCAAAAACGCACGACGATTCATCTCCATGCCACCACTCCTTTCGCGATC
>CAZNSM010000259.1:0-5832 GCA_964575615.1 uncultured Pirellulales bacterium | reverse complement strand
CACCACGTCGGCGAGCCGGGCTCGGTCGAGTGGCGGTCGTAGCTGCTGGCCTGCTTGCAGGTGTACGCCGGATCGGGCAGCCGTGCGATTGTGTCGCGATCGACCATCTCCTCCAGAAGTGTCTCCAGCGTGATGGGCTTCGAGGCCGCTCGGCAAGCCGAAGGCCAAGTTACGGAAGCTCCGAATACAACACTCAAAACGATCCACGATTTCAGAAATGCTGTCTTGCGGCCCACGTTTTGCACCTCGCCAGAAGCCTGTGTTGTCATTCATTTTCCGGAACCGGGTTTCAGCGAGAAGGACATAGGACCGATAGGACCTATGGGACCTATACACGTGTGTCCCGGCGCCGGCCTGAAGGATCATACCACGAGACAGAGGGACTCGCCAAGACCCTGTCCGCCGAACGCGAGGCTACGAGAGACCGTGGAGTTTGCGGCCGATGGGACCGTCGAAGTTCGGGGCCGTCTTGAACGGCTCGAACTGGCCCGTCAAGGCGGCTTGTTTCGTTCGCTCCAATAACTCGGCCTGGGCTTGAGCACTCATCGGCTGGAACGACCGCGCCGAGGCGACATTGGCCTCGATCAGCGCTTCGGACTCCATGCCCGAGACGATGGTCGAGACGGGCTGGCTCCAGATGTAGTTCAACGCTTCGGCGGGCGTGACGACGTTCGCGCGCAGCACGTGGCCGCTGGCCATCGTCTTCATCGCAATCACACCGATCCCGCGCCGCACGAGCACCGGCAGCACGTGCTGCTGGAAGCTCTTGTAGTGCGGATCGAACACGTTCATCGGCATCTGCACCGCGTCCCACGGATAACCGTAGGCCAGCATCTTCAGGTGCAGCATCGGGTCGCGATGCCCGGTGAAGCCGATGAAGCGGACCTTGCCCTGCTTCTTCGCCAGGTCCGCCGCCTCGATGCCCCCCGCGGGCGCGAAGATCATCTCGGGGTCCTTGTCGTAGACGACCTCGTGGAACTGCCACAGGTCGATCACGTCGGTGCGCAGCCGCCGGAGGCTGTCTTCGAGATGCTGCATAGCGGTCTGCTTGTCGCGCCCGTGGTGCTTGGTCATCAGGAACACCCTGTCGCGGTAGCCGTCCTGAAGGGCCTTGCCCATGTACTCCTCGGCCCGGCCGTCGTGATACTCCCACGCATTGTCCAGGAAGGTCACCCCCATGTCGATGGCCTTGCGGATCAGTCGGACCGATGCGTTCTCATCCCGCCCCCGTCCGGCGTGATGGCCGCCCAGACCGAGCATCGAGACGTTCACCCCCGTGCGTCCGAACGGCCGACTCGGAACCCCTCCGCCGCCGGATGCCGCGAGCGCCTGTGCGACAAGACCGCCCGCGCAAAGGCCGGCCGCTGTGCTTCGGAGAAACCCCCGCCTCGTCAGAATGTGCTCCGCCATAGTGCCGCCCCCTTTCCTTCCACCTTGATCCAGTTTCGGTACGACAAATCCGGGTGATTCGAGCATGACACTCGAAATCCGGTCACCGACGCGGTATTCTACGGGCGTCGTACACCCGGGTTCAACACGTTCCACGGGCTGTCGCTTGGATGGAAGGTTCTATGGCATCGCCGCTGGATGAAGAAATTTCGCTGGCTTCCGAGGAGAGACGAAGTCAATGGATGCGCCGGCGTCTGCGCGTCTTCTGTGCGGTCTCGATGGCGGCGGCGAACATCGAATTGGCCGTCGGGCTCGTCGTCTCCCTCTGGAAGAAAGGCCCCTTTCTCAACAATCTGGCCGATTACTCGGGCTACGACCTGCTGCCGGGCATCATGACCGTGCTCGTGTTCTTCTTTGGCTACCGGCGTGCCAAGGACCGTCGACTCGACCGCGTCGCGGTGATTCGGTACAGCTTCTGGCTGATCGTGGCGGCCGGGGTCCTGGCCTTTCTGGTTCGTCCATTGTTCGCCACCTTTCCCCTCAGGACCCTCGTGAGCAACCTGCCGCCCGAGCAGGTCGCCAGTCAGCCCTCGCTCGTCGGGCGCGTGCTCCTGATTCACCTCGTCGGGGCACTGTTCATCCCCTGGACCGTCCGCGAGGCGGCCCGCGTGCTGGCGGCCTTGTGCGGACTGGCGCTGCTTTCCGACTTCCTCTTCGTGGAGGGCACAATCGGACACCGCATCTTTGAGGTGTTCATCCTGCCAATGGCGGGCATTCCGGGCCTGTTGTACTGCTGGTTCCGGTACAGCCGGTTTCGCAGCCGGTTCACGCTGGAACACGTGCTCGGCCGTTACGGACAGCTTCAGCAGGAATTGCAGCAGGCCCGCGCGGTCCACGAGATGCTGTTTCCCCGCGAGATCACGGAGGGTCCGTTCCAGTTGCGGTATCGCTACGAGCCGATGCAGCAGCTCGGCGGCGACTATGTCTACGTCCGTCGCGATGAGGCCGACCGGTTGAACGTGGTCGTTCTGGATGTCACCGGCCACGGCATCACCGCCGCGCTGACAGTCAATCGTATTCACGGCGAGCTGGACCGCCTCTTCGGCGAGCACGCCGACCTGCGCCCGGGCGACGTGCTCGAGGCTCTGAACCGCTATTTTTGCGTCTCGATCGCCAAACACGACATCTACGCCACCGCCGTGGCCGTCCGGCACGATGGGCGAGCCGACCGGCTGGAGTGGGCCAACGCCGGGCATCCGCCGCCCTTCGTCCTGGACACGCGAGGCGGCTGCACCGCGCTGGATTCCAACGCGGTCATGCTCGGCGTGCTCGACGAGCCGCTGTACGAATGCCGGACGCAGACGCTGGCCTTCGTGGAGGGCGACCGCATCGTCATGTACACCGACGGCGCTACCGAGGCCCACGACCGCAACGACCAGATGCTTGGCATCGAGGGGCTGCAACGGGCTCTGCTGGACGAGGCGGCCCGGACCGCGGACAATCAGGTCTCCGAGCAGTTGTTGCGCGACATCCAGCGCTTCCGCAGCGGCCCGCCCGAGGACGACATCCTCATCGTGGAGCTGAGCCGGGGCCGAGTCGAACGTGTGATCGCCGCCGAAGAGGTGACATCCGGATGAATTGCCGTGCGTGTCTATCTCCTACCTTCCGTTCTCGTGAGGACACCCGTATGAAGACTCTCTCCATCATCGCACTGATCGCCGCAAGTAGTTCGATCTGTATTGGCGCCGAGCTGCCGCGCAGCGCCCCGGAGGCGCAGGGCATTTCGTCATCCGTCGTTCTCGACTTCATCGACGCGGCCGACCGCGACATCGATGCGCTGCACGGCTTCATGCTCGTGCGTCACGGTCGCGTCGTGGCCGAAGGCTGGTGGGCGCCCTACAACGCCCGCTCGCGTCACATGCTTTATTCGCTGAGCAAAAGCTTCACCTCGACCGCCGTAGGGCTGGCCATCGCCGAGGGCAAGCTGAGCCTGGACGACGAGGTGCTGAGATTCTTCCCCGACGCCGCCCCGGCCGAACCGAGCAACAACCTCCGAGAGATGCGGGTCCACGACCTGCTCCGCATGTCCACGGGCCACCAGACCGAACCGCCTCGCCCGGACGACCAGCCTTGGACCAGGGCCTTCCTGGCGCATCCGGTTCCGTTCAAGCCGGGCACGCACTTCCTCTACAACACCTCCGGCACGTATATGCTCTCGGCCATCGTCCAGAAGGCGACCGGGCAGACCATTCTCGACTACCTCCAGCCGCGTTTGTTCGGGCCGCTGGGCATCGAGAACCCAACCTGGGAGGTCAGCCCCGAAGGCGTCAGCACGGGCGGCTACGGCCTGAGCGTGCGTACCGAGGACATCGCCCGCTTCGGCCAGCTCTACTTGCAGAAGGGCCAATGGCAGGGCAAGCAGCTTGTGCCCGCCGCCTGGATCGACGCGGCCACGAAACTACAGACCTCCAACGGCAGCAACCCGAACAGCGACTGGGACCAGGGCTATGGCTATCAATTCTGGCGCTGCCGTCACGGCCTCTATCGCGGCGACGGCGCGTTCGGCCAATACTGCATCGTGATGCCCGAGCAGGATGCAGTGATCGCCATCACCAGCGGCGTCCGCGACATGCAGGCGGTGATGAACCTGATCTGGGACAAGCTGCTGCCGGCGATGAAGGATGCCCCTCTGACCCCCGACGATGCGGCCGCGAGAAGACTCGCCCAACGGCTCAAAGGTCTGGCGCTGCCCACGCCGCAAAGCAACGGGCGGGCCGCCTCTGTGTCGGGCAGGAAGTATGTCTTTGCGGCCAACGATCAGAAGGTTGAGGCGATTACGCTCGAAGGGGACGGCGACGCAACTGTCACGATCCGAGTCGACGGCGCCGACCGGCGGATCGCCTGCGGACGCAACGAGTGGCGGGAAGGCCGCATCGCCTGGGGCCAGTTCCCCGCGCAGCCGATCGCGGCCGCCGGCGCCTGGACCGAAAACGACACCTTCACCGTCAAAGTCTGTCTGTACGAGACCCCGTACATCTATACGATCCGCCTGAAGTTCGCCGGCCAGCAGCTCCAGTACGACTGCGAAGCCAACGTCAGCTTCGGCCGAACCAAAGAGCCGCAGTTGATCGGCCGCGTGCAATGAACCTCCATTTGCAGGGGCGAGGCATGCCTCGCCCCTACGGGCACGTTACAAGCGGGCTTCCTCGTTGGGGACTTCCTTCTGGAGCGGAGTAGTCCACAAGAAGACGGTGTGATCGTCGTAGGGGCCTTCGGCGTCTTTGACGGTGACGACCTGATCGGGCGTGACGCCCTCCATGTCGAAGTTGTGCGAGACGATCCGCACGCCGGGCGGGAGTTTGTCCAATTGGGGAATCAGCCGGACGTTCAAGTCCGGCAGCATATACAACGTGATCACGCTGGGGCCGCCCAGGTCCAGCGTGAAGACGTCGACATTCTCGATGGTCACGAGATGCCCGACGCCCGCCTGCGCCACGTTCTCGCGTGCCTTGTCGATCACCCAGTCCACGATGTTGTAGCCGATGGCCCGGCATCCGTACTGCGTTGTGGCGGTGATCACGATCCGCCCGTCGCCGCAACCGAGATCGTAGACCACATCGTCCCGCGTCACCTGCGCCAGCTCGAGCATGCGGTCCACGACCTTCTGCGGCGCAGGCACATAGGACACATCGGGCCGGCGCGGGGCCGGCTCATCGGACAACGCCTTTTTGGCCAGCCGCACAACGTTGGGGGGCCTGCTGCGCCAGCAGCGCAGCGAGAAGAAGAGTCAGCACCGCCTTCGACCGGCCCAGTCTTCGCAGCCTCCCACGCACTTCAGGCGGAAACCTCATCCTGTCTCCTTGTATTCCTTTTCAAGCATCCGTTTGCAGGCGACGACGAGGCAGCGTCCTGAGCGACTCAGTCCGATTTGCCCCGAGGCACGGCATTTTCCGTCGTAGCCGAGGCGGTGTCGAGGAAAACGATGGCTTTCTCATACCACTCCATGGGCGGCATCTCGTGCCCCATGCCGGGGACCTGGATGTAAAGCACGTGGCGCAGCTTCTTCTTGTAGCCGTTTTCGTAGTAGTCGTAGGTCTGCGCGCGGTTGCCGTCATGGTCTCCCGTCAGAAGGACATAGCGTCCGCGTTTTCTGGCGAGGGCCAGGTAAGTCAACTGCGGCTTGGGCATGGGCCTCCAGAACTGCCCCGGCCGGCCGGTCACCGGGAGCGGCTCCCAGTACTCCACGCCCACGACGAAGATCCCGCCGCTGAAGACCTCCGAGTAGTGCATGGCCAGGATGCTGGCGACGCGTCCGCCCCCGGAATCGCCGGAAACGTAGACGCGATTCGGATCGATGTTGTACTTCTTCGTCATGTTGAAGACGGCATCAAGCGCCAGGGGCATCCTGCGTCCCGTCAGGTTGTGCTCGTTGCCGGACCGGTG
>CAZNSM010000258.1:0-5855 GCA_964575615.1 uncultured Pirellulales bacterium | reverse complement strand
TAGGTGACCTGGAGCGTCTCGCGGTTGTACCGCGTGCCCTTGCAGTCCTGGCAGGTGACGTAGACGTCGGGCAGGAAGTGCATCTCAATCTTCTTGGTGCCCTGTCCGGCGCAGGACTCGCAGCGTCCGCCCTTGACGTTGAAGCTGAACCTGCCGGGCTTGTAGCCTCGAATCTTCGCCTCGCGCGTCATGGAGAAGAGCTTGCGGATCAGGTCGAACGCGCCGGTGTAGGTGGCGGGATTGCTTCGCGGCGTCTTGCCGATCGGCGACTGGTCGATCTCGATCACCTTGTCGATCTGGGAGGCGCCCAGGACGTTCTTGTGCTTGCCGGGCTTCTCGCGCGACTGATAGAGCCGGCGCTTCAACGCCCGCAACAGAATCTGGTTGACGAGCGTGCTCTTGCCCGAGCCCGAGACGCCGGTGACGCAGATGAAGACGCCCAGCGGGAACTTGACGTCGATTCCCTTGAGGTTGTGCTCGGCGGCGCCCTTGACCTCGATGCACTTGCGCAGGTTGTACTTGCGTCGCTTGGCGGGCAGCTTGATGCTCTTTTTGCCGCCGAGGTACTGGCCGGTGAGCGATTCCTCGCACCGGATGATGTCTTCGAGCGTTCCCTGGGCGACGAGGCGGCCTCCGTGTTTGCCGGCGGCCGGGCCGATGTCGATGATATGGTCGGCGGCGCGGATGATATCCTCATCGTGTTCGACGACGAGCACGCTGTTGCCGATCCGCGTGAGTTTCTGGAGGATCCGCAGCAGGCGGTCGTTGTCGCGGTTGTGCAGGCCGATCGTCGGCTCGTCGAGGACGTAGCAGACGCCGACCAGGCCGCTGCCGACTTGCGTGGCCAGGCGGATGCGCTGGGCTTCGCCGCCGGCCAGGGTGCTGCTGATCCGGTCGAGCGTGAGGTATCCCAGGCCGACGTCGACCATGAATCCCAGGCGGGCCTTGATCTCCTTGAGAATCTGGGTGGCGATGATCGTCCGCTCCTCGTCGAGCTTGAGCCGGCTGAAGAACCGCTGGGCGGCGTCGATGCTCAGAGCGGTCAGCTCGCAGATGTTCTTGCCGCCGACGGTGACGGCGGCGGCCTCGGGCCGCAGCCGCGCGCCGTGGCACGTCTGACAGGGCTGCTCGGACAGGTAGCTGTGCAGGCGGGCCTTGACGAAATCGCTCGTGGTGTTCTTCCATCGCCGCGCGAGGTTGGGGATCACGCCCTCGAAGGACAGCCCGTACTTGTCGCGGTCTTCCTCCGTGGTGCCGTACATCAGCAGGCGCTTCAGCTCGGCCGGCAGCTCGTCATAGGGCATCGCCTTGCTGACGCCGACCCTCCGGCAGAAACGCTTGATCAGGCGGTTGTAGAAGATGTTCATCCGCTTGCCGCCCTTGCGCCAGGCGTCGATTGCACCGTTTTCGAGCGAGACCGTCTTGTCGGGGACGATCAGCTCCGGATCGAATTCGAGGATGGTGCCCAGCCCGTCGCAGCTCTTGCAGGCGCCGTACGGGCTGTTGAAGCTGAACAGCCGGGGCGAAAGCTCCTCCAGGCTGGCCTCGGGGTGGTCGGGGCAGGCGAACTTCTCGCTGTAAAGGGTCTCTTCCCAACTGCCGTCGCCGCCGTTGTTCTTGTCGGCCTGGGGCTCCTGGAGCAGGACGAGCACGATGCCCTCGGCCAGCTTCAGGGCGGTCTCGATGGAGTCGGCCAGGCGGATGCGGACGCCCTGTTTGATGATCAGACGGTCGACCACCGCCGCGATGTCGTGCTTCTTGTTCTTGTCCAGCTCGGGGACGTTGCGGACGTCGTAGATCGTGCCGTCGACGCGGACGCGGACGAAGCCCTCTCGCTGGATGTTGGCGAAGATGTCCTTGTGCTCGCCCTTCTTGCCGCGCACCAGCGGGGCGCAGACCTGGATCTTGGTCTCTTCGGGGTGGGTCAGGATGGACTCGACGATCTGGGAGGCGTGCTGGCTGGTGATCGGGCGGCCGCAGACCCAGCAGTGGGGCTGGCCGACCCGGGCGAAGAGCAGGCGGAAGTAGTCGTAGATCTCCGTTGCGGTCGCGACGGTCGAACGCGGATTGCTGCTGGCGCTGCGCTGCTCGATGGCGATGGTCGGCGGCAGGCCGGAAATGTCGCCCACCGCGGGCTTTTGCATCTGTTCGAGGAACTGGCGGGCGTAGGCGCTGAGCGATTCGACGTACTTGCGCCGGCCCTCCGCGTAGATCGTGTCGAAGGCCAGCGAGCTTTTGCCCGAGCCGCTGATGCCCGTGATGACCACGAGCTTGTCGCGCGGGATGCTCAGATTGACATCCTTGAGGTTGTGCTCGGCGGCGCCGGTGATTGTGATGACCTTCTCGTTTCGCTGCGGCATATCGGTAGCGGACCCAATCCTTCGATTGCGGTTCTCATCCATACGAATCCCCCGTTCCCGGAGTGTGCATCCGACTTTTCTCGGACGGCACAAACCAACCATTGTACCGATCCGCCCCGAAAACGCAAACCTCCCCCTCGCCCATTTTCCCGCCTTCCGCCCGGCCCGGTGGCAGAGTGTGTGTGAGAACATCCTGGCATGCGTGTGGCAGCCTCAAGGCGAAGCCTTGGGGATGGCGGGTACGATTGGGACTTCCGTGTCCCGAGACGCCGACACTTCAGCCATCCCCAAGTCTTGCGGATCCGCTCGGCTTCGCTCAGGACAAGCCTTGAGGCTGTCACCCCTGGCTGTTTGCGCCCTCAAGGGAGTGCCGCCCTGACATCTTGACAGACACCACACAATCCGAAGATAGAATGGGATATGGACGAACAGGACGCTCTCGGTATACTGACACTGCCGTCGCTCATACACAGAAAGCTCGACAAAGCACATAGGCGCGGGAAGCAGCCGACAACAGGAGAAGCACCCGATGGCAACAGCGAAAGAGAAGATGACTGAGATCATCCAGCAGCAGCCGGACGACAGTTCGTATGATGAAATCCTTCGAGAGTTGGCGTTTGCGAGGATGGTCGAAAGGGGATTGCAGGATTCGCGAAGCGGACGTACCATCTCGGACGAGGAGATGGGTCGCAGGATTCAGTCATGGCAGAAGTAAGATGGACTCAAGAGGCTGCCAATTGGCTGGAGGCGATCTACAATTACATCGCTCAGGACAATCCAGCAGCCGCGGGCAAGGTGGTTGCAGGCATCTATCAGAGAGTGCAATTGCTCAAGTCCTTCCCTGCGTTGGGCCAGAGATACCGAGTGGAGCCGGAAGGCGAAGTGCGTCTCCTTTTGTACGGCCGCTACCGGATTGCGTACCTGACCAAAGGGAACGAAACAATCGAGGTCCTCGGTGTCTTCCACACAGCCATGGATATCGAAAGGTATCTCGGGTGATGTCCTCATGTGCCCCGACGTTGTTCGGTGCATAGCAGGCGGATTGTCCTGGAGAGCGGATGCGCACGCTGCACGAATGGGATTTGTCGTATGCGGAGGCGCGGGAAGTTCAGGCGCGTCTGGCGGGGAAGGTGCGGTTCGAGCGGTTGCGGAAGCAGCCGGAAATCATCGCGGGTCTCGACTGTGCGTTTATTGACGGCGGCAAGCGGATCGTTGCGGCGGTTGTTGTCCTGCGACGGGTGCGCGCCTCGACTGCAAAGGAGTCGGACGTCGTTCAAAAGAGACGCCATCCCCAAGCTGCGCTTGAGGCTGCCACCCAGGTCTCGTTCGAGTTGATCGAGACTGCCAGTGCCTCGCTGGACGTGACGTTTCCTTACATTCCCGGCTTGCTGTCGTTTCGTGAGGCGCCCGCGTGCCTGGCGGCGGTCGCCAAGCTCGAAAGCAGGCCCGACCTGTTCCTGATCGACGGGCAGGGGGTCGCCCATCCCCGCCGGCTGGGACTGGCCGCCCATCTGGGGCTCTTTCTCGACAGGCCTACCATCGGCTGCGCCAAGAGCCGCCTGATCGGCACGTTCGACGAGCCCGGAACGGCGAAGGGGGCGCACAGTCCTCTATACGACGGCGACGAGGTGATCGGGGCCGTCGTACGCACGCGGACGAAAGTCAAGCCGCTGTTCGTTTCCGTGGGGAATCGCTGCACCCTCGATGACGCGATTCGCCTGACGCTGGCGTGCACCACGAAGTACCGGCTGCCCGAGCCCACGCGCCTGGCCCATCAAACCGTCAGCGGCCTGAAACACTGATAACCCCACCCGCCTTTCGGCTTCACTTGCTCAGCGATGACACGCGGATCACCCAGGCGTGGCGGCAGGGCGGATTGTCGCGCACGGCGGCCGGAATCGTCACGCGAAAGCCCTCTCCGGCCTTCCTCCACGCCAGTTCCGTCCCGGTCCCCAGCATCACCAGCGTGGCGTTGTCACTGGGCTGCAGCGTCGAAAGGGCGATCTCGGCCGGCGGGCGCGTCTGGCCTTCTTCGGCCAGATAGATGGCGTAGACCGTGCCGTCTTTCTTCCGGGTCAGACAGACACGGCCCTCTTTGTATGGCTCGATCGGTTGCGTGGCATAGATGGCCTCCCCGTTGACCTCGATCCAATCGCCGACCTGCTCAAGCAGTTCGTAGGCCCCGGGGTCCCAGAGGCCGTTCGGATCGGGCGCGATGTTGAGCAGGAGGTTGCCACCCTTCGAGACGATGTCGACCAGGGTGCCGATCACCTGCGTGGGCGAGTTGTACCGGGCGCTGTGCACCCAGGACCAGCCGCCTCCGGCGATGATGCAGGATTCCCACGGAAAAGGCAGCGTCTTGTCGGGAACGCGATTCTCCGGCGTCAGGTAGTTCTGGTACGGCCCCGGCACGGCCCGGTCCACGACGATCAGCCCCGGCTGTTTGGCGCGGGCCTTGGCCACCAGTTCGCCCATGCGAATGTCCTGGTTGACCACGCGCGCCTTGACGAACCCGGAGGGGCTGTCGTTCAGGCGGCTCTCGTACGCCTGGCGGATCTGTTCCGGGGACTTCTTCGCGACCCAGCCGCCGTCGAGCCAGAGGATGTCCATGGGCCCGTAGTCACTCATCAGTTCGAGGATCTGCCCATGCGTGAACTCGATGAATTTCTCCCACCGCTCGGGATAGGCGTCGGGATCGTAATTGACGTTGCGGTCCGGCGTGGCGAAGTTGGGCCACCAGTAGTAAGGACAGTGCCAATCGGGTTTCGAGAAATACGCGCCCGTCCAAAACCCTTCGGCGCGAAAGGCGTCAAAGACCTCTTTGGCGATGTTGGCTCGCTGGTGGCGGTGGAACGGACATCCGGGGTCGGTGACCTTGTAGTCCGTCAGCTTGCTGTCGAACATGCAGAAACCGTCGTGGTGCTTGGTGGTGAAGACGACGTACTTCATGCCGGCCTTGCGGGCGGCCCGGGCCCACTTGCCCGGGTCGAACTGGGTCGGATTGAAGGTGGTCTTGAGCGCCTCGTACCTGGCCTTGTAGGCCGTATAGTCGTCCAGGTTGCGGCCGCACCACCCCTCATCCTCCGAGCAGATCGACCACGACTCGACGATGCCCCACTGGCTGTACGCGCCCCAGTGCATCAGCAGGCCGAACTTGAGGTCCTGCCACTTCTGGAGCTTCTGGCGGACCAGCGGATCGCTGTCCGGCACGTAGTGTTGCTCGTCATGTTGGGCCCAAAGCGTCGTGGCGAGACCGACCACCAGCCCACACAGCAGTATCGACCCCTTCTTCATCTGATCGCTCCTTTCCGTTCTCGATGATTGAGCTGCCGGCCCGGCAATCGAAAGGCCGCGTCCGGGCCCGCTCAGGATACACCAAGCGTCGAGCTTTGTCCGTTCAATTCGCCATGTCCCGGCCGGATGTGTCTGTCAAGATTTTAGGGCAGCACTCCCTTGAGGGCGCAAACAGCCAGGGGTGGCAGCCTCAAAGCTTGT
>CAZNSM010000257.1:0-5876 GCA_964575615.1 uncultured Pirellulales bacterium | reverse complement strand
GCATGATTCGGGCGTTGATCGAGATGTCGGCCACCGTCGCCTGTCCGTCCGGCGTCACGCGCGACACCGCGTGAATCGGAAACGGCATGTCCCGCAGGCCTACGTCCACCAGAAAGCGACCGTCATCTTTCCTGTCTGTCATATTCCACTCTTCGCCCTTTGGTTCCATGTTCGCTCTTGCCGCCGACCAGGTCAAACGCATCTCTGGCGATGGCTTGTTCCTCGTTCGTGGGGATCACCAGCACCCGGACGCGGCTATCCGAGGCGCTGACGGCCGACTCACGTCCGCCCGCCTGACCGTTGGCCTTCGGATCGAGGACGATGCCCAGGTGCGTCAGGTCCCGGCAGGTCAACTCGCGCACCAGCGCGGAGTTTTCGCCGATACCGCCGGTGAAGACTACAGCGTCGACCGAATCGAGCACCGCTGAGTACGCGCCGATGTACTTGCGGACGCGGTAGCAGAACATCTCGATGGCCAGCTTGGCGCGTTCGTCGCCGTCCTCGGCGTGTTTCTCGAGCGTTCGCATATCGTTGGAGACGCCGGAGATTCCGAGCAGGCCGCTTTTCTTGTTGCACAGCCCGTTCAACCGCGCCAGGTCGTAGCCTTTGTCCGCCAGGTAGAACAGGATTGCCGGATCGAAATCGCCCGCCCGCGTCCCCATGACCAGGCCTTCGAGCGGGGTGAACCCCATCGACGTGTCGACCGATCGGCCCTTTCGCACGGCCGCAATCGAGCAGCCGTTTCCCAAATGGCAGGTAATGGCATTCAGATCGTACTTGTCCCGGCCGAGCATCGCCGCCGCCCGTCGGGCGACGTAGCGATGGCTGGTCCCGTGAAAACCGTACCGCCGCACACGATGCCGCTCGTACAGCTCATAAGGCAACGCATACATGTGGGCCACCTTCGGGATGCTCGTGTGAAACGCGGTGTCGAAACACGCCACCTGCGGCGTGCCCCGCAGCTTTCGCATCGCCGCCCGGATGCCCACAAGGTTGTGCGGATTGTGCAAGGGCGCCAGTTCTGCGAATCGCTCAATCGAGGCCAGAACCCGGTCGTCGATAATCACTGAGCCGGTGAACTCCTCGCCGCCGTGTACCACCCGGTGGCCCACCGCCTCAATCTCGGAAAGGTCTTCGATGGCTCCGCCCGGCTGGACAAGCACCCTGAGGATCAGCTCCATCGCGGCCTCATGGTTGGGGACCGCCTCCTCCAAGGTGGCCGAATCGTCGCCAAAGGCATGCACGAGCCTCGACGTCGGCTCTCCGATCCGCTCGACAAGCCCCTTGGCCAGCACCTCCGCGTCAGGCATGTCGTACAGTTGGTACTTGATCGAGGAGCTTCCGGCGTTGATCACGAGCACTTTCATCACAGAAGTTTCAGCCCTGCCTTCCTTCGTCCGGACCGCCCTGATTGACCTGAGCCAGCGTGACGATCGTCGTGGTTACGATGTCTTCAATGGACGCTCCCCTCGACAAGTCCGACAGAGGCTTGGCAAATCCCTGGAGGAACGGCCCGATCGCCCGCGCGCCGGCCATGTACTGCGTCAGCTTGTAGGCGATGTTCCCGGCGTCGAGGTCGGGAAAGATCAGGACATTCGCACGGCCGGCCACATCGCTGGGGTCCTTGACCTTCTTCTGGGCCACGCGCGGCACAACCGCCGCATCGGCCTGAAGCTCGCCGTCGACCGCCAGATCGGGCCGGCGCGAACGAACGATCTGAAGGGCCTGGCGGACCTTTTCGGCGCTGGGCCCATCGGCGCTCCCACGAGTCGAATAGGAGAGCAAGGCCACCCGCGGCGGCTCGGCTAACAAGCCTGAAGCGCTCTGTGCCGAGGCCAACGCGATATCCGCCAATTGGTCCGCCGATGGGTCGATGTTGACCGCGCAGTCCGCGAAAATGAACACCTTGTCCCGTTCCTCGCCGAACCGCGGCACGATCATGAGAAAATAGCTCGATACCGTCTCGATGCCCGCAGCGAATCCCACGGTCAACGCGCCGGCCTGAATCACCGTCGCCGTGGCCGTCGCGGCGCCGGCCACCATGGCATGCACATCGCCACAGGCGACCATCATCCCGCCGTGAAACAGGGCCTTGGCAACCATCCGGCGGGCAATCCCCGCCGAGAGGCCGTCACGACCCTGCATGTATCTCGCGACAAACGCGTCCAGACGTGAACTGTCTTTGGGATCGCGTGTCTCGATGCCGTCCAAAGACACTCCCGCTTCCTTTGAAGCCGCTTCGATCTGCTCACGCGTTCCCAGGACGATCGGCTCGGCGATGCGCCGCTGACGGATCTCCCGGGCCGCAAGCAGAATCCGACAGTCCCGTCCTTCCGGCAGGACCACGCGCAGTCCACGCCCGACCACCTTTGAAGTGAAGGCGTCAATGACGTCCGCCCTCGTGCCGCTGGAACTCAACTCAACCATGGGCATTCTCCCACAGATGGCATCTCCCCATGTACGTAAGGACTCGATCGCCACACGATAGCAGCACTCTGCTGATGCGCCAAGAAAGAAGCGCTCCGCATCTCCACCCCAGCACAAAGACACTGTCACCCCGGAGGGCCGTCACGGAGATCACTCGGTTTCCTTCAGGGCCGCCTGACAGAGCTCTCGTGACGCGTTCTGTTCGCGGGAACCGGCCGCACCGGCCGCCCCCAGCTTCCAGGCGGACCGGGCCTCTTCCAGACGTCCAAGCGCCTGAAGGGCCTTGCCTCGCCAGTACTGGGCCGTAGCCTCTTGCGGCTTGTTCGACCGCCCGACCCCGATGTTGTCGGGATAAGTCAGCGCCGCCTCGAAATCCAGCAACGCCCCTGCGAAGCTGCCCTCATCAAACCGTATCCGGCCACGCTCCATGTGGGCCTTGTGGAACAGGTCCCAGGTAATCGTCTGTCCCTCCCAATTGACAAAGTACGGCGTCGATTCGAGCAGATCGATCGCCTCATCAAACTGCCGCTCGTCGCAGTAGAGCTGCGCCAGCAGGACGATGATCTCCGCCCGCTTGAGCGGATCGCCGGGGGTCGATTCCAGAAGTTCGATTGCGTCGGGACGCCTGCCCTGCTCCAGAAGAATCTCCCCCAGGTCGCGATAGAGTGTCTGATCTTTCGGCCGGGCGGCGATGGCCTGGCGATACGCTTGTTCGGCCTTGGCCAGGTTTTGTTCCTGCGCCCAGGCGTAAAGCCCGAGGTTGCGATGGGCGACGCTGAGCGACGCATCGAGATCGACGGCCTTCTGCCAGTGCGCCGCCGCTTCTTTGACGCGGCCCAGGTGGGCGTAGAGATTCCCGAGATGCAGATGGGCATACGCATCGTCCGGGTTCTCGCGCACCGCGTACCGCAAAACCTCCAGAGCCTCCGGGCGAGATGGGAACACACAGTCCCGATTCATCCGCGATGCCTGTTTCAGCCATTCTGCCGCTGCCTCGCCATTGCCGGCCAGTGACGCGTAGTAGGCCAGGTAGTATAGAGGCAAAGGGCTGCATTGCGATTCCGGCGCGGCCTCCACACAGACGGCATCCAGCAGCCGTGCCGCTTCCGGCGCCAGACCCGCCTCGGCAAGAGTGAGACTCATCTCGATCATCTCGAACTCGTCTTCGCCGACGAATTCGCGAGCGTCCTTCGCAAAGCGATCCATCTCCTTGTCGCCTTGCAACGCCAAGACCGCGCGGGGCACAAGATCCGTTGGGAACTGTGAGGAAACCCTCTGGGCTTCCTCAAACGCAGCGCGCTCGTCGCCGCCGGCGTACAGGGCCAGCAGCCAATGGTCCCTGGCTCCGGCGTCGTTCGGATTGAGCGTCACGGCCTTCTCGAACGCCTCGATTGCCGCCGCTTTCTGGTCCAGCGCCGCGTGGGCGCGGCCGGCGAGGTCGAAGGCCAACGACGCGGCCCCTGCATACCGGGCCGCCTGGCGGGCGCAGCGCAGAGCCTTGGTCGCATCACCGAGCTTCAGGTGGGCCACACCCAGGAAGTACCAAGGCAACCCATCTTCGGGATCGCGTTCGAGGGCCTTTTCCAGACGAGCGACGGCCTCGCTATAGAGGCCCGCTTCCACATCCAGAACGGCCAGTCCGACCAGGGCAGGCGAGCAGCCCGCGTCGTCGGCCAGCGCCTTCTCGTAGTACTCGCGGGCCTTCTTGCGATTGGTCGCCAGATCGAGCTTGCGTCCCTTGAGCAGCTTCTCCTGGGACGTCAACTCCGCATCCGCCATGCTCAGGACCTTGCTTCGCGGCGGAGGCGTCACGTCGGGAATCGGCAAAGGCGTCACAAAACGAGCCAGAGTGTCGCCCTGCCGAGTCCAAATGGTCACCTCGGCTGCCCCCTGCGGCGCGGGTGAAACGACAACGGAGCAGGCCTCCTGCGGCGACAGGTCCAGCCGCCTCGTTAGAAGGTCCCTGCCATCCTGCGAGACCACACAAGTGGCGTTGGGGAACTTGCCCGTCGCGATCATATTCAAACGCAATTGGCCGTCCTCGCGGCGTGTCTGGATCGCGATGTCCTTCGTGGCAAACTCAAAACCGTCCCCCAGTCCATGCACCGGATACCACCATTCGCGCCAGGCGACCTGTTGTCGGGGCAGCAGCATGCCATAGTCGGATTGCGTCGGGAGCGGCCCGCTCTGGACCTCGATGTAGGGACCGTCGTCGTCTGTGAGGTTCTTCTGACTGACCAGCCCGAAATCCCACGTCCCCCAGGTCCAGGCCTTCTTGCCGCTCAGTTCGTAGTGATTGGCCACCTGCACGACGCCGCGATCGTCGTCGACGTCATAGGCGCCGAAGAAGTCAAAGATGCAGTCCACCGAGAAGATGGAGGCCCAGGTTTCGTAGTTCTTCAGCCAGGAAAGGTCTTTGCCCTCATGGATCGGCCAGTTGAAGAAGTCGACCCCGTAGTGATCCGTCCCGAGCGTCATCGGATAGATGAACCGCGTTCCGCTCTTGGCGGGAAAGGCGGTGCAGTTCCAGAAGTAGTAGGGATTGACGGCATCCACCGGGTTGAAGATGCGAATCTGCTCGTCGAGGTAGGCCCGGCCGGGATGCAGCGTCACGCGCACGGTCCAGCGGGTCCGCAGGGTTTTTTCCAAATTGCTGACTTCGAGATAGGCCGAGCCGTCCGGGTTTGTCCCCACCAGCGCGTCAACGGGCGAGAGGATCGTGACCGTGTGCACCTGAGGGCCGGCGTTCCACTCGACGCCGCCGCTGATGAAGGCGCCGCGCATGGCGATCATACTCGGCTTGATCACGTTGTTGAGGTGGAACGTCTCGGCGCCCGTGGTCTTGTCGAGCACCGAGTGCAGCCGGCCGCCCAGCTCCGGCAGGCACGTCACCTTCAGGTACTCGTTTTCGAGGAACAGGGCCCGGTAGGTCCGATCCTCTTTGGTGCGATAGAGGTGGTCCTGCATGGTATACGGGTAGACGATCGCTCCTTTGACCGTGGTGGACAGCTTGATCCGGTCCTCCAGGGCCCAGAATTTCGGGTTGATGTCCTCGGACCACCCGTACGTCGGGATCGTGATCGTGCCCTGCCAGGCCTTCGTCTTCGCGTCCGTGCGAACGTGAAACGACAGCACGATGGCCACGCACCACATGATCGACAGGGAACTGCCTCTGAATACCTTTGCTCTCATGGCCTCGCCTTTCACTCCATATGCACCTGTACCGTTCCATGCAACGCTGTTCGGTCCTCCTCCCAGGCATCTTCCGAAAGGCATGCTACCCGAATTCCCCAGCGATGCAACGGTTTTTGGCCGGCGAGATGCGCGTATCGCGACAGCACAGACGGAGGGGAAACGGCTGTGGGCTTCGGCAAATACACGGACTGCGATGATATATGGAGGCAAACACCTGACGCCAACGTCCCCCGGGCGGACAAGAAGCCGCCCAC
>CAZNSM010000256.1:0-5877 GCA_964575615.1 uncultured Pirellulales bacterium | reverse complement strand
CGACCTCGGGAATGCAGACAACGCTCACGGCAAGCTCCGTGGCCGCCATGTACAGCGCCTCGACGTCCTGGCTGCCCGTTTCCTCGATGTACCGCTTCACAAAGGCCGAGGAGTCAAAGAACGTCTTCACGCCTTCGCTCCTCAAGAATCGTGGCTGACAGGCTGGCCCCTTTGATGGTCAACCGCGACCCAGGCCGTTTCCACGAAAGTCTGGCGCCGCGCTGGGCCGACGGCGGCGAGATCTCCGCGACGGGCTTGCCGTGACGCAGCACCAGAAAGGTCTCCCCTTTCTCGACGTCGGAGAGAACCCCCGACGCCTGCCTTCGAAACTCCGTGAACGTGATCGTCTTCACACGAACCTCCCGATTCAAACTGTACACCACTGTACATAAGTGTACAGTATAAGCGGTGGTTTGTCAATGCGACACTTGGGGCCGAAATGCTCACAACCTTCCGCCTACAGTATCCTTGGTTTATCCAGTCCACCACGCCCTCTCTTCGGTCCGAGTATAGCTCGTCTGTTGCCTTCACATGTGACGAAGAACCTGCAATCCGCCACTAATGCCATGCCACGTGGCATGCGAGGTACTCACTCAGCACGAAGCGGACAGAATCGCCATCCGACTGGCTGACTGAGTATCGATATCGCCCCGCCTGTACGACGGTCCATTCAGTTGATTTGGGGCTGTAGATGTTCTTGACGCAGTGCCTGAACGCGCGGCTGCCAATCTCCGGCCAGGGATCAAGGCAGCTGTTTCCGAGCGACTCGAATGCGGATCTCTGTTCGTCGGACATCAGGATGAGCGGGGCAAAGCTCACGGTGTCGGGTTCTTCGGTCTTTGGGAGACTGAGTTCGTACGCGATGTGACCCCGTGCGAGCTTGAGCACGACGTGTCTCACGCGGTCCACGTCCACATCCCAGACGATGCTGCCTGAATCGTCGAGTCGCCTGGCCGCCCTGAGCCGAGCAGTCAGGCGCGGCGTATCGGTAAGGATTTGCTTGATGTTGATTCGACTGACGTCATCGGGTTCTGCCGATCCGCAGATCACAGCCTCGATGAGGCAAGCAACATACTGCTCGTGCGACGAAAAGCTGTCGTTGCACTCACCACACGCTTCCACGGCCGGCAGATTGGCTGGAAATGCCTCGTCGAGAAGAACCTTTGAAGGACAGTGATCTCGCGTATTGGGTCGCCCGCCACAGTAGACGCAACGTCCGGTCAAACGCTCATCGATGAACAGGTGTCGGGGGTCCATCTGTGCCTCTGGACGTTGTTCATTTTCCTGTGCACAACGCGGCGGTACACGCCGGCAACTCCTGGCCCTTGGCAGAGCAGCCCACTCATTACCGGGTCTATCTGGCCTCCAACACCTGGTAGACTCTGCCGTGCTGCTGAAGCCATTCGATGTCTCCCTGCTCGGCGTGCTCCTGCACTTTGCGGAGCAGTTGCACCGTCTCGGCCTCATAACAGGGTTCGCCCGCGTCATCCTCTGGGATGACCGCTTCGACTTCAACCGCCACGACGAAGTCTCGAGTTCGCACTAAGCGTGTGCGAGCTACTCGCTTTCCGGGAATCCTCATTGTTCAACCTCATCGAAGAAATGAACTGTGACCAATTTGGCCACCCCGCTGCGCTTCAAATGGGACCAGACAGCCTTGAACTCCGTTCCGTCCGGAAGCCTCTCTCGCACCTCAACGGCCGGATTCGGTTTGTCATCGGCCCGCTCACACATCAACTTGCTGTCCTCCAAACCAAGAACAGCTTGCCATTCCAGAATACCGCGTTCCTCAAGCCGTTGAGTCGCGTGTTCTCCAATCACGTATTTCTCGTCGACGACAAGGCGGCAAATCTTGTCAAACAGCTTCCCCATTCAGGGCTTCCCTATCCTTCGTTTAAGATCGAGCCGCGTTGTTAGCGTTCAGAGTATCCCTGACTTCACTCATACAAATGAAGATAGCAGAAACCGTCGGGCAAAGCAAGACGGGCCGCTTCTTTCCGTCCCCGACGCCGTATGGTGTATGCGTCTATCTGCCAGCGGTGGTGAACAGTATTGGTCGGTCGGGGCCGCCGAACGCGACGCCGGGCGAGACGGCGCCTCGGCGTGCTCCATCGTGTCCACCTGCAAATTAGCAGCGGGACTTCTGTTGCTGACGGATTCTGTTCTCCACGGTTCTGTCAGCGACGGATGGAATTGACCGGATCGGCGCTGGGGCACCCTCCGCTGGTGTTTTCTGCACAGGTTGCTATACTCTGGGCGTTTCGTGGCGACATGAACGCGCCGGACTTGTGGTGAGGTGGCAACAAGCGATGATTGGATTGGTCCAAGCCATAGCGACGCCCTATCTGATCCTGGGCGTGTCGATCCTGCTGCTGGCCAGCATCCTGGCGAGCAAGGCCTCGGAGCGTCTGGGCGTGCCGGCCCTGCTGATGTTCCTGCTGGTCGGCATGCTGGCAGGCTCCGAAGGTCCCGGCGGGATTCACTTCGACGACCCGTACTTCGTGCGTCTTCTGGGCACCTTCGCGCTGGCGTACATTCTGTTTGCGGGCGGACTGGACACGGACTGGCCGAGCGTCCGGCCGGTGCTTCGCAGCGGCATGGTTCTGGCGACGCTGGGGGTCTTTCTGACCGCGGTCTTCGTGGGAGCCTTCGCGGTCCTGGTCCTGGGATTCACCTGGCTGGAAGGACTGTTGCTCGGCTCGGTGATCTCCTCCACCGATGCGGCGGCCATCTTCGCAGTGTTGCGTTCCCGCCAGGTCAGTCTGAAGAGACAGCTCAAGCCGTTGCTCGAACTGGAATCCGCCAGCAACGACCCCATGGCCATCTTCCTGACGGTCACGATGCTGAGCCTGCTGGGCGACCCGCCGCTGCCGTGGTGGTCCGCGATTCCCGCGCTCGCCCGACAGATGCTCATCGGCGGCGCCGTGGGATTCCTGCTGGGCAAGGCCATGATCGGCATCGTCAACCGAATCCGTCTGGAGTATGAAGGTCTCTATCCGGTCCTGACCATGGCCCTGGTCCTGTTGGTCTTCGGCGTGACGGAGGCGGTGCGCGGCAACGGCTTTCTGGCGGTCTACATTGCGGGTCTGGTGCTGGGCAACGCCGACTTCATCCACAAACGCAGCATCGAGCGATTCCATGACGGGCTTTCCTGGCTGGCCCAGATCGCGATGTTCCTGACGCTGGGCTTGCAGGTCTACCCGTCGCATCTGACCCCTCTGATCGGGTCCGGACTGCTGCTGTCGGCGTTTCTGATGTTCGTGGCCCGGCCGCTGGCGGTGGCGGCCTGCCTGATCCGCAGCCGATTGACCTTCCGTGAGAAGCTGCTGGTCTCCTGGGCGGGGCTGCGCGGGGCCGTGCCCATCGTGCTGGCGACGTTCCCGATGACAACCGGCATCCGGCAGGGCGAGATGATTTTCAATCTCGTCTTCTTCGTGGTCATTGCCTCGGTGCTTCTCCAGGGCCGATCGCTGACGCGTGTGGCACGCTGGCTGAAGCTGGACCGGCCTTTGCGGTCCAAATGGCGCATGCCGCTGGAATTCGACCGGACGGAAGGGACCTTCCGCACCTCAATGGTGGAACTGGTCGTCTCGCCCGATTCGGCGGCGGCAGGACAGGCGATCATTCACGCGAAGCTGCCGCCGGGCGCGTTGGTCGCCATGATCGAGAGGAACGGCGAGTACATCGTCCCCAACGGGGCCACGGAGTTCCGGGCAGGCGACGTTGTGCTCGTGCTCGGAGACAGAGAGGTCCTGGAGAAGGTCAGAAACTTGCTGACGGCTCCATAACCGACGAACAGCCTCTGTCGATCTCCCGGACCTCGGGTCTCATCCGGCTACTTGACGGCTTTGGCCTTGCGGATGGGTTTTTCCTGGAGGTAGCGGCTGATGTTGCGGATCGCCTGGCGCAGTCGCTGCTCGTTCTCGACCAGGGCGATGCGGAAGTAACCTTCGCCGTTCTCGCCGAACGCGGCGCCGGGCGAGATGGCGACCTCGGCGTGCTCCATCAGGTCCATCGCAAAGTCGATCGTGCCTTTTCCCCGCAAGTGCTCGTCCGGGACATGGGCCCAGACGAACATGCCCGCACGGGGCTTGTCCACGTGCCAGCCAAGGCGGTCGAGGGCCTCGCAGACAACGTCGCGCCGGGTGCGATAGACCTCGTTCTGGGCGACAATGACGTCGTCGCAGTGCCGCATGGCGATGATGCCGGCGATCTGGATCGCCTGGAAGATGCCGTAGTCGTAATAGCCCTTGATCGTGGCCAGGTAATCGATCATCTGGCGGTTGCCGGCGACAAACCCAACGCGGAAGCCGGCCATGTTGTACGGCTTGCTCATCGTGGTGAACTCGACGCCGACGTCCTTGGCGCCCTTGGCCGAGAGAAAACTGGGGGCCTTGTAGCCGTCGAAGACGGTCTCGCCATAGGCGAAGTCGTGAATGACCGCGAACTTGAACCGCTTGGCCAGATCGACGACGGTCTCGAAGAAACCCTCGTCGACCGTCATCGTGGTCGGGTTGTGCGGGTAGTTGAGGATCAGCAGCTTGGGTTTGGGGAAGAGGTGCTCGCAGACCATCGCGATGGTGTCGAGGAACTTCTGATCGTTGCCCAGCGGCACGGTGATGACGTTGCCTCCGGCCAGGGCCACCCCGTAATTGTGAATGGGAAAGGCCGGATCGGGAACGACCGCGGTGTCGCCGGGTCCGAGCAGGGCCAGACACATGTGGCTGAACCCTTCCTTCGAGCCGATGCAGGCCAGAACCTCATGCTCCCAGTCGAGATCGACGTTCCATTTGCGGGCGTATTTCTTGGCCATCTCCAGGCGAAGGCCCTTGATGCCCTTGCTGGCGCTGTAGCGGTGGTTGCGCGGGTCGCGGGCGGCCTCGCAGAGCTTCTCGATGACCAGGTCCGGGGCCGGGTCCGAGGGATTGCCCATGCCCAGGTCGATGATGTCGGCGCCCTGTTGTCTCTTGGCGAGCTTGAGGGCGTTGAGTCGTCCGAACAAATACGGTGGCAGTCGCGTGATTCGCGTTGCCGGCTCGATCCGGTACTCCCTGTTGTTGTCGCTGTGCATCGTTCCAACCTGCTTTTCGTAGGGTGGGTTCCGAACCCACTCGATTTCTGTTTCTTCGTGGGTCCGTGACCCACGCAACAAGCGAGCATTGTAGCATCCCGTCCGCCATTTGCAAAACTTCCCGCCGCAACAGGTCTCCTGTTTTTCGCAAATTCCCTCTGTCTGCAGAGTCTTGCGTTGGACGAGTCGATGAGGTAGGCTGGCCGGGTGACTACCAAGTCTCCGTCCTTGTGAGGGGACTGCGCGTATGGGCAAGTTCTGCACGCCTCCGAATGGAAGGAGATGACGTCCGGATGGATGTCGCCACGGGTCAGTTGCGAAAAGGCAAAGGCAAAGACAAGATCGAAGCAGTGCACGCCAATCCCCGCCGGACTGAGATGAGCCGGCTGCCGGACCTCGACGGCGCCGTGCTGACCATGTTTGCGTTGTCCTTCGGACCGCTGACCAGGAACGATCTGCTCGGCGCCCTGAGGCGGGCGGGACTGACGATGCCCGACGGTTCCATCATTACCGCTCCGAAGGTCGGGCCTTCCGTCAGCCGACTGCGGCAGAGAGGTTGGATCGCCGAGTGTGGTTCCCAGGTGCCGGAGTGCCCGCCCGACGTCCGCGCCGATGCCCTCCACGTCGCCCGTGACAAGGGTCTGTTGCAGCGTCTCGGCAACGGTCTGCGGAAGGCTGTGCCCGCGGAGCTGTCGCTCGACGCCTGGGACTACCGCTGGCGTCGACAGCGATTCGTATCGTTCTGTCATGTCTGCCGCGAAGCGTTTCTGGCTCTGGAGAGAGAAGATCGCAGTGAGCTGGACCGT
>CAZNSM010000255.1:0-5939 GCA_964575615.1 uncultured Pirellulales bacterium | reverse complement strand
CGATGCGGCCATCGGCCAATTGACCTCGCTCGATCATCTCAGATACCTCTGGGTCAACTGCTCGGACAACTCGCCGCTGACCGACAAAGCACTGCTGGCCGTCAGTCGGATGCAGGAGCTTGAAGAGCTGTACATCGGGGGAACGGGATTCACGAACGAAGGGATCGCCCTGCTGGAGAACCTCAATCACCTGCGTGCGCTGCACCTGGCGTTCTGGCGTGGACTGGACAACGACACGCTCAGGCTGCTGACCCAATTCCGCACGTTGCGGGAACTGTCCTGGAGTTCTTCCGATCACGTGACGATGTCGGGGCTGAGTGCACTGAACGACCTGGCCGACCTCGCCAGCCTGTCGGCTGACGGCGTGCGTCAGGACCACAAAGGGCTGGATTTGTCACGGCTGAAGAACCTCACGAGTCTGAGAATCACCCTGCGGCGCCAGACGAGGAAGGTCGGAGACGGGTTCGCGACAACCAGCGACGTATTCCACGATGGCGATCTGGCCTGCCTGAGCGGACTGACGGGCCTGGAAACTCTCAGCCTCTCCGGGCGGGGCATCGGAGACGAAGGCATGGCGCATCTGGCTCCCCTGACGAGGGTGAAATACCTGGACATCGAGGGCAGTGCCGAACTGACCGACGAGGGCCTCCAAGTCCTTAGCGGCATGCACCGGCTCGACTGCCTTCGCATCTACCAGAGTCGAATCAGCGAACGAGGCCTGGAGGCCCTGTATCCGCTGAAGACGATTCACATTCTTGAAATCCGTTCGACGCTGCCGATCGACGCCCAGGCCATCGCCCGGCTGCAGACGGAACTGCCGCACCTTCAGAGCTTGAACATCCGTCGGCCCGAATTGACCGGCTTCCGGACGCAGGGGCAGATCACCTCCAGGAGGCCGGTTCGCGGGCGACCGGCAGGCAACACGAGGAGGTGGTGATGGTACACATGCCTTTGCAGCAAGCGGCGTGAGCGAGACACATTTTGCGAAGGGCAAGTGCGAGATATAGAGCGATTCAGACAGTGGATTCTGCCGGTTTTGACTGTGGTTCTGATCCTGGGCCGGTTCGCCGACGGCCACCTTTGCGAGGGCGTGGTCTGGGAGTTCAACAGCATCGACCTGTGGCACGGCTGGGCTCCCTCTCTTTTCGCCAGAGAGAGGCACTGGACCCCCGAGGAGCAGCCCGGCTGGCGAATCAGCCGATGGCTGGACCCGGAGAGCTTGGCCAACAAAATCGACATGATCGAGCATTCCGGCAGCACGGTGCAAAGTCCTTTTGGTCTCGTTGGTCCCTGAGGTCCTTTTTAGACCAAAAGGACCCAAGGGACCTAAGGGACCAAAGAGAGGTCGCCGCGCGCCTATAGGCGCCCGACGCCACGAACGATATCACGTCCGGCTTGACCTGCCGAAACGGAGGAGGTAGCATGGCCTCTTGGACGGCGAGCATGAGAATACAGTGCACCACGTCCGTCCGCTCGACGTAGGAATTGGCATCGGTGCCAAACGTCAATCTCTGCACGGAGGTCTGTTATGGTGTCAAGAACACTGTTGCCGCGTGTGGGCCTTGGATTGTGGCTGGTCGCCATGCTGGCGGACGGGACCGTCTGGGCACAGAATCACTACTACGGGCCCGGCGTGATCGTGATTCACCGGTATCGGCCGGGGGGATGGCTGTACTACGGTCCGAACACCTACACGTATGTCCAGACAAACCCCTATGTATATGGACCGTTGGTCAGTACGAGTCCAAGGCCATCCTACCGCCGGCCCATTCAGATGCCGATCCCGACCGATGTCGGCACTGGAGCCGCGGCGCCCAACTCGTACCAGGAGTATTACAGCCCGCACATCCCGCGCTATCACAGGCAGCAGGACCAGACCGGGCAGACCGAAACCCCGCTCGAACCCGCTTTACAGAACAACCCGACGCCAGAGACGGCGATCCGCGAACTGACGCCGGCAGCAAGCGAACCCGAGCCTGTCGTGCCAGGCGGCGTGGCGGAATCCCCTCCGGCCCCACCCGAACAGGTCAAGCCGGCAGGAGAGGATCAGCTCCAACCAAGCCCGCCGACGCCCAGCGAGCGAACCCGCAAGCCCGCGCGTCGAAAGCCGATCCGCTACCGCTGAAGACCGCCTGCGACCCCGATTTCGGATGGCGGATTGGAGGGCCGGAAATTCGAAGCACGAAACACGAAATCCGAAACAAATTCGAACGACGCAAATTCGAATGTCCCAAACTGCCGGCCGCAGGCCGGTTTCGGATTTGCGGCTTTGGGCTCTCGGGTTTGTTTCGTACTTCCATAGTCGGATTTCGGATTTGGCGCAAGCCGTGGCGGATTGCCGGAAACGAATTCGAAATCCGAAATCGGCAATCCGCAATCAGGCATCGGGCGGTGGGGTGAGGAAAGTTCGTGCAAGTATTCCTGTGGCCTCATATAATCACGAGCTATGAAACTGCCAGAACTTGAGAAACCCGAGAGGTACACAGGGCTGTATATCTTCGATTTCGGCGACCAGGCCGGCGTCGGGTTCACAGCCGAGGAAGTGGCGGAGCTGCTCGAAAGCGAACGCTACCGCGAGTGCAAGGTCTACAAGATCCACCGAGCTTATCCCGACGGTCGGCTGGAGATCAAAGGCGTTGCCGCTCAGACGTTTCAGTTGGAGTCGGGAATGCTCTTCTACTCCACAACGCAGGAGCAGGCCAGAAGCGACTTCAAGCATCTGGTCAGTGCGGCCGTTGCCGCCGAGCCGCCCTGCCGGGCCAAGGTGCACCTGGTCCGGTACGCCGATGACAAATTCGCAGTGGCCCTGATCTATCCGGCGGAATACGAAGAGGAGGTCAGCTCCTGGTTGCTGGCCCGCGCCTATCGGACGGCGGGCGCCGCCGAGGGGGGAACCGGGGCCGTCGAGCGGTACTATCGTGACGCGCCGGAGGTCCTCGAACGCCACCAGCTCTTCAGCGCCGGCGAGGCTGTCAGCCGCACCGGAGATGAGCTGCTGGTCTCGCTGAAGCGGGCCGTCCAGAGGTAATCGCGGACACAGATGCCCCCTACCGTGCTCCAGTTTCGACGCAAGACCAGTGAGCCGGCCCGGCGATCCGGAGCTTCACGCCTCGGTCGTCTTGCGGCAGCCATCGCTTCGGTGTTTCGGCCCGGATGCCGTCGCATCGGCCCAGACGACCTCAAGAGGCACGACTTGCCGGTGTGTACTCAACGGATCGGCGTGCGCTTCAGCGAGCGCCTGCGCGACGTGTTTCGATTGCGGTGGCTGAAGACGCGGCCCTGAGACGCGGGACGCTGTACCGTTCCCCATCACGCCCCCAGCGGGACTTCGCTGAGCGTCCAGTACTCACCGATCGCTCGAACGGCCTCGACGACCTGGTCGCGGGACGCCGACGTGATCACGTACCCCGCCACGCCCAGTGCAAAACTCTCGTTGACGATCTGCGCATCTCCCGAAGGGGCCAGCACAATCACGGGGATCGTCTTGGTGCTCGGATCGGACTTGAGCAGCCTGAGCGATTCCAGACCGTCGCGTTCGCCTGTCAGGCTGTTGAGACAGATGACCGCCGGCTCCAGGGCCTGCTGGGCCGTGAGGCGTTCCAGAGCCTGTTCGACGTCGAGGACGTGCACGACCTGACGGGCCATTCCCAACTCGTCCATGGCCTCCTTCACGGTGGGCGACACGGCCTCAGGACCCTCGATCAGCAGAATCGGTTTGGCACACAGCAACCTGTCTTTCGCCCCCTTGGCATTCACGCGGATAACCCCTCATCATGTTGTGTGACCTGGCGCCGAACTCCCTGGATCGGCTTGGCGAATCTCACGCGCAGGTCCACGGTGCGGCCGTCTCGGTGCGCCGCGCGACCGGCGAGACGCACGAAATGGTCCCCTGCGCCTATCACCATATTAGATCGGCTCAATGGGCGCAAAGATCCACACGAAAGTCCCGCAGAGTCGCCCTGAGTCTTCCAGAGCGCAAGCCCTCCTACCAATCGGCTTTCTTGGTGATCCCGGCATTTTCCCGGGTACATCCGGCCTCATGTACCCATCGCACAAGCTCCACCACCGAGGCTACCCCGGTCTTGGACAACACGTTTGTGCGATGGAAATCCACCGTTTTCTGACTGATTCCGAGTTCGTAGGCAATCGTCTTGTTCGATTTGCCGAAGACCAGCAGGTCCATCACCTGGCGTTCCCGCCGGGTCAGATGCTCCACCCGCGATTGGAAGCCCTCCGACTGCCGCCTGGCGGCGCGAATGCGCCGGTCCAGCTCAACCGCCCTCTGAATGCTGTCGAGCAACACCTGATCGCGAAAGGGTTTTTCGATAAAGTCCATCGCACCGGCCTTCATGGCTTCGACGGCCATGGGGACGTCGCCGTGGCCGGTGATGATGACCGTCGGAATCTCCGTGTTCAATTCGCGGAGTCGGGCCTGAAGCTCCAGGCCGCTCATCCCCGACATCCGCACGTCCAGCACCAGGCAACCGGGTTGCGAAGGATCGTAGTGGGCCAGGAATTCCCGCGCACCACCGAACGTCTTGACATTCAAGCCGATGTCCTCGATCAGCAGGCATAGAGACTGACGGATCGCCTCATCATCATCGACGACAAACACCGTGGGGTTCGCGCTGCTCATGTTCGACTCCTTCCGCCGGTAGCGTGAATCGGAAAACGGCTCCCGAGCCTCCGTCCGACTGGGCCCACAACCGACCGCCGTGAGCTTCGATGATCCGTCGGCTCAATGACAAACCAATGCCTAATCCCTTGTCCTTCGTGGTGAAGAACGAATCAAAAACCCGCTCGGTCAACTGCGATGAGAGCCCGCGACCGGTATCGGCGACCGCAACCTCGATTTCGCCGCCGTTCTCCACGGCGCGCGTGGACAGGGTCAACGTCCGTGACGGAGCCCGGGTGCCATTCATCGCCTCCATCGCATTGCGCACCAGGTTGAGCACAACCTGTTGCACACCTACGGCATCCGCCCGGACGATGGGCAAGTCTTCGGCCAAATCGCGAACGACGGTGATCCCGAGCCGGGCGATCTCCGTCTCCACCGTGCTCATCGCCTCGTCCAACGCGTCGCGCACGTCGATGCGGGTTCGCCGAGGCTCGCGTTTCGCGACCAGGCCGCGGATGCGTTTGATGATGCCGGCCGCCCGCTCCGCCTGGTCGGCGATCTGTCCGATGGAGTTGCGCAGCGTCTCCATGTCGACAGACTCTCGCCCGGCCAACCGCAGGCAACCGCCGGCATAATTCACAATCGCGCAGAGCGGCTGATTGAGTTCGTGGGCCAGGCCGGAGGCCATTTCGCCGAGCGTGTTGGCGTGCCAGGCGCGGGTCAGCTCCACCCGATGGTTCTCGGCGGCACGGGCGGCCTGTACGCGTTCGGTGATGTCCCTGGCCACCGCCAGAATGCGGTCGTGGCCTCCGATCCTCGCCTGCTTCAGATTCACTTCCGCCCAGAAGCAATCGCCGTCCTTCCTCCGGCACAGCCACTCCAGCACCTGGGGGCCGTCCTGGATCGCCTTGGCGAACCACTTTCGGGTCGCGCCCGCGCTGTCGGCGAGCGGCTCGGCGCGCAGGTCCCCCACGTTCATACGCTGCAATTCCTCGTAAGAATAGCCGAACATCTCGAGCCCCGTCCGGTTCGCATCGAGGATGGTGCCGGCAGCCGGGTCATGGACGAAGATCGCCTCATTGGCCGCGTTGAATATCTCGCGGTAGTTTCGCTCCGAGGCGATCGACGCCTCTTCGGCGCGCAGCCGCGCGAGGGTCGTGCCCATCTGCGCCGCAATGGTCTCCAGTGCCGGACGCGCCTGTCGGGGCACCGCATCGCAACGATTCGAGGCAATAACCAGAACGCCGGCAAGGGCGCGCTCATCACGGATCGGCAGCGCCGCGTAGGCGCAGAGTCCGGCCTTCCTCTGGGCCGGACTGAG
>CAZNSM010000254.1:0-6080 GCA_964575615.1 uncultured Pirellulales bacterium | reverse complement strand
TTTCGAGCCTGGTCAAGGCCTACCACAGCGACGAGAAGGTGTTTGAGACCCTGGCACTGGCCGAAGAGATGGGCGTTAACACGATCCTGGGCAACCCTACCGCCGACCGCGTGCTCAATCGCTACTGGAATGAACGGGGCGGCCGGATTCAGTTCATCTCTGACTGCGCCGCCGGCAGCACGATCAAAGAGGGCGTCAAGCGGTCCGTGGACAGCGGCGCCCAAGCGGTCTACGTGCAGGGGGGGCTGGCCGATGCGGCTGTTCGCGACGGCAAGACCGACCTCGTCGGCGAGGCGCTGGAATACATGAGGCAGTTCGGTCTGCCCAGCGGGCTCGGCGCCCATGACCTCGAGACGATCAAGGCCTTCGTCCAGGCGGGCTTCAAGCCGGACTTCTGGGTCAAGACCCTGCATCCGGACAACTACTGGTCCGCGACGGCGCAGGAGCACCGCAAGGCGTTTGACGCCGTCGGGCCCTCGGGCGACAAGCACGGCGAGCCTCACGACAACATGTGGTGCCGCAATCCGAAAGAGACAATCGAGTACATGAAGAGTCTCAAGGAGCCTTGGATTGCGTTCAAGGTGCTGGCGGCCGGGGCCCTCCATCCGCGCGAGGGCTTCAAGTATGCCTTCGACGGCGGAGCGGACTTCATCTGCGTCGGGATGTTCGACTTCCAGCTTCGCGAGAACGTGATTCTGGCCCAGAACACGCTGTCCGGCAAGCTCGATCGGGCGCGCCCCTGGTGTGCGTAGCATCGACGACGCACCGGGCAATTGGGGAACGTAACAAAAAGGGCCTATGCCTTGGATGGCATAGGCCCTGAACACATCTGCAGATCCAGCAGCCGCAAGGCTGGGATCACGATCCAACGATCCTACTCGGCTTTGCGTCCGAACCCGATGTCGTCAACGTAGACGGTGCCGGTGCCGCCAGCGGTTGGGCTGGTTGCATTGCCGACGCCGATGACGATTCTCTGCACTCGGCCGAGGTTCACGCCGTTCAGGTCGGTATACGGAATTATCCACTCCTGCCACGTGGGACGCGCTGTAATGGCCCCGTCGGCATTGGCTACCGTCTTGGTCTTGCCGGCGCTGTCCTCGATCGTTACGTACATGGCTTCCATCGAGCTGCCAACAGGCTGAGTAACGCCAATCTCCGCGATCTGCCAGGCGCCCGTGACGTTGCCGGTCGTCGAGAGATTGGAGAACTCCGCGGCTGTTGCCACACTGGCGTTGTGGCTGGTCACAGCCAGACCGATGTAGACGTTGGTGGGCATGGCGATTTGCAGCGCCGGACTGACCGCGATGTCCGTCCATGTCGCGCCGTCGGGCGACGTCTGTGCCGTGAAGACGTCGCCGGTTCGGGTCAGCTTCACCCAGTAGGGGGCGGCGAAGCCGGTCGTGTCGGTGCTGGCACTGGCCGCATCCACCACGGGACGACGCTGGAACGAAATGCTGTTCTCTGCCGTCACACACACGAAGGCGTGCGTCGAGCCGGGCGCCAGTGATTCGCGGATCATGATGCCCGCCTTGGCCCAGCCGTCACTGCGAACGATGCTGTCGACGCGGACCACCATCGAGCCGTTGCCGCTGAGGCTTTTGTAGGCATAGCGGAATTCGTCGGCGTTGTTCCAGATGTCCGTGCCGATGGCGTTCATGATGATACTGCCGTCGGCTGCCTCCAGGAAGGTAGGCGCATTGCCGCGGACGTACAGCACGAGGCTGTCGGCTCCGTTGCCGGTCCAGTTCTGGGCGGTTTCGAATTCGCGTTCCGCCTCGGAGTAGAACGGCGAGACACTGTTGTCGTACTGGAGTGGCATCGACTGCGTACCGCTGTGAACGACGGTCTTCTCGGCAAACGGAGCCTCGATATAGCCCACCGTCGCGCCGTTGTCGTTGATCCAGCCGTCGATCCACGTGTCAAAGATGGCCATACCGGCCTCAATGTCGTCGGTGTAGGTCTCGAATCCGTCGATCAGCGCATATTCCTGGGTGGAGAAGCTCCAGACATCGCCTGCCCATGTGCTGATCGCCTCGGCCTCGTTGACCTCGACGATCTGCCAGTAATAGGTGTTGCCAAACTCCAGCGCCGGTGCGAAGCTCGCCGAATCGGACGTGCCGGCCAGCGTCAGCGCGTTCGGATCGGTGCTCAGAAGAACCTGGTGCGAGGCCGCCTCGCGACCGCTGCGCCAGCTCATCACCTTGCCGACTTCCACGCCGGTGGCGCCGTCCGCCGGCTGCGGTTCCCTCGCCTGGACGGGCAGGTACATGAAGCGAACCTCGCTGAGGCCGTACTGGCCCAGCATGCCGAATCCGCTGTTGACGGTGAGCTTGACATACTTGACCGCCAGCCCCTGGAAGTCGATCGTCGAGTTGTAGACGTAGGTCGCCTTGGCGGTGGCCTGACTGAGGTCGAAGTCGCCCAGGGCCGTCCACTCGGCGCCGTCCGTGGAGTACTCCACGGTGACGTTCTTGAGACCGAAACCGAGCATCTTCTCGAACATCACGTTGTAGTTCCAGACCTGGAGTTCATAGAGCTTGTAGACACTGTCGAACTCGTACTGGATGTAAAGAGCTGAACCATCGGCCGGCGCATAGGCCACCCACATCTCGTCGGCTTCGATGGAGTGCTGGTCGTCGGCGTTCAGGCCCGAGCCGTCGACCGTCTTTTCGGGGCCGCTGGCGGCGTCAGAAGCGCCGTTGCTCGTGGCGATGACGTTGGGGACCGCATAGACGAACGGCTCGACCTGGAAGCTCCAGACATCGCCTTTGTAGATTGTTCCGTTTGCCGCGACCTCGTCGACGCGCCAGGAATACGTCTGGCTGAATTCCATGCGTCCCGGATCGAACGTGGCGCCTGTCTGGCCCTGGCTGGCAAGCACGCCCATGGGGTTGGCGCGGGTGGCGGCATCGACATCGGCAGAGCTTGTACCGAAGTAGACGTCGTGGCTCGCGGCCGATTCGCCGGCCTTCCAACCAAGGTCTGTATCGCGCGGCACATCCGTAGCGCCGTCGGCCGGAACCGGCATCGACGCCAGATTCGGGTCGGTAAGGCCGCTCATGATCTCCACGATCTCGTCTGCCGTCAGAGCTCGGCTGAAGAAGCAGACATCGTCCAGCGAGCCGCCGTTCATACGGCGGGCCACCCAGGAGGCACCACCATCACCGCCCAGCCAGACCGGACCGTCCCAGGCGCAGGCCGGGTGGGCAACGTTGTTGACGGCGGATTCTACGCCGTTGAGATAAAACACCGCCTGGTCGGGGGCAACCGTCACGGCGCAGTGGGCCCACTCATTCAGCGGATGGAAGACGTTTCCGCGGAAGCTCCAGGTGTTGGAGGCATCGTTCCAGTGATACGCCAGTTGTCGGTCGGCCAGCATGTTGAAGCCGGACGCGGGACCGGGGCTGCGGTGCATGATGATGGACGCCCACTCGGGCTGCGCCGCCGGTGCAAAAAGCCAGCCGGCCATGGTGGCCTCGCTCAGCGTCAGACCCATCGGCTGGATCTCGACGAGGGTCGGCCCGACCAACGTGATGGCATTGCCATAAACGCCGGTCGTCCACTGCGGATCACCATTGATGAAAGCCCCGTGATTGCCATTAGGGGACGAATCGGCTACGGTGCTGCCTTGGCCCTCGTCACAGGTCCACCAGCCAATGATGGCAGGGTCGCTCAGGGGATTGAAACGGGCCAGCGCGGCGGCGCCCTGGATCAGGGCCAGCAACGCGATCAGAAATGCGAAACAGGTGCATCGCTTCCACATAGAAGTTCTCCTTCAAAGAAGACCACACAACCGGTGCGCTGACCACGCATCAGGCACTCATCCCCCCATTCAGTTTTTTTCAAGCGCCCGCGCAACCGCAACGGGCCACGACCCATATTCCCCCTCCGGAGACTCCACGAGATGGTATCGGCCGGATCACCTCCTTCCTGAATGAGACTGCCAGTATCTGGAGTGGGCAGAATGGGCCCGGCATGTGCAGGAACCATGCATTCCACGCCCCCCTGTCTTGTGGATGCCAGGAATACACTGTGCCAGGTCCTCCGACACTGACCCTATGTGCGATTCTGAGTCTGGCGAGGCGTCTGTACCCTTCGATTCCCGGACGGGTCACCACCATCGAACGGTCCAGAGATGTTACTCCTCACGATCCCTTTCTTTATACCAAATGGGCGGACGGTCTGCAACGCTATTTTCTCGGACGCAATACCCCGGAAAGGTGCTGGGAGATAGATCCTCGACGCGCCGGGCGTTCCTCAGACCTGGCCCACCTGTCCAAAAGCGAAGTAGAAGAAGTAGCTGGCGCCAAACTCACGGATCAGGATCTTGAGCGTCTCCTGCTGATTCTGGGGCTGCAAGCCGCTTCGAATCTGCACGAATCGTTGGTATCTCTGGATGGTTTCTGGACTTATCTTGATTCGTCCGAGGTCGGGCTTCTGCCTCTGGGATGCGTAGTGGATGAGGATCGCTTCTTCGTACAGAGGGGGGATCTGGCGATAGCCAAGGTCTCCAAGCCGGCCCACGTTCTCCATGATCTTGTCGAGCTTGCCGGTCAGCAGGTAGCACGCCATGAGGTACTCGAATGCCATCTTGTTGTGGGGGTTCCCTTCCAGCAGGGTGGCCAACGTCTGGTCCACCGGCTCGCGGCCGAACACCGCCAGCGGATCGTTCAGCGTGCAGGATCGGACCCGGTCGATGAAGGCGGCCTGGTCCGCCGGGAAGCCGTGTTCCAGGTTGTGGAGCAGGGCGTCGGCCGTCCTCCGACGGATCACATCCCGCTGCAAGGCACTCGCATAGACACGAGCAGTGGCGGGGAGGTCTTTGACGGTGTTGATCCACGCCAATCGCTCCAGTGCGACGCCAAAGTAGTCCTTGGTGGCCAGCAGCTCAGACGCCAGTTTCTGCGCCATGTTGACATGGCCCAGCTCCAGAAACAGGTCGCTCAGTTTCGACAGAGACAGATCCGACTCTTTCTCCTCGTGCGTCAGCATAAGCGCGTGAGGGTTCAGCGGAAACTCGAACATGTCGTAGGGCAGCCGCCCCTTGTGATACAGAGCCCGGAGGATGTCGTGATTGACGAAGACGTTGGTCATGCCTCTGGGCAACCGATGACCGAGTTCGAGAATCTCGTCCCACTGCCTCCGGCAGGAATAATAGTTTGACAGGACATAAGGCTTGCGCCGTTCGTCGTGGCCCCAGTAGAGTCCCAGAGCCATCAGCACGATGGGCAGGGCCGTCCATGCCGGTCCTTTGAGCAGGGCCAGCACAGGTCTTCGCCGTTCCTTGGCACTGTGCTTCTTGGCCGGCCTGGTGGCCTTCGGGCTATGCCGTGCATGGGCGAGCGTCCGCGTCCGAACGAGCCCAAGTAATGCGGCAAGGGGCGCGAGCCCGTACAGCAGGAGGACCAGGACTGTCTCGAAGCGGTCCATGCCGGCAGTCAGAGATGCGTCAAATGGACTGAGGACGACAAACGCCCGGCCCGGAGTGATCAGGAACACGTATTGCACCAGCACCCAGACGATCGCGACACTTGCCGGCAGAACGAGAATAGCCAGCGTCCAGTCCTTGCGGAGGAACAGCGCATGAATCGCCGTCAGGATGGCGAACACCATCAAAGTCCCGGAACCGCCCATCCAGAAGCCGAAGGCGGCGATCAGGCAGTATCCTGCGACACGCGTCATGGTGCGGCGAAGGGCGAGTCTCTCGAACGCGAGCGAAAGGGCCAGCCCCAACGCGATGGTCAGGCAGATCGCCAACGGATGCTTGTAGCGGCTGTAGATCAGGAAGATCGCCACAGCCGGCAGGCTGGTCAGCCAGGCAGACCGCGTCACCCCGACCAGAGCAAGGTGCCGCCGGAACAACTCGGCCAGCCCCAGCGCCGCCAGCACAATAATCGCCGCGCCCAGCCACGGGGAGTAGTATCCCTGCGAGAGCAGCCCGGCCGCGTAGAGGATGCCCCCGCCGGGCGTGCCTGACCGGTCCAGCAGGAATGCCTTGCCCGTGGCGAACAGAGGCGCAGCCGGGAGAATCGTTCCGAAGCAATGATAGAGCAGATCAGGTTCGACGACGAGCCATAGAT
>CAZNSM010000253.1:0-6193 GCA_964575615.1 uncultured Pirellulales bacterium | reverse complement strand
TTTCTCCAGTTGCGCGATGTAGCGCAGCGCCTCGGGCTGCTTGAAGATCTTCAGATGCTCTTTCTCGAGGTCGAAGAAATCGATCAGTTCATACCAGACGTCGGCGGCCTCCTGCGACGCGGAGGCCTCCTTCTCCTGCGCATAGCGGCCCAGTCGGTCGAGCAGCGCGAGCCTCGTCCGGCCGGTCGAGGCCTCGGCCAGCAGGGCCTTCTCGGCTTCGGCGAAGATCGCGGTCGCCGCCGGCAGATCAGCCGCCATCTCTTCGGCCTTTGCCATCAGGCGGTCGCGCAGAGCCTGCACGTACTCGGTGCTCACGTTGGGATCGCCG
This sequence comes from uncultured Pirellulales bacterium, assembly GCA_964575615.1. Classification (GTDB taxonomy): domain Bacteria; phylum Planctomycetota; class Phycisphaerae; order Sedimentisphaerales; family Anaerobacaceae; genus Anaerobaca. The sequence goes on along the minus strand of CAZNSM010000253.1, from coordinate 5,865 downwards.
GCGTCTTCGAGAACGAGATACGCCATGTAGGTCCCCGAGAAGTGCCGGTTCAGCTCGATATCCGCCTGGCGTATCGGATGGCTCTTCGCGAACCACTTGATCGGATTGTCGTTGATGTTGACCTGTGTGATACCGTAGACGGCGATGGCCGCCAGAATCACCATCACCACCAGAATGGGTTTGGCGGCGGCGTAGGTGAGCCGTCCCGTAGAATGAAGTACGCGCGTCAGCCAGGTTTGCTTCTGCTCGTGGACAGCCGCGGCGCCGAAGTTCTCCAGCGAGCGGTCCTTGAGAAACATGATGTAGGCAGGCACGAACGTCACCGTGCAGACCCACGCCACCATGATGCCCGCCGCGACGAAGACACCGAAGACCTGCACCGGCGGGATGGGCGTCAGCGCCAGCGATGCGAAGCCGGCTGCCGACGTTAGAGACGTGTACAGCATCGGCATGAACAAATTGTCCATCACCTCCAGCGTCGTTTCGCGACGGCCCTTTTCCCTGGTGTAGCGATCGAAAAACTCCGACAGGATGTGCACCGAATCGACGACCGCAATCGGCATGAGGAAGATCGGAATCATCGAGCTCATGATGTGGACCGGATAGCCCAGGCCGATCAGAGCCCCCATCGTCGAGATGACCGCGACCATCGCCACGATCATGGGCGAGATCACCAGCACCAGTTTGCGGAAGAACGCCAGCATCAACAGGAAGATCACCAGCATCGCCAGCGGCGCCGAGATGGCCATCTGGATGAACATCTCGTAGCCGAAGGTGTCCTCCGCCACGGGCAGGCCCGTGATGTGGTACTCGTCATCACCCGTGAACTCCGCGATCTTCGTGTTGAGCGCGCGATACACCCGATGGCTCAGATCCTTGTGCGTCAGCGGCAGGTACAGACAGATGGCCTTGCCGTCGTCGGAGACGACCGTGCCCTTCAGCAGCGGGTTGGACAGGGCCTTGTCGCGAATGGCCAGCGCCTCGGCGTCCGTTTCGGGCGGCTGGGACATCAGCCACTCGAACGTCACGACGCCGGGGCCGCCTTGGCCGATATGGTCGACCGTGGACGGGGCCAGCAGGTCAACCTCGATCACGCCGACCTCCTGGTTCGGGTCGTCCTCGCTCGGCCAGCGCAGCGTCCTGGCATATTCGGTCAGCTCGTAGATCTTGCGCAGCGAGTCGGCGTTGAATACCCCCTCGGGATGGGCGTTGTTGACGATTCCGACGACCACCATGTCGGACAGCACGAAGTCCTCCTTGGTTTCGTCGTGGAAGACGCGCACCGGCTCCTCGGCCGACAGCATGTTTTCCGGGTCCGTGTCCACCTGGATGCGTGGGATCAATGCCCCCAGCGCCACGGTGAAGACCACCATCAGAACCGTAACCAGCTTGTAGTGGCTCAACGAGAAATCCGTGATCCTGTGTTTGAGATTCATAGTGTCAGTCCAACCCACAAACCGCTTGGCGACTCCTTGTCGAAACGAAGAGACACACGCATATGGCCCATCCCGAGCACGACGGCGGAGCCTTTCCCCTGAAACGGACGCTTTTTCAAATCAGGAAGGCAAGGCGCTCGTTTTCAGTGCTTGACTATGCCGGAGAGGATCGCCTGTTCATCGTGCGCAACGCCACCACCCATGACCTTCGCGATGTTACCGCCGAACATCCTTGCCATCAAGGGCATGTTCATCTTCGACAGATACACCTTGCCGTCGTCGCCTTCCCAGACCGCCATCGTGCACGGCATGAGAGTCGAAACGTGCCGGTCCGTGGTCAGAATGCTCTTGGCATACTCCGGCTTGCACAGCTTGACCAGCTTGACACGGGGACCGAACGGAACGCCATGTTGGGCCATCGACTCGTTCATGTTCGAAACGGTCGAGACAACCCAACCATGGGCCGGGATCGCCTGTTCCAGCGCCGCTACCGTTTCGTCGAAACCAAGCAGGCTTTCCTGAGTGACGATCATCATCTTCGGCATGGCCCCCACGATCGCCACCCCACACAGCAGCACACCAACCACGATCCCGATCCCCCCTCCCGTCAGGAAAGACTTGTTGCCTCGCGACGTCACCTTCTCCATATCACGCTCACTCATTTTCGCCCTTTCTTCTTGCGACAGTGGTTATAGACGCAGCCGAGAATGCGAATCACGTTCTCGTTCTCGATCTGATAGAACACGCGAGCCCCTTCCCGGTGGGAGCTCAGGATGCCCTTGTCTTTCATGATGGTCAGTTGCTGGCTGGTGATGGCCTGCTTCTCTCCCACTTTCTCGGCAATCTCGTTCACGGACTGCCTTCCCGCCTCCAGCGCCTCGACAATCTGGAGGCGGATGGGGTGGGCAACCGCCTTAAGCACCTCAGCGGCCTGGGTTGCCAGTTCCTTGTCCATATTCGGGCCCTTCATATATCTACTTATTACAATATAGCTATAATACTATGTTAATCACCTGCGGTTCGTAGAACAAAACAAAAAAATGTGAAAACTGCGCCACCCCTGCCCGGGGGTCCCCATACCGGCATCCGCCTCGGACGGAGCGGCCAGATCGTCCCCCATGCGACGCTCCTGGCTACGAGGCCTCCGTCTCCATCCTCTCCGCCGGAAAATCCAATACGGCGATACCGTCTGTCAAAGCCCACCCGTTCTGTCGAAGCAATCCCCCAAACCGCACATGTCGCCCTCTCTGAGCAGCTTGCCCAGTCGAGGCTCATTACCCTATTCGAATGTCCGCCTGCCAAAGATGGTTGTCTGAGCGATAATGCGAAGACTGCCGCTTTCAGGAGGAGTGTGCAGCAAAGGTCTTGACGTGCGAGTGACTGCTGGCAGAATGGTGAAGCTGCGGCGTGACACACGGGCGCGTGAACCCGTGGATGGACAGGCCGGCAACCACAGTCGATAGCCGCCGACGAAATGCTGCCGGCCGTGACGGAGAGACGGAGGTATGGAGACAGTCGGACGCGTGACCTACCACGTGGCCTTTGACGAAAAACGTGGATGGAACGTCGTGCAGGAGAACTCAGGTCAGGTGATGAGCACGCACCGCGCGCGCACCGAAGCCATCCTCCGGGGGCGAGACCTGGCCAGGACGCACCCCTACAGTCTGCTGGTCATCCACGATCGAGAAGGGCGAACGGAGAAGCAGTACAACTACGGTCGGCGTCCTCGTGACGTTGCGGTCTGAGCGTCGGATCTGTCCAGCCGAGTCACCCCCGGGACGTCCCGGTCTGCCCTTTGCCGCGCCGCGGCCTCGCAACGTCAGATAACATCGCCTGCAACAGCACAGAGAATGCACCGCCGTTGCTTTGCACTGGTCCGGCCCCCACGCAGCGGAATCCCCCTGTGGCGGACAGGTTTGTCTCGGCCACGGTTTCGATCTGCCCCGATGTCCATCTCCGATAAGAATTTAGGTATCATGGTAAAAAGCGGGGGTTCGGTGCTTTTTTCGACTTGACAAATTGCCGGACCGAGGTTAATGTGGGCCGTCAAGGTAACCTGGAAGAGCCTTCTGTCAAATGGAGTTGGCGCAAAAGGAAGGGGCAAGGATGAAGGATCTATTCACCACCGGCGAGGCCGCTGAAATCTGCCGTGTCAGTCAGCAAACCATCATTCGCTGTTTTGACTCGGGTCGACTCAGGGGCTTTCGTGTACCAGGATCGAAGTTCCGTCGCATTCCCCGCCAGAATCTGATCAAGTTCATGAGGGAGAACAACATCCCTCTGGACAATCTGGATTCGGGCAAGAAGAAGGTGCTCGTGGTCGATGACGACGCCGAGATCGTCGAGCTGATCAGTGACATCCTGACGCGGGATGGACGGTTCGACATCCGGACGGCATCGAGCGGGTACGAGGCGGGCATGGCCACGCAGCAGTTTCGACCGGACCTGATTCTGCTCGATTACATGCTGCCCGACGTCAATGGCAACGTGGTCTGTCAGACCATCCGGAGCAATCCGGAATTCGAGAACACGCGGATCATCATCGTCAGCGGCGTCATCAAACAGGAGGAGATCGATCAGCTCCTGCGATCGGGCGCCGAGAATTTCATTCGCAAGCCGTTCACCATCGCGGAGCTGACCGAGAAGGTCGACGCGGCTTTGCAGTTGGCGTGAGTGCGACGGGGCCCCTGCGGGGTGATGGGCGCGGGGAATCTCTGGACTGACGAAAGGGCGTGTTGCTTCCTCGAGGCGGGTGAGCGACAGCGAAAGGACGTAACGAGGACACCGGCATGGCCGAACGAAGTGTGAGCGCAGCCGCTTCCCGCAAGGTGGAACTGGCCGCAGGCGAACTGGAGGCCCTGTCGGTGCCACCGTGCGTGGCCGTTCAGTACCTCACCAGGATGCTCCAGGGCCGCTTCTGCGCCAGCTCTATCGCCGATATCGCGCAGTGCGAGCCGGCTCTGGCTGCCCGTGTCCTGTCGCTGGGGCAACGCTGCCCTGCCGCACCGGCCGGCCAGCGACATGCGATCCACCTCGTGCTCGACCGTCTCGATCCCGACGAAGTCCGCGACGCCCTTCTGGGCCTGAAGGTCTCAGCCGGCTTCGAGATCGAGTTCGGCCAGAACCAGCCTGCCTCGCCGGCCCGCCACGATCTGATCGTCCACAGCCTGGCAGTGGCGGTCTGCGCCAAGCACATCGTCGAAGCCTGCCAACCGGCCCTGGACCCGCACATGGCCTACTCGGCCGGGTTGCTGCACGATATCGGCAAGTTCGCCCTTCAGGACATCATGCCCAAGAGCCTTGCGGCTATCGTCCAGGAGGCGGAAGCCACCGGATCGGGCCTGTACGCCGTCGAGCAGAAGCATCTCGGAACCCATCACGCCATGCTCGGCAAGCAGTTGGCCCGCAAGTGGCGCCTGCCCGATCCGATCACGACGGCGATCTGGCTGCACCACAGCAGCGCCGTGACGGCGCTGGAAGGTCTGCCCGAGACGGCCATTGCGCGCATCGTGTGGGCGGCCGACCATGTCGCTCGGCACATTGGAATCGGCCGCTCCGGCAGTTTCGACCCACCCGAGCGGCTCAGCGCCGTCGCCAAAGCCATCGAGGCCGACGTGGAAACGCTGGCCCGAATCGCAGACGGCCTGGCGCAGGAGGTCGCGACCAGGGCTGAGGCCCTGGGCCTGACCATGCCCAACGCGGCGGCCAGATACTGCGATGCGATCCAGGCCGTCGCGGCGAAGCTCTCGACCACGCAGACGGCGCTTGGTATCGAGGGGCGAGACCTCAAGATGGCTTCGAGCTACCTGGACTTCGCCCGAGAGTTCCTCGGCGATATCGGTCCCAGCGCCGGCGCGGTGGCCATCGCGGAGAGCCTCGCTCGCCGGTGGCAGCGGTTCTTTCAGACCGGGTCGATCTGCCTGTACCTGGCGGGCGGAACGCACGCCGGGGCCATCGACACCATCGTGGTCGAGGCCCTGGGGCACAGCCACAGGATGGTGCTGGAGTCGCCCGGAGATCGGCCTGTGGTGCCGCGTTTGATTGCCGAGCGTTTCGCCGTGGCCGATGCGCAGGACCACATCGACTGGCTCGTCGAGCAGGTGGATGTGGACCTCGACCTGGATCGCACGAAGCTCGTTCCGCTGCTCTGCGACGGCCGAGCAGTGGCGATCATGGCCTTCGAACTGAACTATCCGGGCGATGCCACGTTGTTCGCCGAGAAGTTCCAGACGGCCGCGTCGATGGCGGGAGCCGTGCTTGGACTGGCCATGGCGAAAGAGAAGCAAACACGATTCTCCGAACGGCTCGTCCGGGCGATGAGCGACGCCAGACCGGCGGCCGAGCCCAAGTCGGTTGAGAGCCCGATCGAGGCCCTGGCCGAGATGGCCGCTGGTGTCGCCCATGAGCTGAACAACCCGCTGTCGGTGAT
>CAZNSM010000252.1:0-6317 GCA_964575615.1 uncultured Pirellulales bacterium | reverse complement strand
TCAGCCCGGCACAGTGCACGTCGGCGCTGGGGTCGTTGGCGCTGATGAACAGCCGGTATGTTTTCTTCGCATCTGCCATAATCGCAAGTCGCTACGTCTTACCACCGCCGCCTCCAAACATCAATGACGAACTCCAGCACCAAGCAGGCGGACTGCGGGTAGCGCTCCTGCCCGATGGCGCTCGCACCTTCCATTTGACCGGCCGGAACGGAAGATTCCGGAATTGGACTTGAACCTCGTGATACTATGTGAGTATATTACCACGTAGTTACAGAGTCGGGCCGTCTCATGACGCCCAATGAGAAGGGCCGGAGCCGTAGGATTATGAGCACCAACAAGAACCTGTTGTACGAGAAGCAGGCGGAGATCGCCAAGGCCATCGCCCATCCGCTGCGCATTGCGGTGATCGACTTCTTGCGCGATGGGGAGAAATGCGTCTGCGATATCGCCGAGCACGTCGGGTCCGAGCGATCAAACGTATCGCGGCATCTGGCGGTGATGGTCAACGCCGGCGTGCTGAGCTGCCGCAAAGAGGGCCTGAAGGTCTTCTACTGCCTGAGGACGCCGTGCGTCATTGACTTTCTCGGCTGCACGACCCGCGTCCTGAAATGCCAGGCCAAGGAGCACGAGAAGCTCCTGGCCTCTCTGTAGACTTGGGGAATCGATTCCATGGATTGGAAAAGCGAGTGGAAGAAGCTCGTTCTGATTGGCGGAGTCTTCGCCGCCTGCTTCTACCTGCCGGTCGGGCTTGGCCGCTTCGACGGCGCCGTCATGGAGGCGCTCCACCTGGTCAAGTGGTACGCCCGCGAGCACGTGCTGCTGTGCCTGGTGCCGGCCTTCTTCATCGCCGGAGCCATCTCCGTCTTCGTCAGCCAGGCGTCGGTGATGAAATACCTTGGCGCCAGGGCCAATAAGGTCCTCGCCTACGGCGTCGCCTCGGTGTCGGGATCGATCCTGGCGGTCTGTTCGTGCACCGTGCTGCCGCTGTTCGCGGGCATCTATCGGATGGGGGCGGGTCTGGGGCCAGCGACAGCCTTCCTCTACTCCGGCCCGGCGATCAACGTCCTGGCCATCATATTGACTGCTCGTGTTCTCGGACTGGAACTGGGCATCGCCCGCGCCGTCGGCGCGATCCTGTTCAGTATCGTCATCGGCCTGCTGATGCACGTGATCTACCGTAAGGAGGAGACCGCCAAGGCCGATGCGCAGATGGCCATGCCGGAGCCGCAGGTCAGTCGTCCGCTGTGGAAGAACGCGCTCTACTTCGCCTCGATGGTGGGCATTCTGGTCTTCGCCAACTGGGCTCGCAGCGGCGACGTCCGCGCGGTGTTTCTCTGCTGCCCCGGCGGATTGACCACCTTCAAGGTCGAGGGCACGCTCGTTGACCGAACCGATGAGACGGTGACCATCGTCGACACCGCGGGCAAGACACATGAGGTGTCGGCCGAACTGCTCCGGGATGTGCAGGAGGTCCGCAAGAACAGCCTGTACGAGCTGATCCACCGCCTCCGCTGGGTGCTGGTCGGCGGACTGTTCGCAGCGTTTCTGCTCATGGTCGGCCAATGGTTCACCCGCAGCGAGGTCAACGAGTGGGTCGAGGCCACCTGGGGTTTCGCCAAGCAGATTCTGCCCCTGCTGCTGGTAGGCGTCCTGATCGCAGGCTTTCTGCTGGGCCGTCCCGGGCATGAAGGCGTCATCCCAACCGAATGGGTCAACAGAGCGGTCGGGAACAATTCGGTCTGGGCCAACCTCTTCGCGGCGGTCGCGGGAGCCTTCATGTACTTCGCGACGCTGACCGAGGTGCCGATCCTCCAGGGCCTGATGGGCGCCGGCATGGCCAAAGGTCCGGCACTGGCTCTGCTGCTGGCCGGCCCCGCCCTCTCGCTGCCAAACATGCTTGTGATTCGCTCGGTCATGGGCACGCAGAAAACCATCGTGTTCGTGACGCTCGTGATCGTAATGGCCACGATCTCCGGCATTGTTTTCGGAGCGATGTGAAGGACGACGGGAATAATGGAATCGTGGAATACTGGAATGGTAGAACTGTGGGGAGAGAGAAATGGAGCGACGAAATATCAATCGCGGCTACATGAAGCTGACGGTATGGCAGGATGCGATCGCGTTCTACGTGCATACTGTGTCGGCTTTTCAGGATTGGCCCTATGAGATGAAACGTGTGGCGGGCCAGCCGATCGCCAGTGTCGATTCGATCCACCGAAACATTGCCGAAGGATATGGACGCAAATCTTTGAAGGAATACCTTCAGTTCCTGAACATCGCTCTCAGCTCTGCCGCCGAATCGGTATCGGGCCTTCACGCCTACCGTGCGAGCGGCCAACTGACAGAGGCGCAGTTCGACGCCCTGGACGGCGAAACCTACAAAATCGAGAATGGTCTCAAACGTCTCATAGAGAGTCTTCAGAAGAAGCAACGAGAAGGGACCTGGCAAGATGAATTCTAAAATGTCACTATGCGAGGCGGTAACGAGAGACACCGGACGTGCCAATGACCCTTCCAGTATTCCATCTTTCCAACATTCCACTACTCCACCGAGGCAATCGGAGATTGCGATATGAAGAAGATTCAGATTCTGGGAACCGGATGTCCCAAGTGCACGAAGCTGGCGGAAAACGCCGAGGCCGCCGCGAAGGAACTGGGGCTGGATTACAGCATCGAGAAGGTCACGAAACTCGCCGAGATCATGGCGTTCGGCGTGATGGTCACGCCGGCCTTGGCCGTCGACGGCAAGGTGAAAGTCGTCGGCAAGGTGCCCTCGCCCGCTCAGATTCAGCGAATGCTGGAATGACGTGGCGACGAAACGACAGAAGGCCTGTTGGAAGGGAGGCTCGAAATGAGCGACAGACACGAGTGCGCCGGTGGAGAGACATTGATCTTCGCGTGTTCCGGGGCGGCGGACGTGGGCGCCGTCAGCGATCGGGCGGCGAGGCAGATGACACGGGACGGCATCGGCAAGATGTTCTGCCTGGCCGGCGTGGGCGGCCGGGTCGAAGGGATCGTCCAGAAGACCAGGGCCGCCTCACGGATCGTCGCCATCGATGGCTGCTCGCTCGATTGCGCGAAGAAGTGTCTTGACCAGGTTGGCATCAGCCGTTTCCAACATCTGCGCGTCACCGACCTGGGCATGGAGAAAGGCCAGACCCCGGTTAACGATGAGAACATTACGGCTACGGCCAGAGCAGCCTCCGCCCTGCTGGCGTGACCGAAGAGGGACATGCATGAGCTCGATGTGGAAACTCTCGATCGCAGCGGTCGCAATCGGCGCCGTGGTGGCGGCTGTCGCGCTGCAACGGCGCGAGGCGGTCGCGCCTTTTTTCCCCACAGATGAAGCAAAGGTCGCCACAGACGGTTCGACGCCCCGCGCGCCGTTGCCCTGCCTGGTGGAATTCTCGGCGGGCGACTGCGGCCCCTGCAAGACGATGGAGCCAATCCTCGATGGACTGGCCAGGGACTATCAAGGCCGGTTCCGGGTCGAGACCATCGACATCTGGAAACGGCCAAGCGCAGGTGAAGAGCACAACATCCGCATGTACCCGACGCAGATCTTCTACGACGCGATGGGCAACGAACTGTTTCGCCACGAGGGGTTCTTCTCGCGAGACGACATCCTCGCGAAGTGGAAGGACCTGGGCCAGAACTTCGAACGTCCGTAGACGGTGCGGGAAGTGTCGCGATATCGCAGCGGCGTGCGATGCGTGGATATGAACTGAATTGAGCCGGTGCAGGAAAGGCAGCCATGATCGACCAGCTTCTCCAGACACGGTGCCCTTGCCGTGAAGGAATGAGCAGTCCTCTGCTGTTGCTGGCCCTGATCGCGGGGACATGGCTGGTGATCGGTTTGCTGAAAGCGGTCGTTGGAAAGGCAGGTGCAGATCCCATGAGTAGCTCGAAGAAGATAGCCATTGCGGCTGTTTTGATTGTCGCCGTGGTCGCCGTGTTTGTCGCCAAGCGAAACCGCTCCCACGCGGAGCCGGCAGCGGCGCCGACGGATGCGGATGCCGTTCAACACCAGCTCACCGCCCGCAGTCCCGAGCAGTTGGCAGGGAAAGGTCGGCCGACGTTGATCGATCTCGGGGCCGGCACCTGCATTCCCTGCAAGGAGATGGCTCCAATCCTGGAGGACCTCAAGGCGGGGTATGCCGGCCGCATGGACGTCCACTTCCTCGATGTCCACCAAGACCCGGACCTGATCTCCATATACAAAATCCGTGTGATTCCCACGCAGGTCTTCTACGACGCGGCCGGAAAGGAGCTCTTTCGTCACGAAGGCTTCTTCTCCAAGGAGGACATTCTGGCTAAATGGCGGGAACTCGGAGTGAATCTGGTGTCGGAACCATGATACGGGAATTGTTCACACACCTGACACGTGCCGTAGAAGCGACGCCGGCGATCGCCATATTGGCTTCGTTCGTCTGGGGCATCCTGAGCATCCTGCTGAGCCCTTGTCACCTGGCGAGCATTCCGTTGATCGTGGGTTTCATCGACCAGCAGGGTCGCATGTCTACGAAGCGGGCCTTCGCCATCTCCACCCTGTTTGCGGTCGGCATTCTGGTGACCATCGGTGTCATCGGGGCGATCACCGCGGCGGCCGGGCGGATGATGGGCGACGTCGGACGCTATGGCAACTACCTTGTCGCGGTGATCTTCTTCCTCGTGGGGCTGCACCTGCTGGACGTGATCCCGATGCCCTGGTCGGGCCCGGGCCAGGTCGGGATGAAACGAAAAGGGCTCCTGGCCGCCTTGATCCTGGGCCTGGTCTTCGGCGTTGCCCTGGGGCCGTGCACCTTCGCCTACATGGCCCCGATGCTCGGCGTGACATTTCGCGTGGCCTCCGCAAGTCTGCTGTATGGGATCGTCCTGCTCGTCGCCTACGGGGTAGGCCACTGTTCAGTCATCGTCGTAGCCGGCACGAGCACCGGATGGGTCCAACGGTACCTCAACTGGAACGAAAAATCCAGAGGCGCGATCATCGTCAAACGAATCTGCGGCGTCCTGGTCATCCTGGGCGGGCTCTACCTGATCTACACCGCACCATGATCATCGAGATTTCAACCCATTCGCGCGACAAGCGACAAGGGAGGAGAGAATATGGATCGAAGGAAGTTTCTGGCAACCACACTGGCCGCCGGCGCAGCGGCATCGGTGGCTTCTACGGCCGCGGCCGCTCAGGCAGACAAGACGATCCGAATCGTCGGCGTCTCGTGCAGTCCGCGCAAGGGCAAGACGACCGCAACGGCAATCCAGGTCGCACTCGACGCCGCCAGGACCGTGAGCCCACGGATCAAGGCGGAGCTGATCGACCTCGGCGGGCTTCAGATCGCCGGCTCGCTGGGCGGCGCGACCTCGGCCGAGGCCAACCAGCCGGAGGACGATTTCGACCTCGAAGTGCTGCCCGTGCTCAAGGCGCCCCGTCTGCCGGACGGTATGATCATCGGATCGCCCAGCTATCTCCGCAGTATGAGCGCCCTGTGCAAGGCCTTCCTCGAACGGCTCCAGGTCTTCCGCGAGCCCAAGCTGCAACTGGCGGACATGCCGCTCGGTGCGCTCGCCACGGGCGCCTACCGCAACGGGGGCCAGGAACTGATCATCCAGGAAATCCAGACCGCCATGCTGGTCCACGAGGTGATGGTCGTCGGCGGAAAGCCCCGGGCTCACCAGGGGGCGACTCTGTGGAACAACTGGAAAGACGACATCATGAAGGACGAGTTCGGCATCGAGACCGCCAAACAGCTCGGCGTCCGCGTCGCCGAGGCGGCCCTGCGGCTGAAGACATAACGGAGGCTATTGCATCGCATCGCCAAGCTGTGAGGATTCCCCTTGACACCTGACGGTTGGCTTTGAAAATGGTGGCCATCGGGGATGGAGTCCCCCGGAAACCGCCCGTTGGGCTGATGACTCCTACCGAACCAAGCCCGGTGGGAGTAATGTTGGCCCCTGTCGAACGATTCCTTCCCGGCAGCAGAAAAGGCAGAAGATACGAAGGAGTCGTTGCATGGGATACAAGCTGATTGGTCTGGCCGTCGCGGGCGCCTGCGGGGCCCTGGCTCGGTACGGGCTTTCCGGCCTCTTCCAGCGGGGGCAACACATCGGCTTCCCCTGGGGCACGCTGACCGTGAACGTGCTGGGCTGCTTCCTGTTCGGCCTGATATGGACACTGACGCAGCAGCGGTTCGCGGTCAGTCCGGAGACGCGAGCGATCCTTCTGGTCGGTTTCCTCGGTTCATTCACCACGTTCAGTGCGTTTCTGTTCGAAACGGATCAGATGCTCGAGCAGGGCGAGTGGCTCATGGCCGGATTGA
>CAZNSM010000251.1:4903-6372 GCA_964575615.1 uncultured Pirellulales bacterium | reverse complement strand
GGCCACCTGGCCATGTTCCCCGAAGAGATTCCACGGCGCCTGATACGGATGTTCACGTTCGTTGGTGACACGGTTCTCGACCCCTTCCTTGGCAGTGGCACTACTTCCCTGGCAGCCAGGAATCTCGACCGGAATTCCGTCGGCTACGAGGTGAACCCCGAATTCGTCCCGGTGATCCGGCGCAAGCTGGGCATCGACGACAAGCTGCTCTTCGAAGGGGCCAGCTTCGAGCTGATGGTTCAGGATAAGCCTGAAGTGACTCTCGACGAGAAGGCCGCTCAGCTCCCCTACGTGTTCAAAGACCCCGTCCAATTCGACAAGAAGGTCGATCCCCGAACGCTGCAGTTCGGTTCGAAGGTCAATCACCAGAGTGGTCAGAGGCAGGAATACTACCGCGTTCAGGAAGTGCTCTCGCCGGAGCGGCTCGTGCTCAGTGACGGCGTCCACGTGCGACTGTTGGGTGTGAAGACCAAGTCTGAGACGAGGCGACAGGCCATTCAATTCCTGGAGGACAAGACAAGCGGTCAGAGAGTGGCCATGAGATTCGACGCAGTCAAGCACGACAAGGATAACAATCTGCTTTGTTACCTCTACCTGGAGAACAGGACCTTTCTGAACGCGCACCTGGTAAAGTCAGGGCTGGTGGCAACAGATACTCAGATGGAATACCGGCTGAGGGAAAGATTCACGCGTTTAGCGCAGACGGGAGCGACCGAAACGTGAAGATCCACTCGATGAACTTCGGCAAGAAAGAGAAGGTTCTGAATTACACATGTCAGACATATCAGTTGTCCCGTCCCAACAAAGTGGGGGCCGTCATGGCCCTCATCCGACAGTGTCAGCCCGAGTCTCTGGAGGATTGGGAACGATGGTACTTCGAGAATGCCCGCACCGCTGGAAAGAACCCCACAAGGATCAGCAGGGAGACTCTTGCTGAACTGGGCGAGAGACTATATGTGAAGATCACCGAAATCGTAATACCCGAGTGGCGGGAGGCTTTCAGCCAACTGACACTCCAGGATTGTATCGACTACATACACAACCTGACGATTAACCGAACCTATGATGGCTTCAATCGAGAGAAATCCGTTGTCACGGACGAACTGGAAGCGAGGTTTCCCGATGTGAAGTATGTGGAATCAGAGCCGGAACTCGATCACGCTGGAGACGTTGACTATCTGGGCTATGTGGGAGAGAAGGCCCTTGGTATTCAGATCAAACCCGTCACAGCCAACGCCAACTTCGGCAACTACTCACCCTCAGAACGGATGAAGGCGAGCTTCAGAGAGTTCGAGCGCACGTATGGAGGGAAGGTCTTCATTATTTTCAGTCTCGACGGGGAGATCGCCAACGAGGAAGTCATAGCCGAGATTGCGAAAGAAATCGAGCGTCTGCGTGACTGAATCAGGTCGAACAATCCTAGTGGCGACGACGAATGCGGGGAAGGTTCGGGAGTTGCGGGCGATGCT
>CAZNSM010000251.1:0-4803 GCA_964575615.1 uncultured Pirellulales bacterium | reverse complement strand
TGCCATCTGTGTCTGGCCAGTCCCGAGAAGGTGCTCGCCGAGACGCAGGGTACAGTCGAAGGAATCATCGTTGACGAACCCGCCGGCGAGAACGGCTTCGGCTACGACCCGGTCTTCTTCGTCCCAGCCCTCGGCAAGACGGTGGCGCAACTGCCCGACGAACAGAAGAATGCCATCAGCCATCGTGGCAACGCCATCCGCCAGTTCATCCCGTTGCTGAGCGAGATCCTCGCGGGGGCTTGACCTGTGGTCGAGAGGAGGTGAAACTGTTGGACGCCGAGGGTGCAGTGTGATGCACGCCGGTCAAACGGGCTTCTGGATGAGGAGACGAGCATGGTGCGGCAGACTACGGACAGATCGGGCAAGTCGATTTCACGGCGAAGATTCATGCAGGGGTCGGCCCTCTCGATGGCTGCACTGGGGCTGGGCGGCGGGCGGCTCTTTGCCGCCGGCTCCGACACGATCCGTGTCGGTCTGATCGGCTGCGGCAGCCGGGGCATGGGGGCCGTTCGCAACTGCGTCGATTCGGCGCCGAATGTGGAGGTCGTGGCCCTCGGCGATCTGTTCCAGGACCGCATCGACACCTGCCTGAAGACCATCAGAACCAACGGCGAGAAAGACTGGAGTTCGTCCGCGCCCTGGACGCACGCCGACAAGGTGAAGGTCACGCCCGAAACGTGCTTTACGGGCTTCGAGGCGTATAAGAAGGTCATCAACAGCGGCGTGGATCTCGTCATCCTTGCCACATCGCCGCATTTTCGCCCGATCCACCTGAAGGCGGCCATCGAGGCGGGCAAGCACGTGTTCATGGAAAAACCCGTCGCTGTGGACCCGGCGGGCATCCGTTCCGTCCTGGCGTCATCGGAGTTGGCCAGGCAGAAGGGGCTGGCCATCGGCGCCGGCACGCAGCGCCGCCACGATCCGAAGTACGTCGAGGTGATGAAGCGCGTCCACAACGGCGATATCGGCGAACTCGTCGCGGGCCAGTGCTACTGGGTTCAGGGGTGGGTGCGCCAGTGGGGGTTCTACACCGAGCGGCAGCCACAGTGGACCGACATGGAGACCCAGTGCCGCAACTGGTACTACTACACGTGGCTCTCCGGCGACCACATCGTTGAACAGCATGTGCATAACCTCGACGTGATCAACTGGGCGATGGGGACGCATCCCGTAATGGCGATGGGCATGGGCGGTCGCGAGGTGCGCATCGAGCCGGAATTCGGCAACATCTATGACCACTTCGCCGTCGAGTTCGAGTATCCCAACGGCGCCCGCATCCTGAGCATGGCCCGCCAGATCGCCGGCTGCACCGAACGCATCGGAGAACGCATCGTCGGCGCCAAAGGTATCGCGATGGAAGGGGCGATCGAAGGGGCCAAAGCCTACACATATGAAGGCCCGACGCCGTATCCGTACGAACAGGAGCATGCCGACTTGATCCGGAGCATCCGAGACGGTCGGCCTTTGAACGAGGGCAAGGCGGTGGCCGAGAGCACGATGACCGCGATCCTCGGCCGGATGAGCGCCTACACCGGCCGGGCCCTGAAGTGGGACTGGGCGATCAAGAGCTCCAAGCTCGACCTGACCCCGCCGAAGTACGAACTCGGCGACCTGCCCGTTGCCCCGGTCGCCGTTCCCGGCGCGACCCCATTGGTCTGATTGGCCGCATGGCAATGCCTGTCATAGGCAGTTCTGAAGAACCGACCTGCGAACGTGGACCCCACGACGCAGGCTTGGTTTCTCACGACAGCCCTTGACGCAGGGCCGCCGAATCGGTACACTGCCGGTTTTGGCGGGTGATCGGAACGTTTCTGGAAAAACGGAAGTTGTCAACCTCTCTCGAG
Source organism: uncultured Pirellulales bacterium (assembly GCA_964575615.1). GTDB lineage: Bacteria > Planctomycetota > Phycisphaerae > Sedimentisphaerales > Anaerobacaceae > Anaerobaca. The sequence continues at coordinate 2,959 of CAZNSM010000251.1, read as the reverse complement.
AGGCATGAGGGTCATGTCTGAACCACGATCTGAGTTTGATGGGAACGAGGTCTTTCCTGACAAGAAGGAAGAGTGCGGGCTGTTCGGCGTCTTCGGCGACCCGGATGCGGTCCAGAAGACCTACTACGGCCTGCACAGTCTCCAGCATCGCGGGCAGGAGGCGGCCGGCATTGCCTCCAGCGACGGCGAGTTCATCCAGTGCTACAAGGGAATGGGGAACGTCTCTCGCGTATTCCGCGCCGGTTCAGGGGTTTTGGAGAAACTGGCGAACTCGATGGCGATCGGCCACGTGCGGTACTCGACCGCCGGCTCCTCGACGATCGACAACAGCCAGCCCCTGCTGGCGGAGTATTCGCGGGGCCAGGTAGCGGTCGCGCACAACGGCAACCTGATCAACGCGGGGCTTTTGCGCGACGAGTACGAGGCCTATGGCAGCATATTCAAGTGCACCAGCGACACGGAAATCATCGTGCATCTGCTGGCCAAGCCGACGCACCAGAACAAGCCGGACCCACTGGGCCACGTCCTGAACCACCTCCAGGGCGCCTATTCGCTCCTGTTCATGTTCGCCGATCATATCGTAGCGGCGCGCGATCCATACGGCATCAAGCCGCTGAGCATCGGCCGGACGGAAAAGGGGGCCTTCGTCTTTGCCAGCGAGAGCTGCGCCTTCGACGCGATCGGTGCCGAGTTCGTCCGCGATGTCGAACCGGGCGAGATCGTTCAACTCGACGCCAAGGGTCTGCGCAGCCGGTTTTTCGTCCGGCGTGGTGACATCACGCCGGCTCACTGCATCTTCGAGCACGTCTACTTCGCCAAGCAAAACTCGCGCATCTACGGCGAGAACGTGCACGAATTGCGAAAGAAGTTGGGCCGCCAACTCGCCAGGGAACACGCCGTCGAGGCTGACGTGGTGATCCCGGTGCCCGATTCCGGCACCTCCGCGGCGATCGGCTATGCCGAGCAGAGCGGCATCCCGTTCGATATGGGCTTCGTCCGCAGCCACTACATCGGTCGCACGTTTATCTCGCCCGAGCAGAAAATGCGCGAGGTGGAGGTGCGCCTGAAACTGGCGGTCATCAAGGAAGTCGTCGCGGGCAAACGGGTGGTGGTGGTGGACGACTCGATCGTGCGCGGCACGACGACGCGCGGCAAGATCCGGACGCTGCGCGAGGCGGGCGCGACCGAGATCCACATGCGGGTCAGTTGCCCGCCCATCCGCCATCCCTGCTACTACGGCATCGATTTTCCCACGAAAGAAGAACTCCTGGCGAACAACCGGGATCTGGACGAGATCAGGAAGTTCCTCGAAGTCGACAGCGTCGGATACCTGTCCCTGGAGGGGATGCTCTCGTGTGCGGCTCTGCCGGCGGATCACTATTGCACGGCCTGCTGGAGCGGAAAGTACCGGATTCCGATCGACATCGCCTTGAACAAGTTCACGATGGAACATTACCAGATGACGATGTTCGAGGGCTTTTCCGCTACCCATGAGTAAATACGTGAGCTACCAGCAGGCGGGCGTGAATATCGACGCCAACGACGAGATGGTCGAGCGGATCCAGTCCAGCCTGACCAGCACGTACGGACCGAGAGTGATCGCGCTGCCGGGAGGGTTTGCCGGGCTGTTCCGTCTCGACTACGACGAGAAGCTGTTCAAGAAGAACTACAAGAACCCGGTGCTGGTCGCCTGTACCGACGGCGTCGGCAGCAAGGTGCAACTGGCGGCCAAGGCCAGGAAGTTTGACACGGTCGGCATCGACCTGGTGGCGATGAGCGTCAACGACATGCTCGTGCTCGGGGCCGAGCCGCTGTTCTTCCTCGATTACGTGGCGCTGCACACGCTGGAGCCGGCGCTGGTGGCCGAGCTGGTCAAGGGGATCGCCGCTGGCTGCCGCATGGCGGATTGCGCCCTGCTGGGCGGCGAGACCGCCGAGATGCCCGACACCTATCGCAAGGGCGATTTCGATCTGGCCGGTTTTGCGGTGGGCGTGGTCGAGAGGGACAAGACCATCACGGGTACCCATGTGCGGCCGGGCGACGTGATCCTGGGGCTGCGCTCCAGCGGCCTGCACAGCAACGGCTATGCCCTCGCGCGCCAGATCTGCTTCAAGCAGGCGCGTCTGAAGATGACCGATGTCCTCGACGAACTCGACGGCACCACCATTGGTGAAGCCCTGCTGACGCCGACGCGGATCTACGTCCAGCCGATCGTCAAACTGCTGACGAAGTACAGAGTTAAGCGCGTCGTGCACGCGATGGCTCACATCACCGGCGGCGGCCTCGTCGGCAACGTCCCGCGCGTCCTGCCGAAGGACTGCAACGCGGTGATCAGGAAGTCGAGCTGGCCGAGGCCGAAGATCTTCCCGTTTTTGCAGAAGACCGGCCCCGTCGAGGAGGCGGAGATGTTCCGCGTCTTCAACATGGGGATCGGTTACGTGCTGATCGTCGCGGCCGATTTCGCCGACTCGATCGCCAGGAGCCTCCAGAGATGGGGAGAGAAGGTCAACCGGATCGGGACCGTCACCGCCGGGAGCGGAAAGGTCGTTCTGAAGAACTGACAGGCGCGATGCCTTGAAGAGACAAGCGACTCTCACTCTTGACGTTTGCTGCAGTGTCCGGGACATGGCTGGTCATGTCTTGAGAACGGCCGGCGCCCCGGCGGAGGCGAAACGCTGACCATGTCACGGCGCGAGCAGAACTTGATCTGGCCGGCGGTTGCCGCGATCGTCTACGTTGTATTCGCCGTTTATCTCTATCGTCCGCATTGCAGCGGGTTCACCCCGCGCCAGTGGCTGCTGCCCATCGGCGTGTGCGTGGCGGCGGCCGGCTGCTTCTTGCTGAGCCGGCGGTGGGTGGTCGGCTTCTCGGGGTCGTTCCTGGCGGGACTGGTCTATGGCTTCGGGCCGTTCGTGCTGTCTCTGGCGCGGTTCCATGAGACGGCGGTCCTTCTGGCCGC
>CAZNSM010000250.1:4690-6391 GCA_964575615.1 uncultured Pirellulales bacterium | reverse complement strand
AGCAAGCGGTACACGCCCTCCTGCTGATTCCGCTTGAAATCCCATTTGACTCGGCCGTCTTCGAGGCTGTGGAAGCTGATGACGGCCAGATGTCCGCCGGTCTTCAGCAGTCTCGGAGCCGTCGCAAGAAGCCGATCCAGGTTCTCCAACTCGCGGTTGACCGCGATCCGCAGCGCCTGAAACGTCCGCGTAGCCGGATGCTTCCGCGGCCGGTGCTTTCCCCCAGGTGTTCTCAAGGCGCTGCAAACGATTTCCACCAACTGACCCGTCGTGGTAATCCGTTCCTGTTGCCGTCGCCGAACGATGTACCTGGCAATCCGTCGAGAAGCCCGATCCTGGCCGTATTCGTAGATCAGATCGGCCAGAGACTTCTCGTCGTATCCATTCACTATATCGGCAGCCGTCGTCGTTAAGCTTTCGTCAATTCTCATATCCAGCGGCATATCCTCAGCCCGAAAGCTCAATCCCATCTCCTCGTCCGCCAGTTGGGCCGAGTTGAAACCCAAATCCGCCAGGATGAAGTCCACCTTCTCGATGCCCAATTCGCCCAGACGCTCAGCGAGGCAGGCGAAATTGGATTTGACCAGGACCACCCTGCATGTCAGCGACGCCAGTCGCTCCCGCGCCCGCTCCAGCGACGGCGGATCGACGTCCAGGCCCACCAGCATCCCCTTAGGGCCCAGACTCTTGCCGAACAGAAGACTATGACCACCGTGTCCAACGGTCGCATCGACCATCACCCCATCCTGAGGTAAGTCTATCTGTTCGGCCAGAGCTTTCGACAGAACCGGAACGTGTTCCACATCCGAGCGATCCACCCCTGTCCTGCACGCCTCTCAGCCGACCGACACCGGCTCACAGCGTCTCCTGAGCTTCCGAACGTGGGGTGAGAATTCTATCGCGGAAAAAAGCCCTCCCTGGCTCCTGAGCCGTTCCAGGCGGTCGGCCAGCACCGAGAGCGACAGATGGGTCTGCTCGTCAATGGGCCTCTGGCCGGCCAACGTCCTGGCCACTACTTGGCAATGGCTTGCGTTCATCCGTGTCTGTTGCCTCCTGTGCAGCGCTAAAGCTCCTTGTGTTGTTTCTGTAGCACCAACTGCCGCGCCTGGGTCATCTGTGTCTGGTACTGGCCCATGTGGTCCGACAGGTACTGTTCCCAGTCTTCGCTGTTCCACAGCTCGATATGGTCTCTGACGCCGACCAGCGTGATGTCGTCCTTGAGACCCGCCCGTTTACGCAGTCTCTCGTTGAGCAGGATTCGCCCCTGGCCGTCCAGCTCGATCTTGCTGGCCATGGCGAAGCTGATCCGCTCGAAAGCGACCGCCTCATCGGGAGCCGTCGCCCCCGGGGCCACCGAAAGCACGATCTGCTCGAAATACCGCTCCGGATACAGGCACAACACCCCGTTGGCGCCGAGAACGAGATAGAAGTCGCTGCCATGCTCGTCAGCATCGATCTGGTTCCGCAGCTTGTTGGAGACGAGCACTCTTCCTTTGCCGTCCACAACGTGCTGGTATTCACCTGTTAATAACAGCATGGCCACTGCTCCACTCGTCTGTCACCATTTGGGAGATCATACCACTTCTCCCCACTGCGTCAATCTCCAAAACCACTTTCTGCCGATTTTTTTCGCAACACAGATCGCCACCACGTCACAGGGCATTGCCTAACTCTTTTACATAAAGACATTTACAGAACCAA
>CAZNSM010000250.1:0-4590 GCA_964575615.1 uncultured Pirellulales bacterium | reverse complement strand
GTGCAGGCTCAAGTCGGCTGGAGCGACTTGAGGGCGAAACGGTCGGTCATGCCGGCGATGTAGTCGCACACGGCGCGTTCGAGGCCGTGTTGGGGAATGAATCGCTGGAAGTAGCCCGGCATCAGGTCGGGCCTGACGCACAGGCGCTCAAACAGCCCGGCCAACCAGTCACGGGCCTTCTGGGCGTTGCGGACGAGCGATTCGTGGTGGTAGAACCGATCCAGAAGAAATGCCTCCAGCACTTCCAGCTTGCGGTCGCACTCGGGCGACAGGCCAATCACATCCTGCGGACTGGCGCAAGCCTCGTGCGGCGTTCTTAGGCCGGCGGCGGCAATGTTGGCGGCGCTGGTGTCGATGCAATCGCCAACCAGGGCATCGATAATGGCCTTGGCAATCCGGGTGCGTCGGATCGTCCGGTCCTCGATCGCATCGGCGCCGATCTGCCGAGTCGCCCCCATGAAGATCTCGATGTGTTGCATCTGCTCGCTGTCGAGCAGGCGAGCCTTCATCCCGTCTTCCAGATCGTGGCAGTTATAGGCGATGCGGTCGGCCAGATCGACGATCTGTCCCTCCAGCGTGCAGTTGGCCTCCGGGAAGGGGTCGCCCTGCGGCACGTCGTAGCGGCTCTTGTGTTTGGCCAGGCCCAGCCGGGTCTCGTACATGAGGTTCAGGCCCATGAAGGCCGGATAGGGGTGTTCGAGCAATTCGACGATGCGCAGCGACTGCGCGTTGTGCTCGAACCCGCCGTACTTCGCCATCAACCCGTTGAGTGCCGCCTCGCCTGCATGTCCAAAGGGAGGATGTCCAAGGTCGTGCGCAAGACAGATCGCCTCGGTCAGCGCTTCATTGAGCCCCAGGGCTTTGGCGATGGTCCGGCCGATCTGAGCGACCTCGATGCTGTGCGTCAGGCGGGTGCGATAGTAGTCGTCGAGCCCCGGCGTGAAAACCTGCGTCTTGCCCTCCAGCCGGCGAAACGCCGAACTGTGGATGATCCGATCCCGGTCACGCTCGAAGTCCGAGCGATACCGATGAGGCGCCTCGGCAAACACCCGCCCCTTGCTGGCCCCCTCCGTCACGGCATACGATCGCGATTCGTCAGGCATAGCTCTTCGAAGATCACCTTCCAAAAGAAGTTGCTGGCATACTTACCGGTCTTCTTGGGCCATCCTTGCCCGACGGCAACCACTACTCCGTCAAATCGAGTGAGATTTTGCCTCGGCGGAAGTCAATGCTCAGAATGTGCCCACGGAAGAAGTCCAGGCCGAGAAGACCATCGACGCTGGCGCTCGGGGGAAGCGTATGAGCGAGAACGCCAAAGTTGCTGCGATCCTGCCCCATCGCCTTCATTCGAACGACAATGAGCCGGGGAGCAAACTCTACCCCGCTGCCCGTGGTTACCTGGACCCGGTCAGGAGCCAGAGATGCGTCGTAGCCTACAGCGGTCAGCGGCGCGACATTGATCATCGTCCCCGTGGCTCCCGTGTCCACCGCCAGGCGCAGAACGATGCTCCCTGATGGACCGAACACCTCGGCTTCGACCACAATAAGACCGCGCTGCGGATCGAACGAGTAGCTCACAAAACTACCGCCGTTTCTTCCGGGATTTGGCCGGTGTAGACGATCGCAGATCGCTTTGGACGCAGGGCAACAGCCTGGCGGTAGACTTCGTCCCGATCTCTGCTGTGGAAAAGCACTCTGCCTCCGAGCACCCTGAGCGTCTCGTCCGTCCGAGGGGTACCTATCAGCACCCATTCCGACGCAAACTGCGACTGGATTTCTTCAATGCTCAGTTCCTTGTCCACGGCATATCTCCTGAAGAAGCCAACACATTCTCTCGCCCATCATTATACGCCAAAGCCGGAAGATCGCAAACAGTGCTCATCAGACAGGTACTTCGCCATCTCGTGCACAGCCGCTTGTATTGTTGCGCACTCTGCTCAGGCCTGCCTGACTCTCTCCTTGCTAACTCGACCCAGGTACTCGCGAAGAGCACTCTCGATGGCCTGGATTCGACCCTTGTCCCGCGAGATGAAGAACATCGCGACTTGGCGGCACTCATATGCCCAAACGTGGCATTCATCGATATTCATTTTCAGTATCGCCGCTATCTTTGTGAAGCGGTCCTGGGGCTTCTTGCCTTGTGCGGCATGCTGGTAGACCATTAGAAGATGCTCCTTGGAGTCACCCAGAAGCCCTTTCAATTCAGGGATCGTGACGTGCTTTTTGGTTCTCTGCATGCCGTTGATCGCAATGCCCGTATCTGGATCGAGAAAGAGGTCTCGGCCCCCCCGGCAAGTCGGCGAAATACTGCTGCCTTCTGTCTGCTGCGTTCACGAACGGCATATCTCTCTGGCAAATATCGTCGTCTTCGACGTTGAGCAACCGTGCGTATGTTTCCCAATCGTTTTGATTCCACTCCATCGCATCGGTCGCCATTGGCACGACCGCAAGACGGTTCAACAACAGGGGTTGGTGTCTGCGAAGGATTGCGATCAGCGAACCCTTCCAATGATCCAATGCATCTCCAAGGTACGCCTGATTCATGGGAATGCTCCTTTCCTGCATGGCTCGTGCAACGCGTCCGGGACGACCGGCGTCCGTCTCATTGCATCTGCGGCGCTGGTCGTCCGTCTCGAATGCAATCCTTCGCTTACGCTTCCATCCTGTATGTGCCTATCGGCCGGGTGCAAAGGCGAGATAAGCGAAAAGCGGGAGATTCGTCGTACGCAGGCGCCCAGATCATTGCGGACCTTGACGGGCACCTGCAGCGCGTCTCAGAGAGAGGGAAGGCCATGCTCGGTGCTGACGGTTCGCAGTTCCGCCAGCAGGTCGATCAGCGACTGGCTGACCACGTCGGTGTCGCTGCAGACGCTCATGAAGTTCGTGTCGCCATCCCATCGCGGCACCACGTGGATGTGCATGTGGCCGGGCAGGCCGGCCCCGGCACAGCGGCCGAAGTTCAGGCCCACGTTGAAGCCGTGCGGCCGGATCGTCATCGACAACGCTCGTTGCGACTCACGCACCAGCTTCATCAGCTCCACCATTTCCTCCTCAGAGGCATCGTCGAGACTGGCGATGTGCCGGGCGGGCGAGATCAACAGGTGCCCGTTGTTGTATGGAAACCGGTTCAGCACAACCAGAGACCGATCCGTCCGCCACAGCAGTAGATTCTCGTCGTCGGCCTCAGGATGAGCGAAGTCCTGACAAAGGAAGCAGCCTTCGCTCTTCTCAAGTCCTCGGATGTATGGGATGCGCCACGGCGCCCAGATGTTGTTCCGTTCCAAGATGCGATGCCTCCAAAATATCGTCAACACCAGGCCTAAGGGGCCAGTAGCTCCGTCGTCAAAGTCTGTTCAATCGTCAGATGCGGATCGGCCCGAATTCCCATCGGTGGCAGCGACGCCTTCATCCGGATCGTATACTTCTGGCGGTCGATGAGAACACGGCCGGCGTCCCGATCGAACGATTCCTGCCCGGCCCCTTCGAGGGCGAGTATCTGATAGCCACCGAGAAAGCCGAAGGTGCCGCTCATCTGGAACCGCCCGGAATAGGGGATGGGCCAGTCGGTCGGAGCGGCGTCCGCCGGCGCGTAGACGCTGTCGATGATCGCCAGAGGCTTGTCCTTGTCGGTGCGGATCTCGCTGAGCCGGTACGTGACATTGCGGGCCTTGCGCGCGACCATCGGCAGAGGCACCGGCAGCTTCGACCGCCAAGTCCGGCCGACCGCAATGCCGGAAGCCGGAGCCTCCACGCTCGATATCGCATCCCACAGGAAGTACTGTCCTGCGATGAAATCCCCGATCATGTCAGGCCCCTTGACGCGTCCGCCGGAAGGCCCCGAGCGAAACGCCTTGGCGCCCATCTCCTGCACGAGCGCGTCCAGTTCCGAACGGTCGACGATCTTGCCTCGCGGATCGATCGTGAACGAGAAGGTCTTTCCAGCGGCCGATTCGGCGGCATCGACGCCGTATTGGCGCCCACTGCGCTCCACCGTCACCGACTCACATACCACCCGGATCGTGCTGACGCCGTAAGGGTCCACCATCGCGGGCGTGTAGGCATTCACCATCTCCAGACGCTCGAATCGCTTCTCCGCCTGGTCTCCTCCGAGGGCATTCGGGTCCCAATCCAGCACCATGTCCCGATGCGAGACGAATCTGTACCGAAGCGTCTGCCCGCGCTCGAAATCCACGGTCAGGAAGATGCGTTCGCTGTCACGAGAGCCTGGCGCGTCGTCCGGAACGCCGGCGCTTCGGCATCCTGCCAAGAGCAGAAGGATCGCCACATACCCCAAAGCGGATTGGGCTCTCGAGACCATGATTTTCTTCTCACGCGGCCGCACTACGGGATCCGTTCGAGCCTGTACAACTGGGTTCTGTCCATCCTCACGGCTGCCGGACGGTCCGCACCATCCTGGACCGCCGCCTGGTCGACCGCTACCCACTCCGTATGGAATCGCTCGACATATGTGTCGATGCAGCCTGCGTCCAGATCGAATTCGAACTGCCCTTCGTACGTGTCTACGTTGTCGAACATGCCGGCCGGAACAGTGTCGGTCTGTCCCTCGTGCAACTGCCTGGCCGCGGCGGA
>CAZNSM010000249.1:0-6444 GCA_964575615.1 uncultured Pirellulales bacterium | reverse complement strand
ACGGACGCATCGCACGCAGGCGAACCGGCTGGGGACATCGACGACGTGGATGGCGCCGCAACAGGGACATTCGATCTCGCAACGATGTGCCGTCTGCATATACCCCTCACATCCGTTTCGAACCGGCGTCTGATCCGGTCCGGCTTGCTGCCGAGCGCTGGGCGATCCCGTCGATGGGGATCGGAACGTGCGATGGAGACCTCGAGGTGAACCCGGCGGCCCTGGCGTGTCACGTCTCAGATGGATCGATCAGGCCCCCTCGTGCCCCCGGTTGTGTCCATACGGCGATCTGGTTCCCCACGTGCGCCTGTCGGAGGATTGCGGACGGCCCTGCTGTTTCGGCCGCCACCGGCCCATCCTCCATTATCATCAGTATACCACGGAAGGCCCGGCCTGTCAAGCGCCAGTGTCCCTCGGTCCCGGCGTGGGGATGCAGCTTTTCACTACAGCCCTGGTTCGCTTTTCGCCCTTCGCCCCAGCCGGAGGCTGCAAGTGTATAGGCCGCTCGCCGCGCTCTTGTCCCGCGGTCGAAAGGAGATGAGATTACGGGACGGCTACCCCGTCAGACCTTCTGCTCCATCAGGGCGCGGCTGATGGCGGTGGCGCGCCGGCGGGGGACCAGGCGGAGCAGCAGGTGGATGATCAGCTTGTTGACGACGCCCGGGACGACGAGGGGCTTGCCTTTGAGCATGGCGTTGTAGCCGACCTTGGCGACGCCGCGAGCCGAGACGGTCCGCGCGAAACCCTTGGACTCGCGCAGGTTGGCCTTCTCGATGAACTCCGTCTTTACCGGTCCGGGACACAGCGCGGTGACGGTGACGCCGGTGCCCGCCAGCTCGTTGCCGATCGCTTCGCTGAACGAGACCACGAACGCCTTCGTCGCGTAATAGATCGCCTGAAGCGGGCCGGGCAGAAAGGCCGCCATCGAAGCGACGTTGAGAATCCGGCCGCCACCCCGCGCGATCAGATCGGGCACGAACTCGCGCGTCAGCGCCGCCACAGCCATCACGTTGACCTGGATCATCGCCTCGTTGACTGTCCAGTCCTGCTGGTGGAAGAAGCCGCCGTTGCCGAAGCCGGCGTTGTTGATCAGGTAGTCGATCGGCACGCCCCGCGCGATCAGCTCGCGGTGAATCTGTGCCGCCGCATCGGCGCAGGCCAGGTCCTGGACAATCACATACACCTTGACGCCGTGGGCGCTTTCGAGTTCAGCCTTGATCGCTTCGAGCCGGTCCTGCCTGCGAGCGACCAGGACCAGGTCGCCGCCGCGCTGCGCGTGGAGGCGGGCCAGCTCGACGCCGATCCCACTGGAGGCTCCCGTAATCAGTGCGGTCTTCTTGCCGTCCCTCATCCTCTCGTCCCTTCACACATCGCTGTCGATCATGCCGGAGGCGTCGGGTCGCTCGATGACGCGCCGGCTCTGAAGGAAGCAGATCACCAGCCAGCATAGCAGCGCCCAGGTCAGGCCCGCGCTCCAGCCGGCCAGCACGTCGGTCGGATAGTGCACGCCGAGATAGATCCGGCTGAGGCCCACCAGCAGCGTCACGATCAGACCCAGGCCGAGAAAGTACAGCTTGTAGCGAAGCACGCCGGTGGTGCGCGCGAGCAACGCCCCGAGTGTCAGGTACACCACCGCCGAGAGCATGGAGTGCCCACTGGGAAAGCTCGCCGAAATGATGTCCTTCATGCCGGCGGCATACTCCGGACGCGGACGGGCGAACAGCGCCTTCATCGCAAACGTCAGCACAACGCCCCCGAAGACGACCACCGCCAGCGCAACGAGGGTGCGATACCGCCTTGCGATCAGCAGGTAGCCGGCGCACGCCAGCGTCACCAGGGTCAGCACCGCCGCACCGCCCAGCGCCGTCACGTCGCGCCAGGCGGCCTCGAACCACGCCGGACCGATCGGCCGGCTCGGGTCCTGGGCCGAACGAAGCTGGCGAAGCACCCACTCGTCGTATCGCTGCGCGTCCCCTTCGAGAACCTCGTCCGCCAGCTCGATCAGCAGCCACCCGCTGACGACGATCAGCGCCACCGCCGCGAGCATGAGCAGGTCCACATTCTGTCGGAGGCGATCCCATACGCCGACGGCTATCGCCTTCACGTCCTCTGCCGTTCGATTCATAACCGATGTGCAACCTCCAAAGCTCTCAAGGCGCCGGCAGCGGGTCCTCCGGCGGCGACAATCCCGCGATCATGCCGAGAATCTTCCGCGCCGCCGCATACGCCTGGGCCGCCGAACACTCCGGGTCGGCCATGTCGCTGATGAAGCCCTGGGCCGCCTCGTGAGCGGCTCGCTCCTGAGGGCTCTGGCCATAGAGATACAGCAGTGCGCCGGCCCCGACATAGACCGCTTTGGCAATCTCCGTCTTGGCCTGTTCGCCCTGCTCGGCCTCGATGTACCTGCCGGCCTCGGCCATCTTGGCCAGCGCGAAGTTCCAGACTTGGGCGGCTTGCGGATTCATATGCGTCTGTTGCGCCCGATGCCGACAACCACGCGACGGGCAGACGACCCTCAGAGCCGAAAGAGCAGCCCCACGTTGATTCCCAGGCCGTCGACGTCGGCCTCGGTAATGTTCTCCAGCTCCTCTTCGGCGCTGTCGACGTCGGCTTCGAGGAACAGCCAGCGGGCCTCGGCCAGGATGGAGACCTTGTGGAATCCGATCTCCAGGCCGGCCAGCGGGAAGAAGCCCACCTCCTCGTCGAGATCGGCGTCGTCGGCTTCGAAGAAGTAGTAGCCGCCACCGGCGCCGATGTACGGCACGATGTGCTCGAAGAGGATCGGGAAGTTCAGCAGAGCGGCGGCCTCCAGCGGGATCATGTCGACGCTGGTGTCGTCGAAGTGGATCCAACTGGCGCGGGCGTCGATGCTGAGGATGTCGATGGGATTGATCTCGACTTTGGCGCCGCCTCCGTAGCCCTCGCCGAGGTCGTCAGAGTCGAGCGAGGCCCCGAAGACGCCGCACTCCAGCCCCGAACCGGTGGAACAGCCCGTCCCGGCCAATGCCAGGACCGCCGACAACAGCAAGACGGCAAATCCTTTTGCGTTCATGCCAGACTCCTTCACAGGGTTTTGCCGATAGGCTATCCGTCGCGCCGCCCCGCCGCAATCAGAAAATGCCTGACCAAGAATGCGTCGCCACGCCGAGGGTCCTGACCCCATGCCTGTCACCAGCGGCGTGGCAGCCTCAAACGCCTTGGCGTTTGGGGATGGCAGAAGGTGTCAGCATCTCTGGACACGCAAGACCAGATCGTATCCATCATCCCCAAGGCTGCGCCTTGAGGCCGCCACACACCAGCGCGATACATCATAGGAATGAAACGAAGGTATTGGAAAGGTAAGGTGTCACGATGTCCGAATCGAAACGACTGACGAAGCGGCAGCGCGCCGTGATCGAAGAGCTCTTCGCAGACCAGACCAACGAGCGGGACGTGCTCGACAAGCACAACATCAGCCCGGCGCTGTACGACCAGTGGCTGGGCGACGAGCGATTCTGCGAGTGTTTCGAGCGACGGATCGCACGGGCCTATCGCGAGGCGCGTCTGATCCTGGCGCGCAGCGCGCCGCAGGCCGCCCGAACGCTGGTCGAGCTGTCCAAACACAAAGGAGAGCCTGCTCGCAAGGCCTGCCTCGACATCCTCGCCCCCCCGGCCGACGCCCGCCCGAAGGAAACACCGCCCCCAGCCGCAGCCAATGACCCCACCACAGAACTGCCCCCCGAAACCGCCACCCGCCTCCTCGCCGCCCTGGCCGGCAGTCCACGGGAGTCGTAGGGAGGCTGGGGATGTCGACCGGGAATACCTGTCAGCAACAGCTTCTCGCGATGGATGAAATGATCGGTGGTAGGAGCAACCCCCCACGCAACCGAAGAGACGCCCGATAACACAGGGCCTACGTGGCCTGCGATGCGCAGAGGCCGGTTTCCGCTTGACTACAAGGTCGCGATGGGGTACGATTTATGGGAGTCAGAGGCGGTTGGAGTATGCGTGCAGTGTTCAAGGTCTGAGACAAGGAAGCCGATAGTGTCTCTGAGTAAGGAATGAAGTATGTCTGAGCCCTTCCAGTTCTCACGTGCCAAGATCGACGACCATGTCGAGAAGGTCGGGACAGACATCCGCCCTGTCATTGAGTTCAAGCTGGATCGCGACAAGCTGTATCAGGCTGGGAGAGAACTGGTTGACACCTACCCCAACCTGTTCGAGAGTCTGGTTCAGTCCCCAACAGATTTCCGTATCACGAAGCGATTCATCTTCCCCGGCAAGGGGGAGGTCGAGGTGCCTACACTGAGTTTCACACAGAGAGGCCAAGTGTTCGCCTTCCCGCGCCGAATCGCTGCCTTGGGTGAAGAACTGGAGTTAGGTCCGCTCGACGATCTGATCATTGACTGCCTGAAAAAATTCAGGACTGTCTTCCCCGAGAAGAAGATTATCCGCGTCGGCCTGGTCAACGAATACATCTTCGACACTGCCGATCTGGACAGTGCACGAATCATCTGCCAACGCTTCACCAGGCTTGCCGTCCCCGTGGGTGGGGAAATCAGGCTCCGAATCAATCAACGCACTGACGACTTCAACAGAATCATCGAAGTGGAGGCCGTCAAGAAGCTTGAGCAAGTCCCCGAGATCCCGGGACAGGTCCACGCGACCGGGCACGGCGTCAAAGTCAAAGTGGACTTCAACAACGTGGACATGAGCAAGAATCTGGATGATGGTGCCGTCTTGCGAATATTGCACGAAGGCCGACGCTACAACGAATCGGACCTCTATGCGTTCTTGAACGGCGCCACAGGAGGAGAACAATGACGGTGGTATGCGAAGAATCCACAGGAACGGTGGACAGCCAGATGGCCTTCACGTGGCACAGCGGGTATCTGACCCCAGGAGCCCCAATTCACTACGGCACCGTTTGCGGAGTGGAAGACGCCAGTGAAACGAAATCTGTCTCTGCCGTCCGTCCCATGGAACCCGAATTGAATCCCTACGAATGTCTGCGATTGAGCGGTGGACTGGCATTCTGGGATCGACCTGAAGAGGACCTCTACAGTTTCGATGATGGCCAGCCAACATGAGCCCTGCTGAGTTCTCGCCCAGCGAGATTGTCTTGATCAGACACGTACCCCTTGACGATCCCTCCGCCGTGAAGGCGCGTCCGGCACTTATTATCTCCAACTCATCCTTCAACAGGACCAACCTCGACGTCATTGTGGTAGCTATCTCATCTGTTGTTCGCCACGGTGATGCCAGACAGATCGTCCTTCCAGAGACAGACTGTGCGTTCCCTCAAACCGGACTCAAGATGACTTCCGCCGTCAAGTGTGGAGCCGTCTTTGCCTATCCCCGAAGTGAGATACGCCGCAGACTCGGGGTGGTCTCTCGGGAGACTCTCGGACGAGTCCGAACGCGCCTCATTGAATTCCTTACGGGAGACTGATTACTGATACGCGATCCTTCGTGCGAATACACGAAGGCGCAACGTACCCACCAAGTCGAGATACCCCGCTCACCCAGCTTTGCCCGGGTACGTAGTGAGCAGGTAGAAGAACCTGCCGGGGAGGATGGTCATCCTCATTCCTTGGCGCGGCCGAGGTAGGAGCCGTCGGCGGTGCTGATCCGGACGACCTCGCCGACGCTGATGAAGGGCGGCACGCGGGTCTTGAGTCCCGTTTCGAGCGTGGCTTCTTTCAACTGCTTCGTGGCGGTCGCGCCCTTGATGCCGGGCTCGGTGTCGGTGACCTCCAGATCGACGGTGTTGGGCAGTTCGAGACTGACGACGTTGCCGTTGTGGACGGAGACGGTGATCGTCGTGTTGGGTTTGAAGTATTTGATCGCGTCGCCCACGACATCGTCGCTGACGGTGATCTGGTCGTAGGTCTTGTTGTCCATGAGGATGTGGCCGGTGCCGTCGGAATAAAGATATTCCATATCGCGTCGGTCGAGAAAGGCCTGCTCAACTTCCTCGGTGGAGCGCAGACGCTTTTCGAGCATGACGCCGTCGGCAAGCCGGCGGAGCTTGGCCTGGACGAAGGCCCGCAGGTTGCCCGGGGTCACGTGGGTCGCCTGCGCGCAGACGCATAGTTGCCCGTCGATCATGAAGGCCATTCCCGGCCGCATATCACTTGCTTTCACCGCAGTATCCTCGGGATAGAAGACTGGTCTTGCACCGCCTGCCACCGCGGGCAGGACGAAAAAGTCGAGGCATCGTGATACCGTCAGGAGGCGCTGTCGTCAAGCGCAAATCGCCCCGGAAAACCTCGAAATCTCGGAACTTCTCGCTGCCCCGCCGGCAGGAGGGCGCGCCGCTCGCCGCTGGTCCGCCGGCCAAAAAAGAGGGCCGTGGAAGTGCCCCACGGCCCCGTAGAATCCGAATCTCGGGCTGATCTACGACCTTTGGCGTCTGCGTAGCCAGCCGGCCAGGCTAAGCCCTATGCTGCCCAGAAGGGCCGC
>CAZNSM010000248.1:0-6471 GCA_964575615.1 uncultured Pirellulales bacterium | reverse complement strand
GGACGACCTGCGGCTGGCGATCGAGGTCGACTATGACCAGCCCGTGCCGACGGGCGAAGGCGCAATGACAACCACAGAGGAGGCGACGCTGTACCGTCCATGGGAGCCGGGCGAGCAGGATTGGCTCGACGTGTGCGAGCTGGACGATCCCAACACGGCTGTCTCGATCCACGTGGAGTTCTACATGCGATGGAGCTGGGACCCGTCGTCTCCCACGTCGATTCAGATCGAGCGAACGCGAATCGATGGGCTGACGAGCGAGCCCATCGAGCTGACGGGTTTCTTCTCGCAGAGCGTCGGCGGCGGGTCGCACCTGTGCCCGAAGAACTTCCTCTTCGAGCCTGCCCTGGAGCCCGGCATCTCGCCGCAGATTCTGGACGAACTGAAGGCCAGAGACATCCGCCTGATCTACTTCACTACCGGCGCCCGCGAATGCCGGCCCACGGAATGGGAGGACACGCCTCCGGCCCTTCGCTTCCACGGCTTCGGCGATCCCATCGAAGGGCCTGCCTGCACCCACTGATCGAACATGTATGTGTGGCAGCGCAGCCGTCTGCCACACGGCTGGGAAATGGCGTGGCAGGCTATCGCTACTGCTGGTATCATGATCCCGCAGATTCATAGTCGCTTCGCCCGGCTGGAAGGTCTATGCCAGGCGAAGTCGAATGGGGTGCATGGGGGAGAGGGGCATAGAAGGAGATGCCGATGGATGAACGACAGCGTTTGCCGGGGCGATTCGTTGGCGTGATGGGCGTACTGTTGGTTTCCGCCGCGGCTTCGGCTCAGCAGAGGGCTCCGGCGCCTGTCATCGAGCCTTGGCGGTTTGAGGTGGGGGCCTGTACGCATTTCAGCCAGGGCAAGGGGATTCTCGAATTGAATCTCGACAGTCTCAAGAGTGCCGGCATCGGCGCAATCCGCGACGAGGTCGGCTGGGGCGCCGTCGAGGCCCAGAAGGACCGGCTCCAGATGCCGGAGCGGTACGACGCCTACGTTCGCCGGGCGGCGGCGCGGGGCCTGACCGTCCTGCTCATCCTCGACTACGGCAATCGCTTCTACGACGACGCCGACCGGCCGCAATCGCCCGAGGCGATCGATGGCTTCTGCCGGTACAGCGAGTTCGTCGTGCGCCACTTCGGCAAGGATGTGCGGCTGTACGAGATCTGGAACGAGTGGGACATCCCCATCGGATTGCCCGAGCGCCATCGCAAGGAAGGCTCGCCCGAAAGCTACGTCAGGTTGCTCAAGGCTGTCTATCCGAGGATCAAGGCGGTCGATTCGAACGTGACGGTGATCGCGGGCGCATCGACCAGCGGCGCGGTCAAGAAAGGCTGGCTCGAACAGGTCGTCAAGCTCGGCGCGCTGGACTATTGCGACGCGATCTCGATCCACAGCTACAACTACAGCGAGCCGTTTCCGCAGCGGGGACCCGAGGCGTGCTCGGCCTGGATGACCGGTGTCCAGGAGATGCTGCGGGGCTACCACGACGGCAAGGACGTCCCATTCTATGTCACGGAGATGGGCTGGCCCACGCACGTGACCAAAGGGGGCACCGATCCGGAGTTGTCCGCGTCGTATCTGGCGAGGCTCTATCTGCTGGCGCGCACGTCCGATTCCTTCAAGGGCTTGTGGTGGTACGATTTCCAGGACGACGGCTGGAACTCGAAATACAACGAGGACAATTTCGGCCTGGTGCGGCCCGACCTGACGCCCAAGCCGGCGTACTATGTCATGGCGGACATCTCGCAACTCGTCGGCAAGGGGCAGTACGTCGGACGCATCGAGACGCCCGATGAACACGTGCGGGGATTGCGTTTCACGCGCGACGGCCGCGACTACTGGACGCTGTGGTCGGACGACGATCAGGATCGCCAGATCATCCTGCAAACCGAGCACCCCGAGATGCCCGTGCTGGTCCGGCGGCTGGGTCATGACGCCGGCCTCATGCAATGGGGTTTTCGCGACTGGGCGGACCAGCGTGGTGCGGAGGCGGCCCCGAACCGAATGTCGATCGTCGTGGGCCACCGGCCCTTCATGCTCAGCGGCGACCTGGCGGGCCTCTCCGTCGTCGAGGTGATTCCGCGCATTCGGCAGACAGACGAGACGAGGTGACGGTATGAGCACATCACATCGCACACGACGTGACTTCCTCAAGGCCCTGGGGCAGGGGGCGCTGGCCCTGGCGCTGCCCGGCGTTCTCTCGGGTGCCGAGACACCCGCACGCAAGCCCAACGTCCTGTTCCTCGCGGTCGACGACCTGCGTCCGCAGTTGGGCTGCTACGGTCACCAGCAGATGATCTCGCCCAACATCGACCGGCTGGCCGGCGGCGGGGTCGTGTTCCGTTGGGCCTATTGCCAGTCGCCCGTCTGTGGAGCATCTCGCGCCAGCCTGCTTTCGGGCATTCGTGCGACGCGGGACCGTTCGTTCAACGGCTATCTGCACCATGCCGACAAGGACTGGGGCGCGCCGCTGTCGCTGCCGAGGCATTTTCGCAATCACGGCTATTACACGATCTCCAACGGCAAGGTCTACCATCATCGCGACGACGGCGCGGGCAGTTGGAGCGAGCCGGCGTGGGGTCCTCAGGGGCAGTGGACCGGCCGCGGATACCTCGTCAAGACCAACCAGGAGACTGCCCGCACGCGGAAGGGGCTCGGCCCGGCGTACGAATGCGCCGACGTCGACGACAACGCCTACGCGGACGGGATGATTGCGGACAAGGCCATCTCCGACCTGCGCCGGCTCAAAGAAAAGGGCCAGCCGTTCTTTCTGGCCGTCGGTTTTCTCAAGCCGCACCTGCCGTTCAATGCGCCGAAGAGGTACTGGGATTTCTATGACCCTGCGAGGATCGAGCTGGCCGACAATCCATTCCGGCCCAAAGACGCCCCGGATGCTGCGATTCACAACTGGGGCGAACTGAGGGCCTACCACGGGATTCCGGAGAAAGGGCCGCTCCCGGACGAGATGGCCCGCACGCTGATTCAGGGCTATTACGCCTGCACGAGCTATACCGATGCGCAGATCGGCCGCGTGCTGAGCGAACTGGATCGGCTCGGCCTGGCGGACAACACCATCGTCGTCCTGTGGGGCGACCACGGCTGGAACCTGGGCGAGCACACGCTCTGGTGCAAGCATTGCCATTTCCAGACTTCGCTCCGCGCCCCATTGATCGTGCGCATTCCATGGCTCGAAGGCGGCATTCGGACCGACGGCTTAACGGAGTTCGTGGATATTTACCCGTCGCTGTGCGAGCTGGCAGACCTGCCCATTCCCGAGCACACCGAGGGACGCAGCTTCGTGCCGCTGGTGAAGGAGCCGAACCGAGCCTGGAAGGAGGCGGTCTATAGCCGGTTCCACAGCGGCGACTCGGTGCGGACGGATCGATACTGCTACACCGAGTGGACCGGCAGGGACGGCAAGATGGCCGCCCGCATGTTGTACGATCAGAAGCTCGACCCGGATGAGAACGTCAACATCTCGGAAGAACCTGAGAATGCACCGCTCGTCAAAGAGCTTTCGGAGAAGCTGCATCGATTCCGTGCAGGCTACGTATACTGAGGACAATCCCACTGGATAGGGAGGTGACCGTGAACGATAAACGCACGCGCATGATGATTTTCGGGATCATTGCAGTAATCCTCGTTGCCCCGTCCTATGGTCGGCAGGGGCGTTTCAAACTTCGCGAGCTGTATCCGCAGGAAAAGATCGAGCAGGTGCTGGTCTCTCGCGACCGATGGCATCCGTGGCCCCGATGCGGCGAACGTCCGGCGTGGGAGAATCTGCCGGCGGAGGTTCGCAAGGACCTGATCGCGACCGGCCAGGAGTATCTTGGCTACCAGTGGCCTTCGCTTCCGGCGACGCTGTTTCTCGAATTCGCGCGCAACGGCAACCGCAGCCGCTACGAAGGGCCACACTTCGCCAGGCGCAGCGCGCTGACGGCCTTGGTGATCGCCGAGTGCGTCGAGGGCAAGGAGCGCTTTCTCGACGACATCGCCAACGGCGTCTGGGCCCTCTGTGAGGAGTCCTTCTGGGGTGTGCCCGCGCACGTTGGCGCGCAGAAGGCCGGCTCCGGCCTGCCCGACGGCGAAGAGCCGATTGTCGATCTGTTCGCGGCCGAGACCTCCGAAAGTCTGGCCTGGACCAGCTACCTGGTGGGCGAGCAGCTCGACAAAGTCTCGCCTCTGATCCGCCGGCGGATCGCGATGGAGATCGACCGGCGCATTCTGACGCCGTGCCTGGAGCGTGACGATTTCGGCTGGATGGGCTTTCGCGGCGGACGCGTCAACAACTGGAATCCGTGGTGCAACTCGAACTGGCTGGTCTCGGCGCTGTTGATCGAGCCCAACGAGCCCCGGCGTGTCGCGGCGGTGGCCAAGATCGTCCGCAGCCTCGACCATTTCCTCGACGCCTACGAGGACGACGGCGGCTGCGACGAGGGGCCGGGCTACTGGGGCCGGGCCGGAGCGTCGCTGTACGATTGCCTCGATCTGCTGCACAGCGCCAGCGGCGGCGCGATCGACGTCTACGACGAGTCGCTGGTCCGGGAGATCGGCCGATATATCTATCGCGTGCACATCGCCGACCGCTACTTCGTCAACTTCGCCGATGCCTCGGGCCGGGGCGGCATCCCCGAGTCGCTGGTCTACCGGTACGGCCAGAGCATCGGGGATGACAAGATGATGGGATTCGCCGCCCACTTCTTCGCCGAATCGGGAGGCATGGCCCAGGCGTTCGAGGGCAAGCCGGGCTACGGGATCGGTCGGTACCTGGCGGCGATCTTTGGAGCTGCGGAACTGGACGGGGCCGAGGCGAAGCTGCCTCTGGTGCGTGACGTCTGGATGGATGGGATTCAGGTGATGGCCGCTCGCGACCGCGAAGGCCGCACGGAGGGCCTGTACGTTGCGGCCAAGGGGGGGCACAACGCCGAGAGCCACAACCACAACGACGTGGGCAACTTCATCATCTACATTGATGGCAAGCCGGTGATCATCGACATCGGCGTCGAGACGTACAGCCGCAAGACGTTCAGCGCGCAACGCTACGAAATCTGGACGATGCAGTCGGCCTACCACAGCCTGCCGACCATCGACGGCGTGATGCAGTCGCCGGGCAGGCAGTTCGCCGCCCGCGACGTTCGCTATCGGGCCGATGATGCGATGGCCCAGCTCGCGCTCGATATCGCCGGCGCGTATCCAGAGAAGACGCATCTGAAATCGTGGGTCCGTACGATCACGTTGAACCGGGGCCGCGATGTCATGGTCACGGAGGACTACACGCTGACCGAGCCGGTCGGCCAGATCACACTCAGCCTGATGACGCCGTGCCGCGCAGAGGTTCGCAGGCCGGGACAGATCGTGCTGGCGCCTCCCGGTGCAGACGAGTCGGCGCAGGTGCTGTACGATCCGGGCAGACTGACCGCGACCATCGAGGTGATCGACGTCGAGGACGGCAGGCTTCGCGCCGTCTGGCCCGAGAAGATCGCGAGGATCCTCCTGAAGGCGGACAAGCCTCCGCTCCAGGACACCTGGACGCTCCGGATCGAGCCGGCGAAACCATAGGGACGAGTCGATGCAGCCATTCACGCTCCTGATCAAGCCGTCCGGCTCCGACTGCAACGTCGCGTGCGAGTACTGCTTCTATCGCTGCCGCGCGGCGGAGATCGGGCAGGGCCGCCAGCGGATGAGCGACGAGGTCCTTCACAGGCTCGTCAAGGACTACATGGAGCTGCGCTTTCCCATGTCGGGCTTCGCTTGGCAGGGGGGTGAGCCGACGCTGATGGGCCTGGACTTCTACCGCAAGGCGGTCGAGTGGCAGGTCAAGTATGGCGTCTCGGGCCAGCAGGTTGGCAACTCGCTCCAGACCAACGCGATCCTTCTGGAAGACGAGTGGTGCAGGTTCCTGCACGACGCCAGGTTCCTCGTGGGCATCAGCATCGACGGTCCGAGGGAACTGCACGACCACTATCGGCTCGACCTGGGCGGCCACGGCACGTGGGACCGTGTCATGCGGGCCATCGACTGCTGCAAGCGGCGCGAGGTCGAGTTCAACACGCTGACGCTGGTGAACAATCTCACCGCCGAGCATCCCGATGAGATCTTCGATTTCCTCCTCGATCTGGGCGTTCGCTATCTGCAATTCATTCCGTGCGTGGAGGTCGATCCGCAGACCGGGCAGATCGCCGCGTTTTCCGTCTCGCCGGAGCAGTACGGGCGGTTTCTGTGCCGCATCTTCGACCGCTGGCTGGAGGTCGGGCCGGACAAACTCAGCATCCGCGATTTCGATTCTCTGCTGAGCTACTGCATCGGGGGACGGCACACGATCTGCACGTTCGACCGCCAGTGCAGCCAGTACGTCGTCATTGAGCACACGGGTGACGTCTTCCCATGCGATTTCTTCGTCGAGCCTCAATGGCGGCTGGGCAGTATCCTCGAAACGCCCATTCAGGAACTCGCGGCCTCTGCGAAGAAGAGGGT
>CAZNSM010000247.1:0-6486 GCA_964575615.1 uncultured Pirellulales bacterium | reverse complement strand
CTCGCAGAGATCGCACCGGAGATGTTTTCATCCGACGAACGAATGGAGGGACAGGGATGAGGAGGAAATGCCGAAGTTCACGTGGTAAGAATGGTGGTGGTGTGGAGGCCAACAGGAAGGCTCACAGTAGCATGGGCCGTGGCCTGAGACTCCTGCCGTATGCGATCCGCGAGAATCTACCCATCCTGGGCTCTCAGCGAAGACTCGGCGGGAGAGCGAAGGCCCTCGTCAGATGGTTTACTCGCGATGGCTCACTCGCATACTACATCACCGAAGGTTCGGCTCGAAGAACTCCAGACGGCAAGGCCGTGGACTACCTACTCTATGGTTTGGTCGTAGGGCGAGACCGGCGGTTCGATTACTTCTGGCTGTCTGACCTGATGAGGTACCACAGTCCGAGGGGTATGCGTGTGGAGCGAGATCCTCGCTGGCGGCCGAAGAGGCTCGATGAGATCGCCCCGGAGATGCTCAGGTCCCAAGACAAAGAACAGGAGGACTGATTATGAAGAGATACTGCCAGAATCCACTCTGTGAAAACGCGGCCGGTAAGGTCGTGGCTGTCTCTGTAGACAAGCCATCCGATCAGCAGCGATCGCTTTGTGCGGTCTGCGAGGAGGCCTACTCCTGGGGCGTACAGCATGGTTGCATGACGGCCACGCCGAAGAAGCTCTGGGTTGCGGCTGTAACCCACAGGGGCGATGTCGTTCATGCCGAAGCAGTTGCCGGCAAGGTCAAGGCGGTCAAAGCCCTGGCCAAGCACCTCAAGACCGAGGAAGGCTATGTGGGCCCGGCCGAGTTGCCCGCCATCTGCGCCTGGCTGGCCGAACACGATGAACGGTTGGGCATCGAGCTCTTCTGCGCATCGGTGGATGCCGCCGGCGACAAGTCGCGTTCCCTCCCTGCGACGGACAATCCGAACATACAGAGAGGGCTGATCATTGACCCACCACCGCAGGAGAAAGGCCCGGAGCCACTCTATCGCGCGGTCTATGCAATCGACGTCAACGCGCGAAATGCCCATCAGGCTGCCGAACGGGCCTACCAGATCATGATCGACCCGCAGTCCATGCGCCCGGTGCTATACATTCTGGACGGCGAGAACACTCAGACGGTTGTGGACCTGGCGAGCGAATCGTCACAGGCATCCAGTGAATTGCGGTCTGAGCAGTCGCAGGACAAGACCCGCCGATTCGTCCAGGCGAACGGGGCCCGATGTCCCCAATGCAACAGCAAGGAGATCGAGTACGGCGGCGTAGAGCTGGATGCCCGCTGCGCCTATCAAGAGGCCTACTGTCGCAGTTGCCAGGTGAGGTTCTGTGCCGTGTACCAGTTGGCCGGATACGGACTGCACGTCGGTGACTCGTTCGAGGTCCATATCCTCCCAGGCGACCACACAGCAGCCGGAGACGATGACCAACAAGCCGAGAGCTGAAGGACGTACGTCGGCTGTACCCACAATGCAGAGAACCCATTGAAGGAGATTCCCATGCTCAACGAAGTCTACGACACGATCGAGGCGATCCTGGAAGGTCTCGATACCGGGGGCGAACCATCCCGTGCCTATGCCGAGGAGATCAAGATGCTCAAGGAGATCCTGGGTTATCCCGAGCCTGCGGCTGATGTGCTCGATGAGACCATGAGGCGGTATCAAATCGCCCGAAAGCTCGAACGATTGGCCATCGAGGCACAGGAGGTGGTCATTGCGTTCCCGGCTATGCCCATCGCGAAGTGGCTGGACAGCACGTCCATGAACACCGCGGCAGGCCTGCCTATGGAGCCGTGCGACCTGGCCAGATTGCTCCAGTGCATCGCGGATATTCTGCGCAGCGAACAGGACTGACAGGACATCCGATATCACCCGCACGACAGCACCTCACCTGCCTAACTGACCTACCCTCCTAAACCCAAATGAAAGGACATGCCATGAACAGTAAGGGACGCTCTGCGCGCAGTCCGCCAGGAACAGCGGCCATGAAGCGTCGCACGCATCAAACAGATTTGTTCAGAACCTCCACATAATGAAAGGACATGACCATGAGATTGCTTTACATCAACAACTCCGGCGGCGGGTTCGCCGACTACCTCGATGTCACCGATGGGACGACTGTGTCGCAGTTCTTCAAGGACAAGATGCCCCATGAGCGGCCCGAAGACTACCTGATCCGGGTCAATCGTCAACCGGTGCCGCGCGACTACGTGCTGCAGGCCAACGACCGCGTGACCATTACGCCCACCAAGATCGAGGGAGCGCTGTAGCGCTTCCATGCCGTCAAAGTCACTCGAGGGCATCTGTTTGCTTGTCGCGGGCAGATGCCCTTTCTTCTTTTGGAAAGGAACCATCATGAACGACAAGGAACTGGTACGCGTTGCGGGCAGGGTCCAGCGTGCTCTCGAACAGTTGCGAAAGAGCCGCTACATGCGATGCGCAGCGCAGTTGAGCCTGTTCGCAGGAGCATGGCAGGATCTGGTTCGACAGTCGCACAGACTTGTGGTGGCCGTGTCCCGGGACTGGTTTGCGGCAGCCGAACGGTCCTGCAAAAGCGCTGGGCGGCAGTTGGATGAGATTCCATTCCTGGCCTCCAATCTGCAGTCTCTGTTGGACCGGCGGCACAGGGAGGTGCCAGGTCTTTCTGTGATTGCCGATGAACTGCGAGCCTTGCAACAGGAGTTCGATGAGGTCGAATTCAATCACCAGCAGAAGGCCCTGTGTGTCACCACAGAGTCCATTACCCTGGAGGATATATCTCTGGGACGGTTCCAGGTAGTGTTGCACCTGGACGACCTGAACCAGATGTACCAGAGGAGCCCCTACCGCATTCTGGCCCTCGAGCCCAATCCCGCCGCCAACGATTCCGCGATCACCCATCCGCACGTCAGTAACGAGGTGCTCTGCGAGGGCGAGGGTGGCGCCGCCATACGGGCGGCGTTGGAAGAGGGCCGGCTAGCGGACTTTTTCAGCATGGTCCGCAGTATCCTGACGACCTACAACCCGGACAGTCCCTACGTCCCTCTGGCCGATTGGGACGGTACACCGTGCAGCGAGTGCGGCTATCTGATGGATCGCGAGAACGTGGGCTACTGCAGCGAGTGCGGCGATGCCATCTGCGACCAATGCGACAGGGTCTGCATTGACTGCGGCGAACTGCTCTGCAGCCACTGCGCCCGTGAATGCGGAATCTGTGAGCAGCCGCTGTGCCGCACGTGCGCCAAACGCAGATGTGCCAACTGTGAATCAATCTGCTGCCAATCCTGTATCGAGGACGGGCTGTGCCCGAACTGCAAAGAAGAAAGCGAGGATCAAGATGACGACACAGACAACGCAGAAGGAACACCAGAAGAAACAGACCAGGCCCAAGACGCCGGCCAGAGCCAGCCGGTCCCTGTGGGATGAGGACTGGTTCGACGACGAGGACGGGCCGGTGGCACCGGTCCTGCGCTTCAGTCCGACGGCCTGGGCCAAGCTCCTATACCTCCGGGACCAATCGGACAACGAGGTTGGCGGCTTTGGCATCAGCGACCCGGATGACCTGCTGTATGTCCAGGACTTCGTTACGGTCAAACAGGAGGTGAGCTGCGTCAGCGTCAAGTTCGATGACGAGGCGGTCGGCAGGTTCTTCGATACCCAGGTGGACCTGGGCCGAAAGCCTGAGCAGTTCGCCCGTCTGTGGCTACATACCCATCCAGCGGATTCACCGGAGCCCAGCAGCACAGACGAGGACACCTTCAAACGGGTCTTCGGCTCCTGCCAGTGGGCGGTGATGGCCATCGTCGCTCAGGACAACAGCACGTACGCACGCCTGAGCTTCCACGTAGGCCCCGGTGGCCAGGTGTTGATTCCCGTGGCCGTGGACTATTCCAAAGCCTTTGGCGGCACCGACCACGAGTCCTGGGATGCCGAGTACCGGGCGAACGTGACGGCGACAACTTGGCTGGCGGCGCCCGGGCCAAAGAATGAGAAGAAGACTGGCACGGCGCTGGACTGCGCGCTGCCGTACGACTTCCTGGCTGAATTCGAAGGGATGGAACCGGCCCAACGCCAGGCGCTCCTCGATGAGCTGGCGGACCGGCCGGAACTGTGGGACCGGGAAAGTGAGGTGCTTTTCCTATGAGCAATGACGAGAGGTACAGCCGCCAGCGCGACATCGTGCCGCCCGAACGAATCGCGGCCTGTCGGGCCACAATCATCGGCGTCGGCGCCATCGGCCGCCAAGTGGCCCTGCAACTGACGGCGATGGGGGTCCCATGGCTCCAACTCGTTGACTTCGACGTGGTCGAGACGAGCAACTTGGCCAGCCAGGGCTACCAGGAAGACGACCTGGGCCGGCTCAAGGTCGAGGCCACGGCAGAGATCTGCAGGAAGGTCAATTCCGGCATCGAGATCATCTCCGTGCCGCAACGGTTTCGACGCCGTATGGAGATCGGCAACGCGGCGTTTTGTTGCGTGGATAGCATCGACATCCGTCGGCTGATCTGGGAGGCGGTCAAGGACCGGGTCAGCTTCTTCTGCGATGCGCGAATGAGCGCCGAGGTCCTGCGGGTCCTGACCGCCTGCGATGCCGGATCTCAGCGACACTACCCAACCACCCTGTTCCGCACGGAAGAGGCCTTCGTCGGCCCCTGTACGGCCAAGACCACGATCTACTGCGCCAACATCGCCGCCGGCCTGATGGTCTCCCAGTTCACCAAGCATCTGCGGCAACTGCCCATCGAGCCCGATCTCCAACTGAACCTCTTGGCTTCGGAGTTGAGCGTTGCGGATGCCTGCCTGTAGACAAGGCGGGCGAGTTCTGGGGAGGGCCGACGACAAGGCCCTCCCCGTTCTCCGTCCGGTCAGCGCAATATATAAATCTGCATTCACTATTTCCGATCACCATAATCCTTAAATACTCCTTCTGCGTTGCCATTTTGAAATGACATCGAAAACAAATACACCACAAGACAAGGACGACAAGGCCGTTCGCACCCTCGAAGAAATCTGCGAGAACACCCGCGCCATCCGCCGGGTGGTCAACCGCATCTTGGACCACCTGCACAAGTCCCAGGACCCGGACGACGACTACGACCCCTATACCCTCGATTGGGCCGACCTGGACAACTATGACGACATGTACTCCTGAGCCGGCGTCCAGGACGCCGGCCGGTGGTCGACTTTGCGTAAGATTTATATAGCCTGGCCGCCTATTGTTTACATGATAGAACCGGACCTGCAGGAAAGACTACAGCGTCTCCAGGAGAGCCTCGGGCGGATCAGGGCCCTGCTCGCTTGGGAGCGACTCAAGTGCCGGGAGGACCAATCACACGGGATATCGGCATTTCGAATACATGATTCCACCGCAGTAGACCTTCGCAGTGAGTACTCCCTTTTGCTAACCGGTCTGCTGCAGATGTACTCTCTTCTCAACCATCGCTCTTCAATCGTTGCACAGTCCATCCGCGAGGACATCTTCCAGCGCCTGGCCGAGATCGAGTGGCAGCTCTATCGCCTGCAATTGCACCGCAGGTTCGGAGGAACCGTAGCCTGAAGATGGGTTTGTTCGATCTGTTCAGGTCAAAACGCACGAAGGCACACGTCTCCCCGGAGGAACACCGCCGTCTGGCCGCAGCCCTTTGCGATCTGCGGACGCAGGTCTCGAATCTGGACGCACAGATCGGCACGGTCCATCTGGCGCTTCACAGGCATGAAGACGATATCGCCGCATGCAAGCACCTCACCGACCGGCACGAAAAGGCGCTGACACAGTTGGAGCAGATCGTCAACACACCACCCGCACAGTCGGCCGCGTATGCCGACCGACTCCCACAGCGTTCGGTCCGTCCGATCGCAGGGGCGGCGAATCCGCCAGCCATCGACTCGGCGCCCTATCCACCAGCCCGCCGACTCGATATCGATCGGTTCAGCGAGCAGCAGAAACGCATGCTGGCCGTATTCTTCCAGAACCGGGACCGCCAGATGTCCTACGCCGACCTCGCCGCCGTGCTCGGCAAGTCTGCGTATACCGTCAAGAACCAGATGAATCTCATCCGGCACAAGGCCGACCTGTTCGACTGCACCGTGGGACCCGAAAGCCGCCATTTCTTCAAGCTCAAGGACGACCTGAAGGTCGAGAAACAGCTCAGGGCCGGCCGACTTGCAGGACGCCCGGTGTCGATCACAGAGTCCGACCGCACGGCTCCGGAGCGCGAGACGACTCCGGCGGAACCGACCTTCTCACATCCGCTGTTCTGACCCGCGTCAGCAGGATATTCTGTATCGCTCCGTGCAGGCCGGCACTCTGGTAGGATTTTCGTTCTTTGCGGCAAAGTGAGAGTTGCGGCTGGCTCAGTCTGAAGGCGATCCCAGAGGAGCCTGCCGACCTTGCACTCTCGTTACGATGGTTCGAGCCGTTTCGCTGCCCGCTATTCGGATAACCGAATAACTTCACACGACAGTAAATCGCGCCCTCTGCAGGTCCATCCCGATAGGGTCTGCATCGGGTCCACACCAGC
>CAZNSM010000246.1:0-6495 GCA_964575615.1 uncultured Pirellulales bacterium | reverse complement strand
GCGGCCGGCGGCTCCGGCATCCTCTACATCGACGACATCGGCTTCGGCCGCCCGGTCACTGCCGAATGATCTGACCTGTCTGTCAGGGCACTGACAGCGAGAAGAAGTCTCTTCTACGGGGCTCGTGTCCACTGGATGCGAGCCCCGCTTTCATTGGATCGCCGGCAGGCCGGCATTGACAAGCGCGCAGCGACGGACTATAGGATGGAGCGACCCCCCAAGGGCAAGAGAGAGCAACATAAGGAGATGTCATGAGCAAGCTCAATACCGTCGCAATGCTATCGCCGGTCCTGGTATTCTGTCTGTCTGAAGCGGCATCCGGGCAAATGAAAGAGCGTTCGGAGATCGCGGAGGTCTACCAGTGGAAACTGGAGGACCTCTACCCATCGGATGGGGCGTGGGAGCAGGCCAAGGAGGAACTGGCCGGCCGGTTGGACGCGATCGGGGAATACCGCGGCCGGCTGAACGATGCGGCGAACCTGCGGGCCTGCCTGGAGCTGGACAGCGACATCTCCAAGGCCTTCGGCCGGCTGTACAGCTATGCCTCGATGAAGTCCGACCAGGACACGCGGGTCTCCAGGTACCTGGCGATGAAGCAGGCGGTCGAGCAGCTCATGACCGAGTACGGCAGCCGAGCCTCGTACGTCGAGCCGGAGATCGTCAAACTCGACGCCGCGACCATCGAGCGATTCATCGCCGCCGAGCCGGGATTGGCGGTCTACCGGATGTACCTGATGGACATCCTGCGCCGCAAGGCGCACAAACTCTCCGAGAAGGAAGAGAAGATTCTCGCCGAAACCGCCCTGATGGCCGGCGGTCCAGGCTCGATCTACAGGATCTTCAGCGATGCGGAGCTGCCCTATCCCGAGGTCACGCTCAGCGACGGGACGAAGGTCCTGCTCAACAAGGCCGGCTACGCACTCCATCGCAGTTCGGCCGTTCGCGCCGATCGCGAGGCGGTCTTCGAGGCCTTCTGGTCCGCCATCAGCGGGTTCAAACAGACCTTCGGGGTCCAGATGTATTCCCATTTGCAGGGTCATGCGTTCACCATGCGGATGCGGAACTACGAGAGCTGTCTACACCAGGCGCTGGATCGCAACAACATCCCGACCGAGGTCTACCACAGCCTCATCGACAACGTCCGGGCCAATCTGGATACGTTCCATCGCTATCTGCGTCTCAAGAAGCGGATGCTGGGCGTCGAGACCCTGAAGTACTCCGACCTGTACGCTCCCGTCGTCAAGGACGTGGACCTGCGGTACAGCTTCGACGAGGCCAAAGCCCTGGTTCTCGATGCGGTCCGGCCGCTCGGGCCCGACTATGCCGGTGTCGTCGCAAAGGCCCTGAATGAGCGATGGATCGACGTGTATCCTACGCCGGGCAAGCGCTCCGGCGCCTATTCCAGCGGCAACGCCTACGACGTGCACCCCTACATCCTGCTGAACTACAACGGCCAGTTCGACGACGTCAGCACGCTGGCGCACGAACTGGGCCATACGATGCACAGCTACTACAGCAACAAGAACCAACCGTTTCCGCTGGCGGACTACTCGATTTTCGTGGCCGAGGTGGCCTCGACGTTCAACGAGGCGATGCTGATCCACAAGATGCTCGGCGAGATCAAGGACGACGACGTGCGGCTGTCGCTGCTGATGAACCATCTCGACGGCATCAAGGGGACGGTGTTCCGCCAGACGCAGTTCGCCGAGTTCGAGCTGCGCATGCACGAGAAGGTCGAACGGCGCGAGCCGGTGACAGGGGACGCGCTGACCGAACTGTACGGCCGCATACTGAAGGACTATTACGGCCACGAGAAGGGCGTCTGCCAGATCGATGATCTCTACGCCGTCGAATGGGCGTACATCCCGCACTTCTACTACAACTTCTACGTGTATCAGTATTCGACGTCGTTCACCGCCGCAACCGCCCTGGCCGAAGAGGTCTTCAGCGGCGCCGAGGGCGTGGTGCAGCGCTATCTCGATTTCATCTCGGCCGGCGGCTCCGACTATCCGGTCGAGATTCTGAAGAAAGCCGGCGTCGATATGACCACCTCCGGTCCCTTCGAGAAGACCATGCTCACCATGAACCGGACCATGGACGAGATCGAAGCCATCCTCGCACGCCGGGGCAAGTGATCCGCTTGGTCGTCCGCCGAGCAGATCCGCCCGTGGCCTGCCGGACGATTGGATTTGGACTGTTCCCATGAGACAAGTCGGCAAGCAGGTCATTGGAGTGATCCTGATTGTGCTGGGATTCCTCGCCCTGGTCACGCCGGCTACTCCCGGCTCATGGCTGATCCTCGTCGGCCTGGAATTCCTGGGCCTGCGACTGCTCCTGAGCGACCGGCTGCTGGCCTGGGCCGACGCCCACCCCGGCACGTGCCCGGAGAGGATCATCCGCGCGGTCCTGCGGACCGAGCATCGCCTCTTTGGTTCCCGAAAGCCTCGAGTTGCGTCGCGGACAAAGCCCTGAACCCTTTCGTCGCGGCGGAGTTTTGGCCTTGCCTTTTGCTGCCGCAGTCGCCATATAGGGAGCATGGGCGGTGGCAGGCTGGGGACGTTCTTCGCCGAAGGCCATGCCGCCGAAACGGATTGGCTTTGAATTTGCGAGGGCAGAACGATGCGACGAACTGCGGGCAGATTGGCGCTGTGGATGGTTGTGGGGGTCACGCTCGTCGGGCTGACGGGCTGCAAGGGAGCTTTGAAGTCGGGGTCGGACGGGAAGAAGACCGTGCTGTGGAACGGCCAGGATTTCACCGGGTGGGTGCGCGTGCTGGCGGACCCGTCGGCCGATGCCAACGACGTCTGGTGGGTCCGTGGCGACGGGATCTACTGCAAAGGGCAGCCGAACGGCTACCTGCGCACGGCCAAGCGACACAACAACTACCATCTGCACGTCGAGTGGCGGTGGCCCGAAACCCCGGGCAACAGCGGCGTCCTGCTCCATATGGACGGGCCCGACAAGGTCTGGCCCGAGTGCATCGAAGTCCAGCTCAAGGCGGGCAATGCGGGAGATTTCGTGCTGATGAATGGGACCAGCCTGACTGTGGACGGGACCGACCGGAAGGATCCATCAAAGCAGTTCGTGCTGATCGCCAAGAAGGCGGCCACCAGCGAGAAGCCGGCCGGACAGTGGAACAGCTACGACATCCACTGCCAGGGCGGCTCCATCCGCTGCTACGTCAACGGCGTCCTCCAGAATGAGGGGATCGCCGCCTCCCCGGCCACCGGCTACATCGGCCTTCAGAGCGAGGGCAGCCCCATCGAGTTCCGCAATATCTACCTTCTGCCGCTCTGAGCCGGCCGGCGCCCATGCTCGGGAACGACTCGCGGGCGGACTTCCACGGGGGCCGGCCGCAAGCGAATGTTGCAGAATCTCCTTGTACGCCGGGGGGGCGATCTGGTATAAAAGTAAGTGGGCTGCAAGGTCCGCATTCGGTGTGGCGCAGCCCCTGGACCGTGGCATTCTGCATAGAACGGACTGTGAAGTGCGGTTGTAGTGCGAGCCGGAATCGGAGGCGCACCGTGCGTTCTGATGGGTACATGGCTGGCGGGGGGGCGTGCTTTTTGTGCACTTCCATGGCGTTTGTCTTTGATTTTCTGCGGTAAGGGTGTTTGTCTGCGTACCGGGAAGGAGGTGTTTCAGCCCTCGGCAAGGGTCCGACTCATCGTACGTCGTTCTGCCTGGGACCAGTGCATTCCTCCAGGCGCCACCAAAACAGCAGGTTGATTGTGAGGAGATTGTCATCATGAGAAGATTGTCATTGTGGATTCTGGCTGTGGTCCTGCTTGCCGGCGGGGCGGCCCAGGCCCAGCAGATGTTCGACATCACCAATCCTGGAGACCCGCTCGTCGGAGTCCCCAACGACAACAACTGGCCGGCGGCAGAGACCCCGCCCCGCGCGATCGACGATGTCATCTCTGGCGCCAAGTACCTGTGCTTCAAGACGTCCTTCGTCGATCTGGACGGCAATGTCGATCCGACCACCGGAGGCGCGGGCTTCCGCGTAACGCCGTCGGGTCCCCGCGTGGTGGTCAAGGCCCTGAACTTCGCCAGCGCCAATGACGCGGTCGAGCGCGATCCGATCGCGTTCCGATTCTCCGGCTCCAACGAAAGCATCGACGGTCCCTACACCCTGATTGCCGAGGGAACGATCGACGAGTTCAACCAGGCCACTGCCTATCCCCGAAACACGTGGATTTCGGCCCCCATTGCGATCAAGAACCGAAGGGCGTACAAGCACTACGAAGTTTTCTTCACCGAGGTCCGCAATCGCGCTGCGGCCAACAGCATGCAGATCGGCGAGGTGGAGCTGCTTTCCGACGGCAGTCTGCCCGGTGCCGCCGGTGGTCCGGTTCCTGTGGACGGCGCGATTGATATCCCTCGCGACGTGGTTCTTGCCTGGACGGCCGGTGAGATGGCCGCGACCCACGATGTGTATTTCGGCACGGTTTTCACCGATGTCAACACTGCCAGCCGGAGCAACCCGATGGGTGTGTTGGTCAGCCAGGGTCAGACCGCGGCGACATACGATCCCGCCGGCCTGCTCGAGTTCGGCCAGACCTATTACTGGCGAGTCGATGAAGTCAATTCGGCGCCCGATTTCACGATCTTCAAGGGCGACGTCTGGACCTTCACCGTCGAGCCGTTTGCCTATCCCGTTGAGAACATCATCGCGACCACCAACGCGATTTCCGACGCAGGCGCGGGCATTGAGAATACGATCAACGGCTCCGGACTCAACACCGCCGATCAGCATTCGACGGAAAGCAACGCCATGTGGCTCGGCCTGCCGTCCGACGGACCCATCTGGATCCAATATGAGTTCGATCGTGTGTACAAGCTCCACCAACTGCTGGTGTGGAACTACAATGTCGAGTTCGAGATCATCCTCGGTTTCGGGCTCAAAGATGTGGCCGTGGAGTATTCGGCGGACGGTGTCGATTGGACGGTCTTCGGCGACGTCGAATTCGCCAAGGCGACGGCCAATAGCACTTACACGGCCAATACGACGGTAGATTTCGACGGTGTGCCCGCGAAGTTCGTCCGATTTACGGTCAACAGCGGCTGGGGGCCCATGGGCCAATATGGCCTGAGCGAAGTCCGCTTCACGTACGTGCCCGCCCAGGCTCGCGAGCCGCAGCCGGAAGATGGCGCGACCGGCGTGGCCGTGAATTCGCCGCTGAGCTGGCGAGCCGGCCGCGAGGCGGTTTCGCACGATGTGTATTTCGGCACGGATCCCGAGTCGCTGGCCTTGGCCACAACGACAGGTGCCGCCACCTATGCGCCGGCAGCGCTGAATCTGGGAACGACCTACTACTGGAGGGTCGATGAGGTCAACGAAGCCGACGCGGTCACAGTGTGGGACGGCGATGTCTGGAGTTTCACGACCGAGGAGTACATCGTCGTCGACGACTTCGAGAGCTACACCGACGACATCGAGGCCGGCGAGGCCATCTTCGACGCCTGGCTCGACGGTTGGGTCAATGGTACCGGTTCGACGGTAGGCCATCTGAACGCTCCGTTCGCAGAGCAGACGATCGTCAAGAGCGGCAAACAGTCGATGCCGCTGTCGTACGACAACGCCGCGACGTCCGTTGCGGAGGCCGAGTATGCCCTGTCACAGGATTGGACGACCAACGGCATCAGGAGTCTGTCCATCAGCTTCTACGGTGACGCTGACAATACCGGCCAGTTGTACGTCAAGATCAACAACACCAAGGTCGCCTACAACGGTGCCGCCGGGGACATCAAGAGACCTGTGTGGCAGGCGTGGAACATCGACCTGTCGGCCGTCAGCGGGTTGAGCAACGTCACCAAGCTGACGATCGGCGTCGAGGGCGCGGGTGCGTCGGGCGTCTTGTACTTCGACGACATCCGGCTCTACCCCAAGGCCCCCGAGTTTGTCACTCCGGTCGATCCGGGCGATGCGAATCTGGTGGCGTTGTATGCCCTGGACGGAAACGCCACGGACGGGTCGGGCAAAGGCAACAACGGAACTGTCGTCGGGACCGGGGCGTGGGTCACCGGCATGATCGGCCAGGCCCTGCAATTCGACGGGGCGTCCACGTACGTCGATTGTGGGAAGGGCGCGAGCCTGAACCTCACCGATGCAGTCACCGTCACCGCATGGATCAAAATGGATTTCGCCGCCGGGGATCGCAAGATCGCGAGCAACCAGGACGGGACCACGGGCGGCTACAAGCTCGGCCTCTATACCAACAACATCCTCGAGTTCGAGATTCGTACGTCCGCCAATGCGGGCACCCTGAACCGAGACTTGCCCGGTGGGACCGTGTTGCAGCAAGGCACCTGGTACCATGTGGCCGGCGTCTACTCCAAAGGCGAATTCATCCGGACCTACGTCTATGGAAACCTGGACCGAGAACTGCTCACGACGGCGGTCCTCGGTACCTCCACCGGCTCATTCAACCTGGGCCGCGGCGAATCCACCACCACCTATTTCTGGCTGGGAGCGCTGGATCAGGTAGAGGT
>CAZNSM010000245.1:0-6716 GCA_964575615.1 uncultured Pirellulales bacterium | reverse complement strand
CACGTTCGGCAAGTTCGTCGCCCTGTGCAAGAAGAAAGGGATGAAGGTCGTGCTCGACATGGTGGTGAACCACGCCGGCTACGGGGCGAAGGGCAAGTTCCAGCCGGACTGGTTCAATGAAGGCGGCTGGGGCGACGTCAAGGGCGAGCTGTCGGGCCTGCCGGACTTCAACCACGACAACCCCGAGGTCCTCGACTACTTCGTCAACAACATCGAAGACTGGATCGAGAAGGGCAAGGTCACCAACATCCGCATGGACACCGTCAAGCACGTCGAGCCCAAGTTCTGGCACTACTTCAAGTCGCAGATTCGCGGCGAGCATCCCGATGTGTGCCTGATCGGCGAGGTGCTGTTCGAGGGCAAGGATGAAGTCGCCCGGCTCCTGGAGTACCAGAACTATCACGATTTCGACTCGATCTTTGACTTTCCGCTCTGCACGGCGTTACGATCGACGCTGATCTACGATGAGAGCATTCGCTACTGGCTGGCCCGGCCGCGATTGAACGACAACGAGCCTCTGGGTGTGCTCGACAACGACAACCCCTTCAAAGGCGGATACCGCAACGCGAACCGGCTCGTCACGCTGCTCGACAACCACGACCTCCAGCGGCGGATCATGAGCCACGCGCGGACCAAGCACCCCGGCATCGGCGCCGGGCTCGACTGGGCCGTCCGCGTCACGAAGCTCTGCCTGGGCGCGCTGTTCACGATGCGCGGCATTCCACAGCTCTACTATGGCACCGAGATCGGGCTGGAGGGTTGGAAAGACGCCGACGACCGCGACCTGCGCCGCGACTTCCCGTGGGACGCGATCGGCAACGACCACCACGCCAAGCCCCACCTCTACAAGGAGCACCAGATCTACGAGTGGACGTGGGACCTCATCCGCCTGCGAAAAAGCAACGCCGCACTGAAGTACGGGACGACCGTCACGCTGTGGTCGGACGATCTGGTGTACGCGTTCCTGCGCATCGCCACGGACGACGTCGCCCTGGCGATCATCAACAACGGCTACCAGCCGATGGCCAGCCCGATCCATCTGAAGCTGAACACGTCGGTCAT
The DNA here is from genome assembly GCA_964575615.1 of uncultured Pirellulales bacterium. Classification (GTDB taxonomy): domain Bacteria; phylum Planctomycetota; class Phycisphaerae; order Sedimentisphaerales; family Anaerobacaceae; genus Anaerobaca. The sequence goes on along the minus strand of CAZNSM010000245.1, from coordinate 5,654 downwards.
CCCGCAGCGCGTCGCGGACGCGGTGGCAGGTCTTAAGCACTGGAAAACGGGCCAGCCGTTGACCGTCCAGAACGGCGAGGCCCTGGTCACCGTCGACGCCAAAACCATCGACATCTTCTGCCGCAACGGCGCGTAGGCAGGCCCTTCGCGCGGTCAGCGGATTTTGTAGCTGATGGACATGCCGTCGTTCTTCTCCATCGACGAGCGGATGATGACGGTGTCATAATCGGGGCTGGTCTGGAGGTAGTCGAGGAAGTCCTGCATGGCGCGGGCCGACTGGATCACGTTGTCGCCCACCACGACGGCGCCTTTGGCGAGCTTGGGCTCGAGGATCAGCAGGTACTTCAGATAATCGCTCTTCACCGCGTCGATGAAGACAAAGTCGACCGGGCCTTCGATCTCGTGCAGGGTCTGGAGCGCATCGCCTTCGACGCACGTGACCGTCTCTTGCAGGCCCATCTTCGCGACGTTCTCGCGGGTCTGGCCGACCATTCGCGGATCGATCTCCAGGGTCCAGAGGTGGCCTCCGGTCCGCTCGAAGGCGATTCCCATGTTGATTGCGCCGTAGCCGCTGGCGGCGCCGACCTCGACGCCTCGCTTGGCGCCGGAGGCCTCGACGAGGATGCGGAGCATCATGGCGTCGCCGGGCGCGGTGTTCAGGCCCGTCCGCCGGAAGTTGTCGATGAACTGCTTGCGGAATTCGTCACTGGGCCTGGTCTGCTCCGCGGCGTAGACCGCCAGAGCGGCGAGCGAAAGAATGACAACGACCATAACACCGACCACCAGACGACGACGCCCCATACAGCACTCCCGAATCATTCTATGACCTACCACTTCACACTTCACACTTCAAACTTCTTCGCCCTCGGCCCTACGGCCGTCTACGTGATTGCGGCCAGGGCAGCGTTGACCGTCTTGACGGCCTCGTCGATCTCCTCGGCGCTCTTGAATCCGATGACGATCGCGTCGGTCAGGTTCGACTGGATGGCGAAGCGGATTGCGGTCCGGCGGTCGGCGGCCTCGGTGAAGTCCCCATCTCCGATCATCTTCATCCCGATGACGCCGTGCCCGTTCTGGCGCATCAGCTTGATCTGCTCGATCACCGGCAGCACGTGCGAGGCGTTGCTCGTGGCGTTCCACGTCAGGGCCGGCGTGTCCAGGTGCGCGCCCTGGGGGTTCAGACGCACGAGGTTGACATCGACCCAGTCCAGGCGGGCCGCCAGCGCCAGCGCCGGCAGGCTGTGGCACGAGACGCCGTGAACGCCGATGATCTTCCTGGCCTTGGCCTCCTCCAGAGCGTCCATGACGCGCCTTCGCTCGTTATCCCAGTCCGGCGTGACGGTGCAGTGGGTCAGCACGCTGTCGATATAGTCGGTCCCCAGCTCCTGGCGGAAGCGGTCGAGCACCTCCAGGGGCTTCTCCGGGTTGCCGCTCATCTTGGTCTGGATGAAGAACTTCTCTCGCGGCAGGCCCTGGATGGCCTGACGAATCCACTCGTGGGTCTGGTAGGATTGGGCGGTGTCGAGGTAGGTCAGGCCCTGATCGTAGGCGTAGCGGATCAGGCGATTGAAGCCGTCGTGGCCGAGGGACCGCTGGACGTTGCCGCTGTTGCTGCCGCAGCCGACGCCGAGCCGGCTGAGCTTCAGGCCGGTCCGGCCCAGTGCCACCTGGTCGGCGGCGGTCGCTCGGGCGGCTCCCGCGGCGCGAGCGGCCAGGGGCGACAGGGCCATGCCCCCGGCGATGGCGGCGGTCGTGGCGATGAACTGGCGTCGGGAGATATCGATGCTATACATGGGTGTGTCCTCTCAATGGCACGCTGAATGGCTCCGTGTCGACTCTGATCGCTGCTGTTCCTCAGGCACTCGCCCGGCAGGAGACGCAACCTGACGCGCCCATGATCTCAAACCGGGCCTCTGACTGCAACGGCTAACGCCCCGTTCCCCCAGAATACTGACGCCAACGCATAAGGTTCGGTTCAGCAGACCGGATCGTGATAGGGCGGCCTTTCCGGCAGGATCGCCAAATCTCCTTCCGGCCGGCGGGCTTTGCGGCCGGCGCTGAGCAGGGGCGGCAACTGCACGACCATCAGCCCGGCCAGCATCAGCGCGCAGCCGGCCAGACCTCGCCAGCCCATGCGCTCATCGAGCAGCAGCCAGCCGGCCAGAGCGGCGAAGACGGTTTCGAGGCTCATGATGATCGCGGCGTGGGCGGGCGGCGAGGTTCGCTGGCAGATGACCTGTAGCGTAAAGGCCACGCCCGCCGAGAGAATCCCCCCATAGAGAATCGGGATCGTGGCGGCGCGGATGGCTCCGGCCGTGATCGGTTCGCCCGCCAGGGCCGCCACAATGCTCAGTGCCGAGCAGACCAGGAACTGGGCGCAGGCGATACGCAGCGGGTCGCCTCGCTGGGCCAGATAGCCGATCAACTGCACGTGAATCGCCCAGAACAGGGCGCTGGCGAGCACCAGCAGGTCGCCCCGCGCGATGGTGAACGATTCGGTGACGCTGAGCAGATACAAGCCGGCAACGGTCAGAGCGACGCCAAGCCACAGGGACGGGCCGCAGCGATGCCCCAGGAGCAGGCCCATCAGCGGAACCAGGACGACGTAGAGGCTGGTGACAAAGCCGGCCTTGCCGGCGGTGGTGTGTTGCAGGCCCATCTGCTGGAGCGAGGCCCCTCCGAAGAGGGCCGCGCCGGCCAGCAGACCACCCCAGAGCAGAAGGCGGGGCGTGCCGGTTCGGGCGCCCGCCAGGCGAAGGCCCGGCCAGGCGATCAGAGGAGCCAGTGTCACAGCGCCGAGGAGAAAACGCAGGGCGTTATAGGTCATCGGACCCATATGGTCCATGCCCTTGCGCTGGGCGACGAAGGTCGTGCCCCAGAAGAAGGCGGCCACCAGCAGCAGCGAGTCACTTTTGAGCGTCTTGGTTTGCATAGGTTTGCTGCACCCGCGTAAGGGCGAGGTCCGCCAGAGACGGATCGCCCCTACCAGATCGCCACGCCCAGCTCCTTGAACTGGGCGGCCGCGTTGAGGAAGTGGGCGGTGATCCAGAAGACGGTCCACTGTTCCACGTAGTTGCCGCGCACGCCGGCGATGTTGCCGGCCTCCAACTGCTTTCGGAAGTCGCCGTGCTGGGCGTAGTTCGTGTGGTGGGGCTGCTCTCCCTGGCTGCCGAAGGGGTCGATGAGCTGGCCGCAACTTCGGTACATCAGCAGGGCGGTCTTCTTGAGGTCCTCGCGTCCGAGGTGCTGTCCCAGGCGGTAGATGTCCGGCGCGATGAGCACGCCGAAGACGTCGATGTGCTGGTTCTGGACGGATACGGCGGTCCAGCCGCGCGTCTTGAAGTTGTGATCGCGCAAACGCCCGGCGGGCAGGTCGATGTCCCAGACCACGACGTAGGTCAGGACCACGTCGCCCGCGTGCGCCGCCCACTTGAGATACTCGGGCTCGCCGGTCAGCTCGTACAGAGCGAGAAAGCCCTGAAGCGCTGCAAACGCACCTTCCTTGTCCTCGCAACTGGCGTCGAGCGTGCCGCCCCAGTAAGGCTCGCGCATGCTCAGGTGACGGCAGGCATACACGCGTCCCGCCTTCAGAGCCGCCTCGCGGTATTCCTGTACCCTGAAGAGCCGCCAGGCCTGGCACAGCGGCGCGATGAAGAACGCTTCGTTCGTAGACGCGGGACGCCACGACTCGGAGAGTATCCGCGTGGTGTGGAAATCGCAGGCGCGGCGCAAAAACGCTCCCCATCGAGCGACGTCGAGTCCCTTGCTCTTGCCCAGACGCACGGCGTTGGCCATGTTCAACATCGCCTGGCCTTGCGAGAGCAGTTCCGGATTGTCGCGGTGCAGCCATCGCTTCTGGTCGCAACTGTACCAGGTGCAGAAGCCCTGATCGCGAAACTCCGTGGTCACGATGAAGTCAAGCGATTTCTGGACCATCCGCATCGTGTTAGGATCGTTCAGTTCATCCGCCAGGGCCGCAAAGGCGTAGCCGCACGCCGCCGCCTGGCCGCACCAGCCCAGCACGAAGAAGTTCCGGTCGGGGTACTTCTTGAAGCCTGCTTCGGTGTCGGTTTCGTGCCAACGCGTCTTGGCGAACCGGTGCTTCGAACGGATGATCTCGCGAAACGTCGGCATGCCGTCCGTGGCGAATGGCGAGAAGAGCCCCAGTGACGTTCGCGTAGGATGCTGAAAGCCCGAGCCTTCCGAGTTGACGTCGTAGACCTGGAGGTAGAAGGTCTTCTCGATGATCGCCCCGGCGGGGACATCGAGGCAGGCATCGTCGTAGGGGATGAAGCCGTTCTGGGTCGCCTTGATGACGCTCTTCTTGCCGTTGGAGGCGCAGGGGCCGGAGAGCAGAGCCAATTCCGTGCCGTCTTCGTGTGCGGCCAGGCCCAGCGACCACCACTGGTCCGGCCGGCGACCGAAGGGCACGGGCGAAGGCACGCTGTGCAGCGCCGCTCCGCTGCGTCCGGCCTGGTCGGGCCATTCGATGCTGACGTACGGCATCGGGAAGCGGTGTTCCTCGAAGAAGGCGAGGTCACCCGGTCGGCCCTCGTAGACGGGCACGCGTCCGCTCCGGCGGCCGGAGGGATTCCCGTAGTAGAGAATGCCCGGCAGAAGTGCCGCGGAACCTCTGCCCGGACACTGGAAACGGACCGACAGGGTGCTGTGCTTCGCGGCTTGGGGGCCTTGCCACGCGAAGCGCCGCACGCATTTGACGATGTCGCCTTCGGTTCGGTATGCGTCGCGAAGCTGCCAGGTGCCCGAGGCGGTGCGCAACACGCCCCGCAGAATCGTCCAGTCGCCGGCGCGCTCCATCTCGGTCGGATCGGCGTGGACCCAGTCTGTGGGCCAGCCGTCCTTCCAGCCGTCGGCGATCGACCAGAGCCCCTCAGCCGGCGAGCTCAGCGTCGGGCGACCATCCAACAAGACGCGCACGGCGTATCCGGATGCGGCCCGCTCGAATCGCAGCTCAGCAGTATCGCCCCGGACGATGTCTGGCGCCATGGAAGCCAGAGACAGAACGGCGATGAATCGGCAGACCTGAGACGAACGGTTCATGAGCGCTCTCCTGTGGGGATGTGCGTGTTGCAGCAGATTCACGGAGCGATCCTTCCTCAGTGACGTACGAAGGGCACCACGATGTGCGAGGGATGCTCGGCGTTGATGTAGATCGTGTTCGTCGCCACTTCTGTCTGGGCGTCGGCGCCCGAGGGCTTGCCCGTGTTCGGGTTGGGCTCGAAGCGCGGGGCGTTGCTGGACGATAGCGCCACGCGCATGCGATGGCCGGGGCTGAAGACCAGGCTGGTCGCCCACAGGTCGATCTCGATCTCGTAGATCTTGTCGCGTTCCAGCGGGACGCTCGTCGCCATCGACTCGCGGCGCCGGGCGCGGAGGATTCCGTCCAGCACGAGCATGCTGCGGCCGTCGGGATAGACGTCGCAGAGCTTGGCCGTGAAGTCGGTGTCCGGAGCGGTCGACGACACCCAGAGCTTGACCGTGACCGGCCCGGTGATCTCGATGTGCCTGTCGAACACCGGCGAATCGAACAGCAGCACGTCGGGCCGGCCCTCGACCGGCCGCTGGTCCATCGGCCCCTTGGAGATCGTCAGGTTCGCTCCGCCGATCGTGGGGACGGGGTCTTTCGGGTCGTA
>CAZNSM010000244.1:5120-6717 GCA_964575615.1 uncultured Pirellulales bacterium | reverse complement strand
GGGTATTCGGGGGACAGCATACTCATTTCGGGGGGCGTTGGCGGCTTCGACTTCGTCGTCGCATCCGGGTCACTGGTTCCTGGCTCGGCGGAAGCCCGCCCGCGTGCGAAGGGTGAGAAGAGTGTGGAAGGTGTGGGGCCATAACCCGCCGTTCTCGGCCTCGGCGCTGGGGTGGGGTTTTCGTCAGCTTGCAGCGCGGAGGGCTTTCTGCGCTTCGGCGGGCAGGTCCATCAGGATGAAATAGGACGCCGGGTACAGATAGTCCTGGCCCGATTCGTCGATCACGCGCAGATAGCCTTCCTTCGCGGCCTCCTCATCGGGGACGACCACGTAGACTTTGCGCTTTTCCAGATCGTCGGTGTCCTTGTTCTCGACGCACAAGGCGAACTGCCTGTCGGGGGCCGGCTCAGTCATGGCTCAATCCAGAAATCGCTTGATTTTCATCTTCTTTCGTCCGAGGCCGTGGGCTTCGTACCAATGCAGCTCGGCAAGGCGGATGTTGCCGCGGGCGGTTCTCACTGTGGCAACGCCTTTGAGCTTTCGCCACCTGCCGGGACCGAACTGGCGGCGGAGACGCATGATATCGTCGATACTGCCGCCCACGGCAATCACCTCGATGTCACAAATCTCCCCAACGAGCTCGAAATACATGCCCGGCATCCCAAAGAACAACCTAGCTTTCCGCCACCATCAACCATTGTACGCTGTGGGCACGGGCGATTCAACCTCGTTCCACCTTGATCTCCTCTCCTGACCGACAAGGTAATTCGGGGCACACCTTGCGCATTTCGCGGGGCTTGGCGGCTTCGTCGTCGCATCCGGGTCACTGCTTTTTGGCCCGGCGGAAGCTCGCCTACGTGCGAAAGGTGCGACGGGTGAGAAGAGTGTGAAGGGTCCAAGCTCGAAACCATGGGCCGGAGGCCGTAAGGACAACACATTCACGCATCACCGCTTCTACGCATGTACAATCCGTGTGGCTGATACGGCATGGGCTGAAGCCCATCCTACGGGGCTACGCCTCTACGCTCCAACGAGCGACGTGCCACGAGTCACGAATCACGAATCGCGAATCGCGAGCGAAGCCTGCCCTGAGCGCAGCCGAAGGGAGCGACGGCGTGTGGCGTCAGCGGTCGGCGGGGTGGGGGTTGCGGGCGGCTTCGATTTGCATGGAGCGTTTGACCAGATCGACCAGGTTCGTGGCGCCGAGCTTGGTCATGAGGTGGCGGCGGTGCACCTCGATGGTGCGGGTCGAACGACACAGCAGGTTGGCAATCTCCTGATTCGTGCGGCCTTCGAGGATGTGGCCCAGCACGGTCTGCTCGGCGTGGGTCAGAGCCTTGTGGCGGCCGGACAGCACCGAGGGCGTCGGCGGGCAAAGGGATTCGACGGCGGCCCGCAGTTGAGCCGGATCGAAAGGGGTTTCGAGGCAGTCGGACGCCCCGGCCTTCATCGCCTGCACCGCCGTCTGCGTGTCTCCATGCCGGACCAGGACCAGCGCTGGAACGTCGGGATAGACCCGTCTGACCTTCGACAGTACGTCCAGCACGACGTCGGTCCGGCCGGTGGCGTCGACGATCAGCAGACGCCAGGCGCAGGC
>CAZNSM010000244.1:0-5020 GCA_964575615.1 uncultured Pirellulales bacterium | reverse complement strand
CAGGCGCAGGCCCGACGTCCCGAGCGCGGCGGTCAGCGTGTCAGCCGTCGCCGGATTGTCACTGGCGAGCAGTAGCCCTTCCACAACAGCGTTATCCGTCGTCACTGTTGCCGCTCCATTCTCCCCCGCCGTACGATGCCTCCTGTTGGTGTACCCGTTCAGCGCTTCATCTGTGGTGCGGAAATCGTGATCTGCTCCCTCAATCGGGGCCGGGAACATGCTGCCGGCGCCATTGCGGACTGGACAGCGGATCGTCGGACGTTTTGACTCTCCAGACCTGGTCGACATCCCAGAAGCTGCGGGCATCCCGGCCGAAGTCCACCGCGCGGACCTGACCCCGTCCATCCAAACGGAGGTAGCCATCCTCGAACGCCTCCGATATGATCCAGACGCCCTGCGGGCGGGTCCAGACGATCCAGCGTCCCGCCGGGTCCGGGCCGAGCCGGTCGAGCGCCGGGTTGCCCCGCTCATCGCAAGTCAGATACCGGTTCGCGGCGGTCGAGTACAGGAAGACGCGGTGGTTTGGATTGCCCAGGTCCTGGTCGAACCGGGCTTCCCACAGCCCTGCCTCGCCCGGCTCGTCGGCGTCACAGCGAACCGCTGTGCCGTCCGCCGTCAGATACTTGCCCGTCTCTTCGTGGCGGATGTAGACCCGGATGATATTGGCGTGGTCGTCCTGGTGCGTGGTGGGCAGGACCCTGTCGGGTCCGTGCAATCCCGGCGGTTCGGGGGTCAGACCCTCCGTCAATCCGACGCAGGCCAGGCACGTCATCAGCACGATCGCCGCGCCAGGCCACCGGCGGGCATGCTTTGCGAACAGGGCAATCATGGCGATCCGCTCGCGAATGCGGGCCTGGTCTCCGCACAGTCCGGCCATCGCCCATCGGGGACGCGACAGGATCAATTGTTCGATCTGATGGACGATGGTCCGTCCATAGGCGGTGGTTTCCTCCGGCGCCAGGACAGACAGGACCATCTCGTCACAGGCCATCTCGCGGTCGGCTCGCATCCGCCGCAGGCCCAGCGCGATCAACGGGTTGAACCAGTGCAGAACGTGCAACAGAGCGGCGACGTGGCCGACGAGGAGGTCGTGGCGCTTGAGGTGGGCCAGTTCGTGCAGGAAGATGTGGCGCAGGCTGCGGCGGTCCCGCTCGGCCAGCGTCGCGGCGGGCATCAGCAGTCGCAGACGGAGCCAGCCGCAAAGCGCCGGGCCGGCGACCTGACGCGTCGCAATCACTTCCACCGGCGTCCGGACGCCGATCAGATCCTGGCACTCTTCGAGCAGGCCAAGAATCCATCGGTCGCTCACCGGCCTGCCGCGCCGCAAGACACGGGCGAGCCGCAGGTGGGCGGCCGCGATGCCGCCGGCCAAACCCGCAGCCCCCGCCAGCCAGACCAGCGACAACACGCAGGGTGTGTACCGCACACCGACGATCGGATGTCCCTCAGGTCGCTCAAGTACTCTGGGACCTGAAGGACCCAAGGGACCTAAGCTCGCAGGGTGTGCATCGCATGCCGAAGGCGCAGCGATGTGCGGGCTTGAGGGCAGCAGGTTGTGCACGCTCAGACCGCTGGCAGGCGCCCAAGGCAGCGCCATGCGGATCAGCAGCAGGAGCCACAGCGCGTGGCGGCCGCGCGCGTCGATCCGGCGTGCGAAGACCCTCTGAGCCAGCAGGATCAGACAGACCAGCACAGCGGCGTGCCAGGTCGTGTGCACGAGCCAGTCCAGCAACGGTTGCAGGTGCATGGCCAGAGAAGCCATCATTGGGCCCGGTCCTTTTCGTCAAGCATGCGCTTGAGGTCGCGGATGTCTTCGGGCGAGAGCTGGGCGTCGTCGATGAAGGCGGCCAGCATCGGGGTGACGGTGCCGCCGTAGACGCGCTGGACGAACGAGCGCCTCTCGCGTCGGATGCACTGGTCCCGATTCACGAGGGGGAAGTAGCGGTACCGGCGGCCTTCCTTCTCGTACTTCAGCGCTCTTTTGCGCAACAGGCGGTTGATGAGGGTGCGGACGGTCCGCGCGGTCCAGGGGACCTTGCCCCGCAGCGCCGCGACGACCTCGTCGGCCGTCTGGCCCGGCCTGGACCACAGCACCATCATCACCGACCACTCCGCGTCCGAGATTCTGGGCAGTCCTTTCATACGTCCCTCCCATACAATTACATCTGTAATCACATCTGAGAATATGGGATCGGGGATCGCCGGTCAAGCGGAAACCGCTGAGATTTCCCATCTTCTCACGCCGGGACTGCCGCCCGGGCAGCCGGACCACGGGCCTGACACGAGTCCGGCAAGACGCAGAACGTGGTCGCGGCACCGTCACGAAGCCCGGAGGACGTCGCATGCACAGCACGCCGGAACTCGGACCTCGCACGCATGCGACCCGCCCAGCCCGCCGCAGATAGACGCCTCGCCCGCCCCCGCCTGTTCGGGCGGACCTGGAGGCGTCTGTGCTGTATGTTCTCGCCGGAGCAAGCGCCCCCCGCCTGTTGGGGCGAACCCATTTCGGCGTCGCCAGTGTAGCCAAAGACACACCAAGCGCCCCCGCCTGTTGGGGCGAACCGCCAATCTCGCCGAACCCCCGTCCTGCGAGGCACGGACGCGGCAGACCAATCCGCGGCCTCCCCCGACCTCACAGAATCCGCACCATTCTGTTGACGCCTCGTCCGGCGCAGCGGCGGACCCCGCGACCTCACGGGCATCCCTCAAGCCGGATTCTCGCACTGGCTCCCAACAACACGCCTCACAATCGGGGTGATAGGATTCGAACCTACGGCCTCTTGCTCCCAAAGCAAGCGCTCTAGCCAAGCTGAGCTACACCCCGGACGCACTGAAGGTGCGACGGTTCGTATTATATAGAATGGCGGAGGTTGTGCAACAGGGGGATTGTGCGGCGCTTCGCAAACTGCGGCGTATGCCGGCGGCGCGTGCGTGAGCGAATGTGGGACTGCTCGAAAAGCACGGTTCGCCGTGGTTCCGGAGACCGGCGGACAGCGGGCGGTCGGGCCGGCGACGGCAGGCCGCACTGGGCGGGCGGGCCGCGCTGTGAGCATGCAAGAATCGCGGTTACCGGACGTTGCGGCGGCCCCGGCGTCAAAAAAAGGTTGCATAATCCGCCGCCGCACGGTAAAATAAGCAGTCTAGGAAACTCATTTCGGGGATCCCAAGTCCGCCGTGGCGTGCGTCCCTGGCGATGGAGATGGTGATTATGGCTGGAATGTTCTACTCGCTCAAAGAAACGGCCCAGAAACTCGGACTGACCGAAGACGCGGTCAAGCAACTGGCCGAAGACGGCAAGCTCCGAGAGTTCCGCGACGGCTCCAACCTCCTTTTCAAGATCGACGAGGTCAACGCCCTGCTCGCGGAGTCCCCGGAGATGGACATGGACCTCGGTCTGGAGCCGGACGAGGGCGGCGCCAGCACGCAGGAGCTGCTCGGCCTCGAGCCCGTCGCCGAAGAGGCTGCCGAACAGGAACCCTCCTTCGGCCTCGATCTGGAGGCCGCACCCGAGGAGGCCCCGGCCCCGGAAGGCACCGCCGACCTGCAACTGTCGGCCGACGCCGAGGCGACCAGCGAGCTGGAGATGTCCGACGACCTTACCGCAGAGGAGCCCGCCGAGGCGTCCAGCGCCGAGGAGGACTTCCTGGTCGGCATGGGCGCCGAAGAAGAGGAAACGCCGGCCGGGCCCGCCGACGAAGAGTCGGAGATCGGGCTGGCCCCCGAATCGGCCATCCTCGACAGCGACAGCGACATCACCGACATGGACACGGCGCTGGCCAGCGAGGGGATCGACGTGCTGGGCAAGTCGGACGCCGACTACGAGGTCACCGACGACTCGCTGGCCGAGACGGTCGGTCCGGCGGGCACCACCGGCGAGGCCTCGCTCGAAGAGATCGAAGAGGACGTGAACCTCGACAGTTTCGGCAGCGGTTCCGGCCTGCTCGACCTGTCGCTCCAGGCCGACGACACCTCGCTCGGCGGCATTCTCGATGAGATCTACACCGCCGAAGGCGGCGAAGAAGGCGCTGCGGCCGCCGCCGGTGAGACCGACATGGTCGAAGACATGACCGCCGAGGCCGAGCATGCGGCGCCCGAAGAAGACATGGCAGCGCACGAGGTCATGGTCGCCGCGCCGGTCGCCATCGCGCCGGCCTTCGCCGAGGTCGCGCCCGACACGCAGAGCAACATGCTCGGCATGCTGCTGTTCCTGCCGCTGCTGGCCCTGCTGTACGCCGCCATCGTCGTCGTCGCCGCCCAGAGAGACGTGATGCCCTCGATCCTGCAATCCATCCAGGGCTTCGTCTGGTACATCGTCGGCGGCGCCGCCTTCGTGGCGATCGTCGTCAGTGCCGCGGCGCTCCTCTCCGGCCGCGAGAAGGCCCCCAGGGCCCCGAAGGCCGCCAAGGCCAAGAAGGAAAAGGCCCCCAAAGAAAAGAAGGCCAAAGCCGAAAAGGCCCCCAAGGCCGAGAAGCCCAAGAAGGAAAAGAAACCCCTCTTCGGCAAGAAGAAGTAACGCCGTATCTCGTCGCTGGTCGCTGGTCGCTCGCGGGATTCGTGACTCGTGGCATGTGCCTCCACGCTTGGTCTGTATCCACGCATCCGATCGAGTGTTCCTACAGCCTCCGGCCTACAGTCTCCAGTCTGGCGCAGCTCGTTGGAGCGTAGATGCGTAGAAGCGTAGATGGGTGACCGTCCGCTCTTGTCCTGCGCGCTTCATCCCCGATCGCTTCTGACTTGTCACTTTTCACTCACCACCTCCGGCTCGGCCCCTTCTCACGTTCGCACCCTTCAGACGTTCACACCCGTCTCACCTGGGCAGCCTCCGGCCTACAGCCTACAGTCTCCGGCCTGGACCCTTCACACCCTTCACACGTTCTCACCCTTCCCACCGGGTAGCCCGCGGGGCTGGAAAATCGCGGTTTTCGGCTTGACTTTCGCGGCCGGATAACCGATATTGTATGTAGACGACTCCCCCGCTTTACGCGGGTTGGGCAGCCTATATGGCTGCCTGTTTTTTTGC
>CAZNSM010000243.1:0-6754 GCA_964575615.1 uncultured Pirellulales bacterium | reverse complement strand
GCGGGGAGTATACTGGTATCAGATGAACGAGCAGACCCTGTTCTCTGGAGAACCGGCCATGACGATTCTACTAATACTACTTATCGCCGGGATCGCATTGCTTGCCGGCGGCACCCTCTATGCTCCGCTGATCGCCCGGCGGATGGGCGAGCAGAAGGCCCGGATCACGCCGGCCGTTTCCATCAATGACGGACGCGACTACGTCCCCACGAAGACGCCCGTGGTCTTCGCGCACCATTTCGCGTCGATCGCCGGGGCCGGACCAATCATCGGGCCGGTGCTGGCGATCCTCTACGGCTGGGGACCCGCCCTGCTGTGGATCGTCCTGGGCGGCATCTTCCTCGGCGGCGTGCACGACTTCGTGGCGACCTACGTGACGATGCGCGAAGGCGGCAAGAATCTGACCGTGATCGCGCGGCGGTACATCGGCCCGGCGGCGTTCGTGATGATGCTCGTGATCCTGGTGGCGATCCTCGTGCTGGTCTGCGCGGCCTTTCTCGATCTGTCCGCCACCGCGCTGACCAGCAAAGTAGCGCTGTCCGACCTGAAGATGGAGTCCGGCCAGACCCTGTTTCGCGAGAAATCGATCGTCAATCCGCGAACCGGCGCGGCCGAGCCGTATGCGTTGATCGGCGGCATCGCCTCGATGTCCGTGATCGTCATCACCGCCTTCTCCCCTCTGATGGGATTCCTGTATCTGAAGAAGAAATGGCCTGTAGGGGTGTGTTCGCTCCTGGCGCTGGTGATCTGTGCGATCTCGATCCTGATCGGCTTGAAATGGCCCGTTTCGGTTTCTCCTCTGACCTGGAAGCTGATGATCAGCGGCTACGTGCTGCTGGCGGCGGGCATGCCCGTCTGGTTCTTCCTGCAAAGCCGGGACTTCATCAACGTGCACATTCTGTACGCCGGCCTGGTGTTTCTGCTGGTGGCCCTGATCGCGGCGGGCCTTCGCGGCGGCGCCGCGGCCGCCGGAGCCGCCATCCCCTGGAACAACTGGGCCGAGGGGACCAGGATCCTGGGCCCGGGCTGGCCCATCCTGTTTGTCACCATCGCCTGCGGTGCCGTCAGCGGCTTTCACAGCCTCTGCGCCGGCGGGACCACGTGCAAGCAGCTCTCCAACGAACGCGCGGCCCGCAGGGTCGGCTACTGGGCGATGCTTCTCGAAAGCCTTCTGGCGGTGTGCGTGGTGTGCTGTCTGATCCTGGGGCTGTCGCTGGGCACATACAAGAGCTACTGCTATCCGGCCGCGGGCGGCGGCAATGCCGTGTTGACCTTCGCCATGGCCGTCGGGCACACGGTCAACCTTGGGCTGGGCCTGCCGGTTGCCGCCGGCGCGTTGGGCGCCATGCTGCTGCTGGAGGGTTTCCTCGTCACGACGCTCGACACCGCGATCCGTCTGACCCGGTACATGATCGAGGAAGGCTGGGCCACGTTCTTCGGCCGATACGATGTGTTCGCCGGACGTGCGGAATCCATCGCGACCGCGACCGATGGGAGCAACGCCGCTCCGCAGCGGATCGAGCCGGCGGGCGCCGGCGGCCTGGCCGTCACTGAGCCGCCCGTGAGATATGCGCAGCCCACCGGCGAGGGCATCCCCACCAGAGGCGTCAATCGCGCGATCCTGCGGTTCCTGCAACTGTACTGGGTCAATTCCGGCATTGCGGTAGGGCTGATGCTGCTGCTGGGTCTGACCAACGGCTATTCCGTGGTGTGGAACATCTTCGGTTCGGCGAATCAGCTTCTGGCGGCGCTGGCCCTCTGGGTGGGCACAACCTGGCTGATGAGCAAGGGACGTCAGTACTGGTTCGCCATCGTTCCGGCGGTCTTCATGTTCGTCACCTCCATCACCATGCTCGTCTGGCTGCTGGCCAAGAAGTACATCCCCGGCTGGCAGGCCGGCCAGAGCGGCATGCTCGCGCTGCTCATCGCGGACGTCATCGTTCTGGCCATGACCGCCGGCATCCTCGGTCTGACGCTCAAGAACTGGCTGACGAAGGGAACTCTGGCAACCGTCGCTCGGCCGGCCCACGAGATGTGACGGCGGGCAGTGATTCGTGGGAAACTCCGCGCGGCATCCGGCCGACGGTCATGAGCCGGCCGCGGCGTTATTGGCCGGACGGTTCGATACTCTCGTCTTCGGGAATCAATTCCAGCACGAACCGCGCCGAAGGAAGCGAAGTGCCTTCGATCTGCTTGTTCTGAACGTACTGCTGCGGGAAGTTGAAGACGACGGGCCTGGTGATGACGTCGGTCGCCTGCCGGTCCGAATCCAGCACGTACAGGAAGATGTGGAACGGTTGCCGTTCGTAGGCTTGCCAGGCCTCCATGGTCGCCCGGACCAGGACCGTTGCCAGTTCGGCCTCATTTTCGAGGACAACCCGGTACGTGCCCTGCGTGTTCGTGCTGAAGCAGTAGCCTAAGACCGCCTGCACCGGATGCTCGGCCAGCACCACCTCTTCGCGGGCCAGCGTCACGCTCACCCGGGTGGCAATCTCCCGGCTCTGTCCGGCCGTCAGCTCCACATGGGGGTTCTTTCGAATCGGCGAGACCCGAGCCTGTGCCTGCTCGTTGGCCGAGAGGCGAACCCGGGCCGCCACCACGCCGTCCGGAACGTACGCGCTGACCGTCGGCGGCTCGATGGTGGCCCGCAAGGACGCGCCGTTTTCGTCGACGCACTCCACGGGAACAGGTCTGTCCACCAACGGGCGGATCTGGACGGTCAGCGTCCTCGGTTCGCAGCCCTCCACGGTCAGGCCCAGTTGCCGGATTTCGTCGCTCTGCTTGAGGAAGTTCAGCACGTCGAACGTCCGCGGGCCGGCCTGCGTCCATCCTTCTTCTTCGGGCGAAACGAAGAGGTCGAGGGGCAGCTCCCCCTTCTTCCTCATCCGATCCACCTCGGTCACGCGCGAGGCGGGACCCTTCAGATCGACAGTATCGATGGTCACGGTGGGCAGCAGCGCCGATTCCGGGCCTTCGAAGCTGACCCAGAGCGTCGGATCGCTCGGCCGGGCCACCGTGATGGTCACGTAATTGGACAGGGACATCGGCTCATCCTGGGCCAGATCCGACCACACCCAGATCAGGACCGTCAGGAAAACCACGATGGATATCTTGCCAAGTTTGGGGTTCTTAACCATGTCCGTATTCAAACCCTGCCTTGTCAGGTTTCTGCGCTCGGTCCGTCCCGGCACAACGGCGTCGTCGATCCGGACCCCGCGCGACCGCGGCTCTACTCGTGACGCTTGAGCAGCCGTCCCACCAGGGGCACATTGCCCGCCATGGTGCTGGTCAGGTACGAGCGAATCTGGGCTTCGGTCACGTTGCGAACCAGGCGGCCGTTCCGCGCCACCGAGATGGCGCCCGTCTCTTCGCTGACCACCAGACACGTGGCATCGGAGCCGGCGGTGATCCCCAGCGCCGCTCTGTGGCGCGAGCCCAGCTCGATGCCGTCCATGGCGCCCGCCTCGGCCAGCGGAAGCTGAACCCTGGCCGCGATGATCCGGTCGCCCCGGATGACCACCGCCATATCGTGCAGCGCCGTGCCGGGATAGAAGATCGTCTTCAGCAGATCGGCCGTGACCCGCGCGTCCAGTCGGATCCCGGTTTCGATGAACTCGCCCAGGGCCACCTGTCTTTCGAGCACGATGATCGCTCCGATGCGAGCGGCGGACAGTTCGGTGACCGCGGTGATCAGTGCCTCGACCGTCCGCGAGAGTTGATGGAGAGACCCTGTCCAGATTCGAGGTTGCCCAATCTGGATGAGAACTCTCCTGATCTCGGGTTGAAAGGCGGCGACCGCCACGATGAGAACCGCGATCAGGAAGCCCTTGTAGAGATACTGGAGCCGGTCGAAAGGAAGCCGCTCGACGACGAGGTTCAAAACCAGCACCCCGGCGACGAGCAGAAAAATGACACCGCGAAACAGCCTCTCCCCGCGTGTGCCCTCGAGAAAATCCACCACCCAATAAACCACAAGTCCGATCAGGACGAGCTCAACAACAACCACCCACCATTCATAGCGTGCAACCCGACTGAAATAGTCAACCAGCGTATCCACCCAAAACCCTTCCGTGGGCCCGGTCACAACCTTAGCCGCAGACTACGGCAGTCTCTTGTCGGTGAGGTTGCTGGGCCGATCCAGCAGCAGCACCGTGTCGATGTCGGCGCGCATCATTTCGAAGTTGGTCTGGACGACTCGTTTGTGCCGCCGGTTGCCCTCGGCCGCCGTCTCGCCCGGATAGTTCCACCACGAGGCGCAACCGCAGGACATGAGCACCAGAACGCACAGGATCAAGGCAAGCGCCAGCGCACGCAGGTTAAAACGACCGGTCCCTTGCTCCCTTGTCTCCACAGCCACTACGCTTTTCATCGTTTCCCCTTCTTTTCAGTGTCCACTCGAATCCTGTGCGGCCGCATGCGATATCCTGCGCGCCGCCGGCCACGTGCCCCGTAAGCCGAGCGGCGCAAAACCTGCCCCGACAGAGACTTAATTATAGCACGCCCATTCGGGCCTGTCAAGCGTCCCGAGAATTTTGCGGCGCGGCGTCACCTAACCGCTTCCCAGCAGAGAACTTGCGTCGATCTGCGTCCGAAACAACGGGGCTATGGGAGCTTCCGCCGGCGGCGTTCCTGCCGCCCCGCCGCAGCCGGATCCCCCGTCCGCGGCGTCGGAAAAGCCTTCAAACCGGCCCCGCAGGCGGTACAATACCCCGCGTGCAGGCTCCGGAACCGCTCCGGCACGCGGTCGCCGGCAGTAGTGCAGGACCCTTGGCAGTTGTGCAGGAGATCGACATGGGCAAGAAGTCATCCGTCCCCCGCCTCACCAGCCGGCAGCGCGTCGTCGCCGCGATCAACCACCAGCCCGCCGACCGCGTCCCCGTCGATCTCGGAGGCACCGCCTGCTCGGGCGCCCAGGTCAGCGTCGTCGCCCGCCTCCGCCAGGCGCTGGGCCTCGACAAGCCCGGAACGCCCGTCAAAGTCGTCGAACCGTATCAGATGCTTGGCGAGATCGGCGCCGACCTGCGGGAGGCGCTGGGCATCGACGTCGTCGAGCTGCCCAAGCCGAAGAACATGTTCGGTTTCGAGAACGCCGGCTGGAAACGCTGGCGGACGTTCGACGGCACGGACGTGCTCGTGCCCGCCAAATTCAACACCGAGCCCGAGCCTAATGGCGACATCCTGATGTATCCGCAGGGCGACCGGTCCGCAAAGCCGTCGGGCAGGATGCCCAAAGGCGGCTTCTACTTCGACTCGATCATCCGCCAGCACCCCATCGACGACGCCAAGCTCGATCCGGCCGATAATGTCGAGGAATTCAGCCCTGTCAGCGACGAGGATTTGGCGTTCTACGAGAAGCACGCCAAAGACCTGTACGACAACACCAACCTGGCCATCGCGGCCGGCTTTCCGGGCACCGCGTTCGGCGACATCGCCCTGGTGCCCGCCCCCTGGATGAAGGACCCCAAGGGCATTCGCGACATTGAGGAGTGGTACATCAGCACGATCACCCGCCGGAACTACATCCAGGAGGTCTTCGCCCGCCAGGCCGAGATCGCGATCGAGAACCTCAAACGCATCCATCAGGCCGTCGGCGACCGGGTGCACGCGGTCTTCATGTGCGGCACCGACCTGGCGTCGCAGAACAGCCTGTTCTGCTCGCCCGACGCCTACCGCGAGCTGTACCTGCCCCATGCGAAGAAACTCAACGACTGGGTCCACACGCACACGAAGTGGAAGACGCTCAAGCACTGTTGCGGCGGGTGCGAGCCGCTGATCGATGGGCTCATCGACGCCGGATACGACATCCTCAACCCCGTCCAGACCTCCGCCCAAGGCATGGACCCCGCGACGCTTGTCGAAAAGTATGGCGACCGCATCGTCTTCTGGGGCGGCGGCGTCGACACGCAGCAGACCCTGCCCTTCGGCGCCCCCGACGAGGTCCGCGCCCAGGTCGCCGAACGCGTGAAGATCTTCAGCCGCAAACACGGATTCGTCTTCAACACCATCCACAACATTCAGTGCAACACCCCCACCCAAAACCTCCTCGCCATGTTCGCGGCCCTCGGACGAAACGTGTAACGTGTAAATGCGTAGATGGGTAGAAGCGTAGAAGCGTGAATGCCGCGTGGCAGCCGGCTCGGCGGTCATTCGACAGCTTGACATCGATATACGGACCGCCTATAGTCCGAATGGTTCTGGACCTGGCCGGGATATATGGCACGAGCATCGAGATCGTGGAGACGGCGGCATGAAAGCCGAATCGGACAGAGAGCGAATGGCGATTGCAGCGGCGTCCGAGTCCAAGCCGATCGATTTGCAGCATCTGGCAGCCGTTCTTAGCGGCGTTCCGTCGATCGATTATGCAATGGTCTTTGGCTCGGCTCGGGACGGCGTCGTGCAGGCTGGATCCGATCTGGACGTGGCCGTATCGTTGGCAGACGCCGACGCGAAAGACTTCGCCCGCCTCGTGGAAATCGTGGGCAAGGTGGAAGAGACGTTCGATGTCCCCTGCGATCTGACGGTGCTCAATACGGCGGGGCCGGTGCTTCGGCATGAGGCATTGAAAGGACGCGTGCTCTTCGTGCGACCTGGTTGGGAGGAGGATTTCGCTGACTTTTTCACCCGAACTTGTGCCGAGTACGAAGACCTCATGGCGTTCCGCGCCCGGCAACTCGCCTACAGGGGGTACTGATGCCCATCAACGGTGTCGTCGAGAGCAAGCTTCTTCATTGTCCATCGATATGAACAGATCGAG
>CAZNSM010000242.1:0-6761 GCA_964575615.1 uncultured Pirellulales bacterium | reverse complement strand
ACTAGCAGATGTCGGCGCAACGCCTCTCTGGCAACTTCACTCCGGTTCTTACCCGACTGTCGACACACCTTTGCCAGCGTCTCGTTCAAGTCCTCGTCCAGTCGAATGGTCAGTCTAACACCTCTCATACACTACATCATAAGACACTTGTTCCCACCGGCCAAGAGACTTCCATACCCGAACGGTTGGAGAAGGCCAGGTGTAGTTGACGCGCATCGGCCGTGAGCACATCATCCAGAGAACGCCTTCTGAACTCCCTCATCGATTTCGAGGGCACGTTCAAGCAAACATATGGCGGATTGGATGAGTTGGGTATCGCGTCCCGGTTCATCGGCGGGCCCGCTCGGAAACTTCCCACCATGGAACAGGTTGTTGCGCACACCTTTGATGATGTCGATGAGCTTCTCGAAATCCGAGTTCTTTGCATTTCCATATCTCTTCGTGTCCGAGAAAAAGAGGTCGCCGTCTTGGACCACTTGCCTCTTTGGAGGATTGGCAAGTAGGTAGTTCATCGCTTCGAGTACTTCAGAATTCTCCAGGTCGAATTTGCCGCTATTCTTCTTGGCGAAATCAACCCAGTCTGGCAGTGCCGAGCCTTTGTCGCATATCAGGTAATCCGCCCGCTTGAGTGCGTACTCAAACCGGGCGAACACGATGAAGAAATCGGCAACCAGGTCTCGATCAATCCCAAGTTCCTGCCACAAGCGGTGCGGTCGGCGTGATGAAACAGTGCAGTTCATGTTTCTGCCCTTCAAAAGAGTCTGCGAACATGCTGCTCAGAGTCTCTCCGCCAATATCGACAACTGGATAGCCTCGCTTGACCGAAATTCCGACTAATGTTGAGACGAAGAAACCGCCGAGGTATCCCTGGTGCCAGTTCCTCCGGTCTCCGGCCTACGGTCTCCGGCCTGCGAGTTGCGCAGCGACTCGTGCGTAGACTTCGTCGAGGGTGATGTGCTGGATGGCGTGCTGGGGATCACGGCTCTTGATGGCGAGGCCGCGTGTAGCGACGTCGCGGCCGACGATGCACTCGGGCCGGCGGTACGGGCCGACGCGCAGCGGGTTGGACCAACTGAACATCATCACCAGCGGCTTGCCCAATGCGGCGGCGATGTGGCCCGGCCCCGTGTCGTTGCTGACCACGAGCCGCGCCGAGCGTAGCACCTCGACCAGCTCGGGCAGCGAGGTGCGGCCGGCCAGATTCACGATCCGGCATTTCGCATAGCCCTGGATATGCTCGATCATCGCATTCTCGGCGCCGCCGCCGGTGGCGACGATGGACAGTCCGTGCTCGGAGGCCAGCCGGTCGGCCAGCGTGCCAAACCGCTCAGCGGGCCAGCATTTGCTGACCTGGGCGGAACCGGGGATGATGACGGCATAGGGAAGTTTGAAGTTTGAAGTTTGAAGTTTGAAGTCAGAGGTCTTGCCCTCCACGGCGTCAGCTCTTGCTTGGGGCTTAACACTTGAAACTTCACACTTCAAACTGCGATGCAACAGGTCCCGTACAGATGCAGCAACCGCCGGCTTCTCGGGCAGAACGAACTCCACGCCACGGTCACAGCCGCCCATCGCCTCGATGATCTTCATATAGTAGTCGATCACGTGAACCCAGTCGGCGTGTCGCGGCACGGTGGTCGTGTAGAACCAGTGCGCGAACTCCCGGCCCCAGTCCGGGCCGAAGCGATGCTTGCAGCCGCAGGCCCAAGCCAGCGACGCAGACCGCAGCAGCCCCTGGAGGTCCAGCACCGCGTCGAAACGCCGCCTGCGCAGGTCGCCGATCAGGGACGCCAGGGCTTTCATCGCAAAGGGGCAGTACCAAGCCTTGCCAAGCGTCTTACGGTCGAAGTGGATGATCTCGTCCAGGTGCGGATGGCCCTCGATCAGCGGTGCGAACGCCGGACGGACCAGCCAGGTGATCCGCGCCTGCGGAAAGCTGCGGCGCAGCGCCGACAACGCCGGCAACGCCATCACGATATCGCCCAGCGAACTGGGCTTGATCAGGAGAATGTTCTTCCACACACTGGGCATAAGCTATGGATTGTACGCCAGCGCCGGCCCGCAAGCAACGGGCGATCCGCAATCGGTCGTTGAAATGTCCACATAGGCCGATAGAATGACGTCCTGCAACGCGTTCGACACGAGCATGCACACGGGCAGTAGAGGATCTGACGCATGGCGAAGAAGGGCAAGTACGTGTACCAGTGGCCACGGCCGATGGTGACGGTCGATGCGGCGGTGTTTCGCTTCGCGCGGGGCAAGGCCTGGCTGCTGCTGGTCGAACGCAAGAAGGAGCCGTACAAAGGGCAATGGGCGATCCCAGGCGGCTTCATCGAGATGGACGAGGAGTTGGAGGACGCCGTCGCTCGTGAACTGAAGGAAGAGACCGGACTGACGGGCATACCACTGAAGCAGTTGCGGGCCTTCGGCACGGTCGGTCGAGACCCTCGCGGCCGCCAGATCACCGTGGTCTTCACAGGCATCGCCGGCAAGGGGCAAGCGGCCGTGCGAGGAGGCGACGATGCCGCCGAAGCCAAGTGGTTTCCCATCGACCGCCTGCCGGACAATCTTGCTTTCGACCACGATCGCGTCGCCCGCGTCGCCATCGCCCGGCTGAAACGGAGGAAAGCCTATCGCCGATCCGTGACCGGGCGCCGGTAGCAGATTGACAGGCCGCAACGGCGGCCCTACGATGGCCATGGCGTTGAGCAGCCCACCGAAACGGTCAGTAACAGGAGCACCACCATGAACGACGGCGCGTCCGAAGACTTCATGACCCCGGCCTACCTCAAGCAGGCGATGAAAGCGTTCAAGAAGCGTCTGAAGCTGACGCGTCTCGATGCGGAGTCCACATTGGGCGGAGGGCCTTTCAGCGGAGGCCGCAGTTCCGGCATCGTGGCCATCCAGCCTCCGAACCAGTATCCGCGTCAGGTATGGGACAAGCTCGTGGAGATGGGCAGACTCCGCCACGCCGGCGGCGGGCTTTACCAGATGTGTCAGGACGCGGAGACCCCTTGACGCACGAGACGCCGGCAAGCGGCAAGGGTTCGGTTACTCGCCCGGTCCGGAAACGGCTTCCCGGACCTGCTGGTTGAACATGCGCAACTGAACGGTGATCGCGCCGAGAGCCCACTCGATGTAGTGCAGGCGGTGTGCGGGCTTGCGGTGGCGTTCGATCATCAGCCCCTGCTGGGCCGCGTTCACGAACCGGGCGATCACCTGTGAGCTGATCTGCGTGGGCTGGGCCGCCCATCTCTTCAGTTGTTCGTACTGTCGTTGCAGCGCCCGGTCGGACCGGAGCTGCTCGGCGCTGAGGTAGTCACCCGGATTCAGAGCCAGTTGCAGCCCCTTCAGACACAGAATCAGCGGCTCGTAGTTGGCCCTCCTCTCCAACCGAATGAACTTGTACTGCTGAATGTAGGTCGTAGCCTGGGCCGGCGGCTTGTCGCCGATCTCATCGCCCCCGAGGTACCAGTTGCGACGGCTGCGTCGGGCGAAGACCAGTTCTTCGCCCACGCTGCGCTGGGTGATCTCGTCATGGCCCATGCGGGACACCCAGAGGCCCCCGGGTCTTCGTTCGGGCCCGCCTCCCAGTGCCAGCAGGCACTTGACGAACCCCAGAGGCAGGATGGTCTGCTCCTTGACCCGGCTCTTGAGCAGTTGGAAGGACAGGTGGAGGCTGTGCGGCTGAACCTGGAAGAAGCTGACCAACTCGTGGATCAACTGGTTCAGCAGCCAGGGATCGGAGCTGGCCGGCCGGGAAAGCTCGCCGGCAATGCTCAGCCTTCCCGGCGCCAGTTCGAGAAACCCCGAGGTGCGTCTTCGCTGTCCCGAACCGGTGTGGTCGTCGATGTAGCCTCCCAGCTTCCAGCAGAGCACGTCGAGGCAGAAATCGTAGAAGTACCGGAATCCGTCGTACGCCGGATCCAAAGCTTTGCAGATGCTGCGCCTGGATTCGATGGCATCCGGCCCGAGATTGCTCAACTCCAGCTCGAAGCCGAGCGGCACCAGGCCCGGCTGGAGATTCGAACGGATGCGATGCAGATGGGCCTCCGCCACGCGCGAATCGAAAATGCTCCGTGAAGCGCGCACGGCGTACTTCACATAGTCAATCAGATCTACCTTCTCCGACGGCATCATGTTGAGGCCCCGTTCGATGATCAGGTCCACCACGCTGCGGTTGGCGTTGATCATCCGCAAGGCCGCCACCAGACTGACCGACCGGGCGAAATACCGCTCGCTGGTCCGCATGTGCTCCAGGTCGAAACGGTATCGGCTCTGGATCTGCTCGTCGAACTCGTTGAGCAACACCTGCCGCAGCACCAGCGACAGGTAATTGCGCAGGTATGGCTGCGCCTCCGGATCGTTCAGCAGATGGCGGATGCTGGGGCGCGGCCGGTCCAGTTCACGTTCCAGCCAGTAATCGCTGATGGCATCCGTGTGGTAGTGGCTCATGACCAAATCACGCTCGGTCGTGGCCAGCAGCTCGCGTTCGGCCAGGCGCTCCAGTTCGGCGTCGACGGTCCGCTCGCCGGGACGCGTGTGTCTCTGGAGGAACCGGTTGATGCGTTTGCGAAGCCACAGCTCGTGGATGAGATTGACGTGAAACCGGTCGCCGAAGCGTGTACGCATCGACTCGGGCGTCACGAGGTAAGCCTGGGCCTCGACTTTCCCATGCGCGGTGTAAACATGAACCGTCTCCCTCTGGTAGCGTTTTCCTTCATATCGGTCGATCTCCGCCATCGCCGAAAGGGGCACGTCATGAATCACGAATCCTTCGATCCTGGCGTCCGGCGTCTTGACGGCGTAGTAATACACGTTGTCCGGGCTGACCCGTCGATGGCCCGGCAGAAAGGCCGGCTCGGCAAACAACGTCTTGACGTCGATCTTCGAGGGCTTGCGCGTGAAGGCGAAGCCGCTGACCGACTTGAAGATGCGACTGTCGCGAAGCGATCCGTAGATGAAGAGGTTGACTTTTCGCTTGTGCATAGACAGCTTGATCTGCCCCGTCGGCCGACCGCGGCGTCCGGTCACGGTTCCCGTACGATGCGCCGCCGCAGTTGCCAGAGTTCCCGGAAGGCCCTCAGGATCACACGGAGGCTGGCTCCGCTCTGCCGCCCGGCGGTGCGCGGATAGTGGTGCACCCCCCGCTGCGTGATCGTGTACCCTTTCCGGGCGGCCCGCGCGAGAATCTCCGTGTCGATCAACGCCCCGGTGCTTTCCATCTTGATCCGGTCGAAGATGCTGCGGCGATACAGCTTGAAGGCGCAATCCACGTCGCGGACCTTCAGCGAGAATACCAGACCGGTAACCTTTGTCCAGAGCCACCCGTTGATCTTGCGGACGACGTTGTCCCGGCGGTTCATTCGGTAGCAACTGACGATATCGTAATCGTTCATCAGCGGCAGCAGCGCCGGCATCTCGCCGATGTCGAACTGGCCGTCGCCGTCGGTGTAAAAGACCAGCTCCTTGCGCGCGGCGCGGAAACCGGACTGGAGCGCGGCGCCGTAGCCGAGGTTGCGCTCGTGGTGAACGACGCGAACCCGATCGTTGCCCGCGGCGATCTCATCGGCGAGGCGTCCCGTCTCGTCGGCGCTGCCATCGTCCACGATGATGATCTCATAATCGGCGCCCAGCCCTTCGAGCACACGGACTGCCTGCTCGGCCACGCGCGCGACGTTGGCCTGTTCGTTGTAGCAGGGAAAGAAGACCGAGATTGATACGACCGACGGCGACTGCCCACCCGGCGACGTCGGCCTGTCCGCACGGGCCATGGCTCACCACCTCTTCCTGTCAGAGATGCGGTCCCTCTCGATCAGATAGCGTTTCATCTGGTTCTCGCAGGTCTGGGCGACCTCGCGGTTGCCCTGGGCCTCCGCCACCTGCTTGAGCCGCACCATTGCCAGACGCGCCGCTTCCAGCCGGAGGTTGTAGCCATCGTGGTTGGCGTAGCTGGACTTGTTCTTCTCGAACTGCGTGGTGTACTCGACGCAGATCTCGCTGACCCGCTGCTGAAGCTCCGGGTACCGCGCGGCAATCACCAGCAGATCAAGCATTGGCCCGGGCGACGGATCGAGATGGAACGCCTTGATGACCATGTCCAGGCCCTGCTGTCTCTGGCTGGCCTCGGTGGACAGCAGAAGGTTGTGCCCAACCGAGAAGTTGGCGGTGAATTCATCCGGATACGTGGTCCGGCCGGTGAACATGCCGCCGAACAACTGCTTGCCCTGCTCGGTCGTCACGTTGACGAACAGCTTCTGCTTGTTGTTGAGGAAGACCAGACGCCAGTTGGGGTCGTATTCGAGGGCGCGGACGAAATCCTTGTCGAACTGGTTGGCCGGCATCAGAACCACCCAGACGTCAAACTTGTTGAGCTGCTCGGTCACCCACTGGCCGATTTCTCTCAGTTCGGCGGCGGTCGGATCGCGTCCTTCGTACGCGGCCCTTCGGGCGGCCGGTCCGCCCGCCAGGATCTCCGTCCAGAGGTCGAACGTCCGGGTGTCGTAAGCGGCCTGGGCGCGACCGTCCATGAACAGTTGCAGAGGCGTCCGTCCCGTGTTGGGATCGGGGTCCTGGCCCCAGGCGATAAACCCGCCCTCCGTCCAGTAGTTGAACATGTTGCCGGCCAGCTTGTTCTCGCGAATGAACTGGCAGGCGTAGAACGGCTTGGCATCGGAGGCGGTCATCCGCATGAAGACCGACGTCAGCTTCGGGTCCGCCGGCCAGTAGTCCAGGTAGATCAGCTTGAACCTCAGCCCCACCCA
>CAZNSM010000241.1:0-6779 GCA_964575615.1 uncultured Pirellulales bacterium | reverse complement strand
CGATCCAGATGACGGCGTAGAACATCGTGTTGGAGCCGGCATGCGTCAGGACGGTTCCATCCCCCCACGAGCGCTGGGTGGCCACCCATCCGAAGGCATATTCGCTGTCGCAGCTGAACGGCGCGTGCAGTCTCTCGAATGTCTCGGGGTGCAGTAGGGGCGACGCATGCGTCGCCCTTTCGCCTCGGGCGCCCGCCAGTTGCCACGCCGCGTACATGGCGAAGTCGGCGATGCTGCAATGCACCGTCCCGCCCGGACCGATCGCGGCGGGATTGTCCGCGTGAAGGCCCGGCGCAACCGGCTCGAAAGCTCCGGCATCGACGGCCGTGTGGCCCCAGGGTTGATCCACTGCGTCAACGCTCGCGGGCGCGCCGAAGCCTGCTGAAGTCATGCCCAACGGCACGAAGAGCCTTTCCCGCAGCAGGTCCTCCCATGGACGATCAAGCGCCTCTTCGATGGCGTGACCGATGATGGCATAGCCGGCATTCGAATAGATGTACTTCGTGCCGGGCGGCGCGACGGGCTTGTGCTTCGTGAGTAGTTCACGCGTGAGGTACTCGCGCTGCGTGCGCGGCGGCTGGTCAACCCGCTGCCAGAGCCGACCCCACAAGCCGTCCGCATCCAGATCGCCGGGCGCGCCGCCATGATGAGCGAGAAGCTGCTCCAGCGTCACATCCCGCCACCCGGCCTGCATGTCCGCTTCCATCTCGGGGAACACCTCGGCCAGTGTCATATCCCATCGCAGTGTGCCGTCCTCGACGAGCATGGCGCCCAGCGCCGCGGTCATCGACTTGGTGCACGAGCCGATGTGCCATTTGTCGTCGGTCGTCACACGCTGCGGCGAGCCTGCCTTGCGAACCCCGACGGCGCCGACGGCCACCGTCTGGCCACCCTTCACCACCGCCGCCGCCAGCGCCGGCAGCCCGTTCGCCTCACGGATCGGTTCGAGCAATGCATCGAGCGAAGCAGGTGCAGCAACGGCCCCGCTGGCAACCAGCAGAAGGAGCGTGACACAGACTGGGTATGCCCGGCGTTCTGCCACCATGTCAGGTCAATCCACAAGCTCACGAAGCGCGGTCAGGTCAATCTCTTCGAGCGAATCGCAGATACGATCTGCGCCGGCCAGCTCCTTGGCGGGCACGGTGTTGGTCACGGCGACACAGCGGGCGCCGGCGGCCCTGGCGGCCTGCACGCCGCTGGGCGCATCCTCGAACACGATGCAGCGGGCTGCCTCAATGCCCAGGCGCCCGATGGCGATCAGGAAGATCTGCGGGTCGGGCTTCTTCCTGGTGACCTCGCTGCCGCTGACGTAGACCATCTTCCGATACGGCACCTTGACGGCGTCGAGAATCGCCTCGGAAAGCTCGCGTGTCGCCGACGTCGCGATGGCCAGCCGGAAGCCGTCCTGAGCCAGGGCCGCATGGATCAGGTCCAGAACGCCGGGGAAGGCCGGCAGCCCCTCGGCACGTACCGCTTCCGTCAGGTACCGCTCGCGCAGCTCCGCCCCAGCATGAGCCTGCGCATCGGTCAGCTCCAGGCCATGGACTCTTGCGCCGGCCTTGACGAACGCCTCGGCCCCCTTGCCGTACCCGGCGGCGAAATCTTCCGGCCGCACGCCCCGAAGCCCGAACATCTCCGCCAGGACGCGAATGGTCACCCGCGCGTTCAGCGGCTCGGTGTCGGCGATCAGCCCATCGACATCGAAAATCAGACCATACCCCTGCTTCATCCATCGACCCCTAAAGCCAGACTCAAAGCGCGATATCATAGCATTCCAGGGCATTGTCGCCACCCTTTTGTCCCCCTGTCGGCTCCGGCCCGCTGTGTCTGTGCAGATTTAAGGGCACCGGCATTCCTGAGCCATTGAAACGTCTGGGTGGCAGCCTCAAGTCCGTAGGACTTGGGGATGGTGAAAGCGCTGCCATCTCTGGATGTACAAGGCCAAGTCGTATCCACCATCCCCAAGGCTGCGCCTTGAGGCTGCCACACACACGCTCCGGTCGGCGACGTGTCTGGAGCGAAATTGCGAATTGCCTTAGACTAAGGCCGATGCCTGTGGTGTCTTAGTGGCGACCGTCATTCGTTCCGGAACCGAAGAGGCCGATCGTTGATGCTCGAAGAGAAGCTCTGGCTGTGGAAGCTGCGGCATGGCGACGCCGAGGCGTTGCGCCATATCTATGACCGGTACAAGCACGATATGCTCGGGCTGGCGGTTTCGCTCTCGGGTGATCGAGCAGTTGGTGAAGATGCCGTGCATGACGTGTTCGTCTCGTTCGTGCGTCGAGCTCCACAACTGCGGCTGAAGACGAGCCTGCGAAGCTATCTGCTCAGCTCGGTAGCCAATCGCGTGCGAAACGACCAACGGGGCAGAGTGCGCCGTCCGCCGCCGGCGCCGGAGACCGAACCAGCGGCCTCGGATTCGCTGCGGCCGGACCGGATCGCCGTCCAGGTCGAGCAGGCCGCGCTGATCGAGCGGGCCATGGCACAGCTTCCGTACGATCAGCAGGAGGCCGTCATTCTACACCTCCAGGTGGGAATGACGTTTCGCGAAATCGCCGAGTCGCAGGGGGTATCTGTCAACACGGTCCAGAGCCGCTATCGCTATGGACTGGAGAAACTCCGCTCTCTGCTGGACGGGAAGGTGAAGCCATGAAGGACCACAATGAATTCGAGAACAGCCTTCGCGACTTCTGTCGGACACGGCATGCGGCCACGCAGACCACGCCGCAGTTCGACAAGGACGTGTTGGATGATGCCTTCGCCGCTCAGCAGCAGACGCAATTGAAACGATCCCGCCTCGCGGGCTCAGGAGTCAGGAGAATCATGATGCACAGCAAATTCACCGGGCTGACGGCCGCGGCCGTTGTCACTGTCGCCGCCATCGTCGGCATCGTGGTGTTCCACGATGGAGCCACGCCAGCCTATGCGGTCGAGCAGACCGTCCGAGCCATCAGAGACATCAAGACCGTCTACATGAAAGGCGAGTTCTACTTGCAGGGCCAATTCGAGTGCTGGATGCGCTTCGCCGGCGATCCCGACCGGCCCACCCACGTCTGGCTGGGCCGCGAAGGCTACCCGATGTCGAAGATCTGCTCGCCCGACGGCGTCTTCGGGCTGAACCAGCGCACCAACCGCGTTCACTTCGCCACGCGGGACGAGCGGGGCATGAGCTGGATTCCCAAGTTTGGCCGGCTCTTCGAGAATATGGTCAAACAGGCCAAGCGGAACGAGGCCATCCAGATTCGCAACGAAACCAGCCCCGACGGAAAGCCGACCATTGTCGTTCGCATCGAGACGCCCAAACGAGTCCAGGAATTCGTCGTGGACCCGGAGAGCAAGCTGCCGACCCGCTTCACGACCGTGCGCGACGATGCGCCATTGGAGATGATGCGAAAGACGCTGGCCGTCAAGCATCTCACAGAGATTCGCTACAATGAGGAGCCTCCGGCGGGCATCTTCGCCAAGCCCGCCGACGCGATCGTGGTCGAGCAGGAGGTTGATTGCTGGGTCGATCCTGATTCCGGACTGGACGCAGGCGAGATGACTCAGGAGGAGGCCTGCCGGGAACTGGCCAGGCAAGCCTGCCAGGCGATGATCGACCTGGACGAGACCAAGCTCGAGAGCCTGGCGTTGTTCTTCCGGCTCTGGCCCCCGTACCTCTGGGAGCAGGTTCACAAGATGAAAGAGGCGGGCCAGTGGGTGCAGAGCTACGAGATCACGGGCGAGCCCTACCCCGAAGGCGACGTCTGGTTCCTCCCCACAGTGCTGAGAATGGCCAGCGGCAAGACCGAAACCCAGACCATCATGATCAAATTCTACGACTTCGACGGCGCCAAGCGCTGCTTCTCCATCGGTTCCAAAGAAAGAGGCGTCGTCGACTGACGCCGTCCAGGGTGGGCAAATTCCTTCTGCCCATCCGGCTCAGGCCTGTACTCGCAACGGACACAGGACTCCAGAACCAGCAATTCGCAGTCGGCGGCGGTAGCAGGCCACCAGAAAGGCGGATCAAGGGCTGGGCTTGTTCCGATCGTCGGGGATGTGTTCAAGCAGATCGCCTGCCGTGCAGTGCAGCGCCTTGCAGATGCTGTCCAGCGTAGAGAAGCGGATGGCCCGAGCCTTGTTGGTCTTGAGAACCGACAGGTTGTTCACGGCCAAACCGGTCGCGTCCGCCAGGTCTTTCAGTTTCATCCGCCGGTCCACGAGCAGGTAGTCGAGTCTGACGTTGATCATCTCCGCTCCTTTCAGACCAGCGTCTTCGATTCACCAATGACTGGCAGCACGCGTCCCAACAACTGCCCCAGCGCGACGCAGACAAAGACCTTCGCCAGCAGGGGGACCAGCACCGGGCCCGTGAAGAGCAAACCCGCCTGATCCGGGTCCCTCGCTCCGGCTATCCCCCAACCCATCAACGAGGCCAGCGTCTGAGCGGCCAGCATCATGCCGCAGGCGTAGAGGATCCAATCGCCACGGCGCAGGAGCAAGCCGGGCCTTGCCTCGGCGCCCAGCATGTAGCGGGTGAACTCGGCAATCAGAAGGGCCACGAACCCCGGCACCAGGAAACTGAGGATGTAGGTGGAGACCGCATATCCCACGTTTCTGGCAAAGCCTGGCCACTCCCGCTCGCCGGCCGCATCAACTGCGGCCAAAACCCAGAACGTGAAGATCAGCACCCAGACAACGCCTCCGCACAGGAGCACAGAACCCACGACTCGGGCGGCCTGCCCGTAGAACCCGAGCAGAGACCTGTTCTTCTCTAAAACGGCATTCATCGCTGCAGCACCCCTTTCTCAAGTGGACATATTAGCAAATGATTACAGTGAAGTATTACACGATTATCATGCATATGTCAATTCTAAATATGGGATTCCCGCACATTTTTCTGCGGCTTGTTCCGTGTGGCGGGATCAGATGAGAAAATGGCACTTTGGTTAGACTGAGAACAGCCGCTGAGGCGTTTCTATGGGTGACAGCCGGTTGTTTGGGTTTGAGAAGCTCGGGTGCAGATGATCGAGGATCAACTCTTAGTCTGGCGGTTCAATCGTGGGGATACGGCGGCGTTGTGCCGCATCTACGAGAAGTACCGCGACGGCCTGCTGAGGGTGGCGACGGCCCTGCTCAGCGACAAGAGCGGGGTCGAGGACGTGCTGCATGACGTCTTCGTCGAGTTCGCCCAGAGCACCGGCCGCTTCCGGCTCAAGGGCAGTCTCAAGGGGTATCTGGCCATCTGCGTCGCCAATCGGGCCCGAGACCGGAATCGAACGATCCGCCGGCGATCCGCCGTGCTGGGGACCGAGCCAAATCCGCCGGATACAGCCAGTCCGGACGACGCGGCGATGACACACGAATTGACGGAGAAGATGGGCGAAGCCCTGGCGCAGTTGCCCGATGAACAGCGGGAGACAATCGTGCTGCATCTTCAGAGCAAACTGCGATTCCGCGAAATCGCCCGGCTCCAGGGGATCTCCGTCAACACGGCACAGAGCCGGTACCGGTACGGCCTGGATAAACTGCGGTCGAGCCTCAATGGGCAAGCGAAATCATGAGCGAATCGAGAAAGACAAAGCGTCTCCTTAACGCCT
This sequence comes from uncultured Pirellulales bacterium, assembly GCA_964575615.1. Classification (GTDB taxonomy): domain Bacteria; phylum Planctomycetota; class Phycisphaerae; order Sedimentisphaerales; family Anaerobacaceae; genus Anaerobaca. The sequence continues at coordinate 1,200 of CAZNSM010000241.1, read as the reverse complement.
ATCTGGCGAACCTGCCGACGCCCGACGGCGCCGAGGTCGACGGCAAGGTCCTCGCCGAGGCGCTGACAGCAATGCAACGAACCAAGAGCCAACGAGCGGCCGAGACAAGCCGCATCACGTGGAGAACGATCATGACGAGCAAAGCAGGTAAATTGGCCGCCGCGGCGGTGATTGTCGCCGTCGTGCTGTCCCTCACCGTCTTCGACGGATTGACCCGCCCGGCCTGGGCGTTGGAGGACGCCATCGAGGCCCTCAAGAACTTCCGCGCCGTCTATATGGTCGGCGCTTTCCCTGGCGGCACTGCCGAGGTCTGGATGCGGAGCAACGAGACCAAGACCCAGTCGACCGATGTCGTCGTCAAGGGCAGTCACGGCGCGATCACCTGGACGCAGGATGGCTCGACCTATCACTATGAACCGAGCCAGAATACCGTTTACTATGAAGATGCGCTGACCGTTGGTTTGTCGCAGTGGCTTGGGCCGGGACTCCTGGAGATGCTCGGTGCAGCCGAGAACAGCCAGGTCGTGCGAGGCAAGGACCCCGCCACCGGGCGCGATCGCGTGATGCTGATGTGCAGCCTGATCGACGTACATGGGGCGCAGTCCTGGATCATCGAGTTCGACGCGGCCAGCAAATTGCCCGTGGCCATGAAGCAGTGGCCAAACCTGGACCGCAGCGGCCCTCCCGCGTTTGACGCATTCAAGATCACCTACTACGAGGATTTGCCCGACAGCGTGTTCGACGTCCGCATCCCGGCTCAAGCCAATCGCGTCGAGAAGCCGTTGGCGATTCCCGAGGAGAACATCGGTGTGCTCGGCGATCCAGCGCACGGCGTCTCGGCAGAAGGGATGACGCAGCAGGAGGCGGCGGAGAAGGTCGTGCGGGCCCTCTATCAGGCCGTCATCGATCAGGACCTGGACGGCCTCAAGACCATCAGTCCCCTGTGCGGGAACTGGGGCGACGAGTTTCTGCGGAAGATCGTCTTCAAGCCGGACAGAGATGACCGCATCGTCGAGATCGTGGAGGTCGGCCCGATCTGCCGGACCGGCCAAACCAAGCTCGGGCCCATCGTCGCCGTGCCGACCACCGTCCGGCTCAAAAACGGCAAGAAGGTCGAAGAGAAGATGATCGTCCAGTTCCGCAGCCTCGGCGGCCAATCCTCGTGCGTCGTCCACGGCCCCTACGGCCTGCCCCGCGAGA
>CAZNSM010000240.1:0-6788 GCA_964575615.1 uncultured Pirellulales bacterium | reverse complement strand
CGTAGGCAGCCGCCAGCAGTTGCGCCTCGCGAACCGACCAGGTCAGCGGCTTCTCGGTGTAGCAGTGAATGCCCATCGACACAGCCGTCATCGACGGAGCAAAATGGCTGTGGTCCGGGGTGGCCACGAAGACCACGTCGAGCTCCTTGCCGTGGTTCTGGAACACTTTGCGCCAATCCGTATAACCCTTTGCCTGTCCCCATCCTTCTTTCTCCAGGACGCCGCCCCACCGGCCCTTGTCGACCTCAGCGAAAGCGATGCACTGACAACCTTCTTCGTGGGCAGCGCCCGTATGGGCTCCGGCCCGTCCGCCGACGGCGATGAATCCCACCTGGAGCTTCTCGTTGAGGCCCTGGCCCCGGATGAGGCTCGGGAAGCCGACGGCAGAGACAACTCCAAACGCAGCCGAGCGTTTGACAAATTGACGACGTGTGAGGTTCGACATGAGCTTGGCTCCTTACCTTCTGGTGAATAAAAGATTCGACCCTTATGCTACAAAGACCACCCATCGCGAAACGCCGGACGCACGTACGCGTTGGCTTCCTCGTCGTTGGTGACCTTCATGTTTTCGCCGTCCCATTCGAGCTTCTTGCCCGGGTTCAGCACGGCTAAGTTGCCCATAACTACGGTCTCGGTGAACGGACCGGAATAATCGAAATTGGAGCTGGCCGCCGGACCGCCCTTGCACGCGCGAATCCAGTCCTGCTCATGGCCGCCCGGGCCGCCCTCGATGCGAGGAATGCGCTTGGCCGGCCTCGTATATGCCCGCATCTTCGTCTCGGGGATAATCCGCGCGTTCTCGCTGTAGGTCCCGCACATGATCTTGCCCTTGCTGCCGACGAAGATCGAGCCGCTCTCGGGAATCTTGCGTCCGGGTTCAAGGTCGTCCGGCCGCTCCGGCAGCATGCCGCCGTCATACCAGTGCAGCTTCACCGGGACCATGCCCTCGCGGGCCGGGAACTGGTAGTGCACGACCTCCGCCGTCGGATACGTCTCCTTGTTCTCGAACCGCGTCCACATCGTGGGCACTTCGTACGAATGGCTGGCCTCCACGCTGACAGGGTATTTGAGCTTCAGCGCCCAGAAGGCGGCATCCATCACGTGGCAGCCCATGTCGCCCAGCGCGCCGGCGCCGAAGTCGATCCACGCGCGCCAGTTGAACGGAAGGTACGTCGGGTGATACGGCCGCATCGGCGACGGACCGATCCAGAGGTCCCAATCCAACCCTTCGGGAACGGACGGGGTCTCTTTCGGGCGGTCGAGGCCCTGCGGCCAGACCGGACGATTCGTCCAGCAGTGCACCTCGTGGACGTCGCCGATCGCGCCGTCCTGAATCCACTCGCAGACCATCCGCACCTCCTCGCTCGAATGGCCTTGGTTGCCCATCTGCGTGGCGACCTTGTACTTCCGCGCCGCTTCCGTCAGCATGCGCGCTTCATACACCGTGCGAGTCAATGGTTTCTGCACGTAGACGTGCTTGCCCCGCTGCATCGCGGCCATCGCCACCACGGCGTGGGTGTGGTCGGGCGTAGCGACGATCACCGCGTCGATGTCCTTCTGCTCGTCGAGCATCTTGCGGTAGTCTTTCCACTTCCTGGCGTTCGGATATTTCTTGAAGACGCTTTCCGCGTACGTCCAGTCCACATCGCACAGCGCAACGATGTTCTCGGTTTCGCAAGCGTGGATATTGTTCTGGCCCATGCCGCCGATCCCGACGCCGGCGATGTTGAGCTTCTCGCTCGGCGGCGTATGGCCCGCCCCGCCAAGGACGTGTCGGGGCACGAACGTCACGGCCGCCATGGCCGCGGCCGCGGTGCCCATGAAATCCCGACGGGAAAGCCGAACGCCCTGCCTTTCCGTACTGACCTTCTTCATTGTCTGATCCCTTTATCAATGATGCCGTCACCCGCGCAAAGAACCATCCCCCGATATAGTGACCGTCATGGAGTCCCCATCCGGTCGATTAGGCTTTGTGCCTGTTCGCGCAGCGTCTCATTCCGGGTGCTCTTGATCACCCTCGCCAACGCTTCTCTACAAGGCTGTGGATGCTGCTGGCGAATCTTCTCGGCAATCCTGACGACCGCCGACTCGGCCTCGGCCTGAAGCGACAGGTCGTCCAGATACGGAGCGGCCATTTGCAGGGCCGGCAGCGTCCCGGCGTCCCCCAGGCCGGCCAGCACGCGTTTCTTCTCGTTGGCGTCCGGAGCCAGCGCCATCGCCTTTTGGTACAACTCGATGCTCTCTTCGGCGGACCGGTCGCTCGCCAGACCGAGCAGGCGAACGAAGCCGCGCAAGGCCACCACCTTGTGCACGGGACTCTCGGAGGTTTGCGCGACCTTGAGTAGATCGTTGAGCGGTTCCGGCGTCGGCCAGTCCGCCAGCGAGCGGATCGCCGCATCCTGGAGCGCCGCCTCCCGGCTGGTCAGGGCCGTCCGCAGAGCAGGCAACGCGCTGTTGTCGCCGATCCGACCGAGGATGCGAAGCAGCGAGGCCCGGTTGCCGGTCTCCTTGACATCGGGCAGCACCGCCAGGACGGACGCCGCCTGCCGATTGGGATCCTCGATCTTGTGGGCAACGGCCGCCACGGTCTTCTCGGCCTCGCTGCGATCCGACTCGCTCTTCAGATTGAGCGTCAGATTGACCAGAGCCGGCAGATCGTTTGGTGCGGCAACCACCTTCAAAACCTTGAGCGACTCCAGACGCACCTTGCGGTTCTCATCGGCCGCCGTTTTAAGCAGAGACGCAACTGCCTCGACGATGTTGCGCTCGCCGATCGCGCGGATCAGTTCGACCTTTACCTCCGGCTCGGCAGCCGCCAAACTGCTGAGAATCGCGGCATTCAGGTCCGAACCACGCAGACGATAGAGGCTGTCCCTGGCGGCTTTCTGCTCCTGCCCCCAGCTGGTCGCCGCCCGCTGGGCCAGCATGGGCACGTCTTTGACGCTGCCCAACTGCCCGACCGCCCGCAGCGCCGCCACACGGACCGATTCGTCCTGGGCTTTGGTCGCCTCGATGACGGCGGGCAACGCCGTCGCATCGCCTCGATCCGCCAACGTGGAGAGCAATTGCACCTGAACCGCTGCCGACAGCTTCGGAAGTTCCTCGGCCAGCGACCGGGTGATGGCCTCGCCCGGGATGTCGCGCACGATAGCGATCGCGCCGGCCTGCCGCTCCGGATCGCCGCTCTGGAGCTCGCCCATCACCAGGTCGATCACCTCCTGGTTGGTCTCGTCGGCCGCCACGGTGCAGATCGATGTGGCAGACCAAGCGGCTATCACTATCGTCAACAGGCCAAGTCTTCTCGACAACAACCTCATCTATCCCATCCCAAACCAGAACCGGATCATATCCTTCGAGCGCATCGAGCCGTCGCCATCTGAGCAGTTCGGCGACGGCATCAGCACGGGCCTCTACCGGTTGCCGCTACCGGCGGCATTGAGCATCCCGCGAAGAGCCGCCGTGCGAACCAACTGAGGCACGCCCGCCTTGTTCAATTCGCGGTACATTTTCAGCGCGCCGGCCTTGTCGCCTTCGGCCACCATCTGGTCCGCACATTTCAGGCACGCGTCGTACGCAACCATCTTCAGCTTGTCGGGGGCGCTGTCTTTGACCTGCGTAAGCACGGCCGCCGCATCAGCGCCGCCGATTTTGCCCAGCGCACTGATCGCGGCGCCGGCCAGCAGCGGATCCGAGGCCGTAGCCAGCTTGCCGACGTCGGAAGCCGCGGCGCGGCAGCCGCGCTCGCCCAGCGAGTTGATCACGCCGATCTTCGCCTTGCCTTCGGCCTTCGAGACGGCCTCCAACAACGCTTTGTCCGCCGCTTCGCCGGGGATGCGCTCCAGAGCATAGCGCGCCATGTCGGAGAGCTTCTCATCGGTCAGCATCCCAGCCAGCACGGGAACGGACTGCTCGGTCCCGATGATGCTCAGCTCGCGGCAGACGCACTGCTTGCCCGCGTACTTCGCATCGGATTGCAGTACGCCCAGGAGCCCCTTCTCGATGCTTTTGAGCTCGTCGGTCTTGCCGTACGCCTGGCGAATCTTCTCGCTGAGAGTCGTCAGAGCCTCGCGGCTGTCCCCGAATTCATAGGTCTTGACCTTCTCCAATAGCTGATCCATCTCCGAACCCTTTGTTGAACTGGCTGCCGGTTTCGGTGTCGTGTCGACCTTGAGGTCACCCAACGCAAACTGAATCCCCCGCAGGTAATGTTCCAGCACCGGCGGCGTCCAGGTCAGGGGATGATTGTGTCCCAGGGAGCAGTAGAACAGGCGTCCCTTGCCCCAGGTCTTGATCCAACTGATCCCGGTGTCCTCGTCGCCCTCCCTGACACCTTTGACGTTCCTGGTGGCCGGATCGCTCAGGTCGAGACTCATCAGAACCAACTGCTTCTCGCGGGAATAGAGCGGCGGGTCGGTCCGGTAGATCTCATCGCTGATCTTGAACCCTTTGCCTCCGAACGGCGCCATGAGCGGATGGTCGGGCTGGTCGATCTTGAAAGCCCACGTGCCGCCGCTGGTCCAGGGATGGCCGGTGAACTTGCCGCCCATCATTTCCATGGCCTCGGGCCAATCGTAGAAGTTGTCCGTCGCGGCGTGAATGCCTATGATCCCTTTGCCGCCCTTGACGAAATCCATGAGCCCCTTGCACAACTCCGGCGTGGTCTCGGGGCTCAGCTTGAGCTGCGTCGTGTTGTTGAAACATACCGCGTCGAACTGCGCCAGCGTGTCCGCCTTCAGCATGTTCAGGTCGTCGCTGATCACCACGGAGAAGGCCCCGGTCTTCTCGCCCATGATCTGCAACGCCTTGTCCCAGAAGGGTACGGAACTGTGTTTGAATCCCTCACAGCGATTGATGACCAGCAACCGCCGCGGCTGGGCGGGCTTGACGACCGCCTCGGCCGGCATGGCCGCTTCCATCTTTTGAATCTCTTCCGCCGTCGGGTACTTGAACTCCTGGGCCGTCGCCGGGCAGACCATCCCGATCGCCGCGCACAAGACCGCCAGCGACATCATGCACACCGCCTTCGATTTCCTCATCATCTTGGCTCCTTTCGTTGGTTTGTCGCCACCGCCCGCGACGTCATCCTCGCGGACCGGCTCAGTGTCTGGTTCGTTTTCTACAGATGCCACGGAGCCCGCATGGGGCGCGACAGCATCCGATTGGCCGCATCATCATTGACGAACACCTGCTTGTCCGGGTCCCACTGAACCTTGCGTCCCAGAAGCATGGCGATCTCCCCGAGGTGTCCGACGCTGATCGACCGATATGCCACCTCGATCGGCGTGATCGTCTTCTTGCGCGTCTTGACACAGTCGAGGAAGTTCTGCTGGTGGTCGCGACTCTCGTACAGCCGCATCTCGCCGGGACCGATTTTCTCGTTCCACAACTCCGGCGGGTTCGTCGCCTGCCGGCCGCGATCCACGTGGATCCAGCCCTTCTCACCGTACCAAACGGCCCCCATGCCCTTGGGCACGAGCTTGTCGCTGGCAACGATCATCTCGACGCCGTTGGCATACTTGCACGTGAACCTGTACTCGGTCGGCACGTCGTAGATGCCGTCTTTCGGGAAGACGCCTTCGCCCTCGATCTCCACCGGGCCGGTGTCTTCGAGGCCCAGGCCCCAGTGGGCGATGTCGATGTGATGGCCCGCCCAGTCGGTGAGCTGACCGCCGGAGTAGTCCATGATCCAGCGCCAGTCCCAATGCGGGGCGTTGCCCCCGTACTTCATGAACGGTCGCCACGGCGCCGGTCCCAGCCAGAAGTCCCAATCGAGTCCTTCCGGCACAGGCGAAACCTGGGGATTGCCGGTGGCGCCGCCGGTGGGCAGGCCCACCTCCACGCGCGTGACCTTGCCGATCCGTCCGTTGCGAACCAGCTCGCAGGCGTGGTGGAAATTCTCCTGAGAACGCTGCCAGCTTCCGGTTTGCCAGATCCGGTCGTAGCGATGGACCGCTTCAACCATCATCTTGCCTTCATGGATCGTCCGCGCCAGCGGCTTCTCGCCGTACATGTCCTTGCCGGCCCGCGCCGCCATGATCGCCGGAATGGAATGCCAGTGGTCCGGCAGGGCCAGCGACAGCGCATCGATGTCGTCGCGCGCGATCAACTCGCGAAAGTCGTGGTACGTCGCGCAGTCCTTGTTCCCGTATTTCTCGTCCACCCTCCGCTTGGCCGCGTCGCGATGTCCCTTGTCCACGTCGCAGACCGCCAGTATCCGTGCGTCGCCCTTTTCAAGAAAACCGTTCATGTTGCCGCTGCCCTGCGAGCCGACACCGATGCACCCCATGGTGATCTTGCCGCTCGGTGCTCCCGCGCCAAAGACCGACGAAGGGACAACATAGGGAAACGCCACCGCTCCGGCAGCCGCTCCCAGAAACTGACGACGCGACACGTGTCTTTTGGTCATGCCCATTGCTCCTCACTCATGCCCCCGACTCTGTCTGCACGCCGGATCACAGATGCCACGGACTTCGATAGACTCTCGACAGGAGGCGGTCGGCCTCGTCGTCGCCGACGAACAGCTCGCGGGCCGGGTCCCACTTCAGCGGCCGTTGAAGCTTGTAGGCGATATTGCCCAGGTGACAGACCGTCACGGAACGGCATCCGATCTCGATGTCACAGATCGGCTTGCTGCGCTTGCGGATCGCATCGAGCCAGTCCACGTAATGATTGCTGCACTCGTACAGGTGAATCTCATCTGCGCGAAGCTTGACGTCTTTCAGCTCGTCGGGCCAGGTCTTCAGGTGGCCGCGGTTGGTCTCGACCTTGCCCTTGGCGCCGGTGAACAG
>CAZNSM010000239.1:0-6815 GCA_964575615.1 uncultured Pirellulales bacterium | reverse complement strand
TGACCAGCACCCCCAGCGGATTGCTCCGGCTGGCCGCATCCACATCGGCGAACGAGGTCCCAAGATACACATCGTGCGTCGCCGCCGACTCCCCCGCGCCCCAGCCCAGGCTCACCTCGCGCGGGACATCCGTGGCGCCGTCGGCCGGCGACGGAGCGACAGCGATGTTGGGGTTGATGCCGTCCGGTCCCATGCGATGATACTTCTCGATCTCCTCGGGAGTCAGCGCACCCTTCCAGAGCCGGACTTCGTTCCAACTGGCATTGGCGGTGCTGTCCTCCCACTGCGAACGTCCCAGCCAGTTGTTGGTGTCATTCAGCTCCGACAACCTGTTGGTCGACTGGAAGGACCCCTTGGCCTCTCCGAGGGTGTCGCTGTCGGCCGGTCCGGTGTACCACGTGACCAACCCGTTGTCGAACACGCAGACGATGTGGAATTCCACTCCCAGCGTGTAGGGAGCATTCGTGTTGTCCTGGGTGTCGCTGTCATTGGGGCCGAGCCACTCGACGCGATCGGCATTCAGTGTCGTGCCACTGGTCCAGGACATGAAGACGTTTTCCGACGTGCTCGTGCCGAAATCGAAGATACGGGACCAGTTCTGCACCGAGATCTGCGTGGCCCATGCCTCGAAGGTGACGGCATCGCCGAGACTGCTGACGATCCCGTCGGGCAGGTCGATGTAGTCTGAGGTGCCCTTGCCGCCGCCGGTCAGGGTAATCTCCGTGTCGGACAGGATGGCGTTGCTCGCCCCCAGGTCCACAATCACGGCATCCTTACCACCCACCGAATCCTTGAGGTCGCCGTTGAAGCTCCAGCGATGCGCCAGATCGGCCGCCTGCCCATCGACTGCCAGACTCAGTACAAACATGACCGCAATCAAGTACAGCAGTTTTCTACACATGCCTGTCCTCCTTCAAAAGACACCGACTCGGTTGTTGCCCCAGTCTTTCAAACAGAACGATGCACCTCTGTTGTCTATCGGCGAGAACCTCCGGGTTCACAAGCAGGATGTGCGCACTCGTGTTGGCGGAAGTGGATTGGCAGGGAAAAGCCCGCCCTCACAAACCCTCGGATTCCGCCAACTCGGGCACTCCTACCTTCACCCTTGCGTCCTCCCTGGTTCGATCCATAGTCCCAGCGTCCAGGTTGGTTGTACCCAGCCACGGCCGCCCTGGCAGAGGGCGCCGCTGTAAGGCGACCGATCGCCCGGGGTTTCTGAATCCCTTGCTCCCTTGTCATGCGGCCCCAAAATGCCATGCGCACCCAGCCGCAGCCTAACACTTGATTATGTCGTTTTCAGACCCAATCCGACAACGCCTTATTGCGTTTTCTTCTAACCACTTCGCGAACAGAGGCAATTATAGGACACTTCCGACGACACGAGGCCGCCGCCCAGGAAACCATTCATCCCCTGCGTTTGAGTCGGACGGCCGCGCGCCGGAGCCCCCATCGAGCGGTTCGCACAAAACAACCGTGGGACCCACACAGGATTCGCGTGGGTCCCACGAGCGTTGATCTCTACATGTCGATCCCTGCGCCGGAGCAATCCGCCGCCTTTGCCAACCTGGAAGGGGTCGGACTACTGGCCGGCGAGATACCGGATCTCAAACGGCGACAGGGCGCGATCGTAGATGCGGATCTCATCGAGCGCCCCATTGAACGGATTGCCACCGTTGGCCACCGAGGCGCCGAACACCATCGCCGAGCCGGGATCCGTACCGAACGAGAACGCGGCCTCGGCGCCCAGAGCGCCGCCCATGTAGACCTTCCCGACAGCGCCGTCAAACGTTATGGCGACGTGATACCACTCGCCGATCGGCAGCGCGGCCGTTGCAATGTCGGCAATGCCTTCTCTCTGGAGACGTACGATGCCCGTGTCGATGTTGGCCTCGATCTGCCACATCATTTGGGCGGCGGCCCACGAATCTCTCTTGCCGATCAGGCCCTGATACTGGCCGCTCAGTCCATTCCAGTTGGCCCAGAGCGATACGGAGAGCAGCCCCGTAGCCGCAGAGGGATTGAGCGTACCCAGACTGACGTACTGGGCGCCGGTCCCGTCGAAGCTCAGACCCGAGCCGACCTGTCCGGCCACATAGACGGGGTCTCCGACGGCGGTGCCATGATGCCCGTTGCCGGAACCGTCTTCCACATTGCCGTCCAGTGCATAGTACGCGACGAGACCGCTGTTGCCCGGATCGACATTGCCCGGATGCCCAACACCGATTTCGTCGATGAACACTCGGCCGGAGCCACCGGCGGCTGGATTGCTCCGGCTGCCCACGCCGATGTACATCGTCTCCACGTTGCTCAAAGTCACGCCGTTGAGCGCGCTGAACGGAATCTCCCACGTCTGCCACGTGGTGAGCACGGTGGCCGCGGGATCAGGATGCGTCGCCACGGCAGTCCGACCGGCCCGGTCTTCCACCACAATGTACAGCGGTGCAGGGTCGTTGCCGGGGGCCTCGGCGGTGGTTGCGGCGTTGCCTCGGAAGTGCACCACGAGGGTGTCCGCTCCGTTGACGGTCCAGTCGGCTCCACCGAAGTCCCGCTGTGTTTCGGAATAGAAGGGACTGGCGGTGTTGTTGTACTCCAGCGGCATCGCCTGAGAACCGGCGAAGACAATCCTCCTCTCGGCGAACGGCGTCTCGAGATACCCGACGGTCGAACCCGTGTCGTTCTCCCAGCCGTCGATCCAGGTCTGGAAGATCGCCGTGCCGGCGTCGATGTCGTCGTTGTAGGCCTCGAAGTCCTCGACGGTGACGTATTCCTTCGTAGAGAAACTCCAGATCGGTCCGGCCCAGGCTGTCGGGATGGCCGCCTCGTTGACCTCATCAACCTTCCAGTAGTAGATCTTCCCAAGGTCCAGTCCGCTCACGGCGTACCGGCTCTCGTCCACCGTCCCTGCCAGGGCTGTCCCATCGGCCACGGCGGCTCGGTCGCTGCCGAAGTAGACTTCATGGGAGGCCGCCTCGCGACCGCCACGCCAATCGAGCACGACATCCAGGTCGAGCCCGCTCTGACTGTCGGCGGGCACCGGCTCGCGTGCCACCACCGGCTTGTAGTAGAACCGGACCTCGCTGAGACCGAACTGAGGCATCATGCCGCTCCAGTTGCTGCTGGCCGTCAGGCGGACATACTTGGCCGCCACACCGTCCAGATCGACGATCGTGTTGGCCGCGTAGGTTGCTTTTGCCGTAGCGCGGGCAAACTCATAATCGCCCAGGGCCGTCCACTCGACGCCGTCGACCGAGTACTCGATGGCAACCTGCTTGAGCCCGAAGCCCAGAACCAGTTCGAACTGCACGTTGTAGTTCCAGACCCACATCTCATGGAGCTTGTAGACCTGGGGAAACTCATACTGAATCCAGACCGGCTGCCCGCTGTTGCTGGCGTCGGTCAGCCACATGTGGGTCGCTTCGACCGAATGCTCATCGGATGCGTTGAGGCCGGAGCCGTTGATCGTGTTCTGCGGCCCCGCAGTTGCCTCGGCGCTGGAGGCGGTGGCGATGATACCCTGGACCGGATAAACGTACGGCTCGACCGTGAACGTCCAGACATTGCCCTTGAAGACGGTGTAGTCGGGAGCGCCGTTGACCTCGTCGATTCGCCAGTAGTAGGTCTGCTCGTAATCGAGCAGACCGGCCGGATCGAACGAGATGCCGCTCTGGCCCTGGCTGACCAGCACGCCCATCGGATTGGCCCGCGTGGCCGCGTCCACATCCTCCAGAACCGTGCCGAAGTACACGTCGTGCGCAGCGGCCGTCTCGGCGGCGGTCCACCCCAGAACCACATCGCGGGGAACGTCGGTGGCGTTGTTCTCCGGCCTCGGATCACCTGCCACTCCCAGAACAACCTCGCCAATCACCACGTTGTCGATGTGCAGGCGCCCCGTCGTGCCGGCGGCCGAATCACTGGCGATGAGCACGCTCTCGATGCGGGTGAAACCGGCATTCGTGAACGTGCCGACCGCGGTGCCGTTGAGGGTCACGGTGATGTCGTTGCCGATCAGTTCCAGGCCCACGGTGTTGTATTCCCCGGCGGTGATATTCGAGTTGGTGATGTCGGTCCAACCCGGCCAACTGCCATCGGGGGAATTGGCCTGGATCAAAGGCCCTCCCCAGGTGTAGGCCTCGAAGAAGGCGCTGCTGTCCGCTGAGTCGATGCGGATGTGGAAATTGAAACTTTCGCCGGCCTTGAAGTCACAGGCGACCTTCGATTCATCGACAACCGGCCGGGAGATGCCGCACCGCGCCCAGTCGGTACCTTGCGTGCCCGCAACGAGAACCTCGTTGTCCACAATTTCGACCGTGATGGTCCCGTCGGTTTGCGTCGACCAGCCATTGCCCACGTTGCCGTTGGGCCTGTCGAAGTCATCCTTGAAACCCGCTCCCCACGCGCTGCCCACCAGGAGCGTGCAGGCCAGCACACTGACACTTATCATCTTCCTCATCGTGTTTCTCCTTCCCAAAAGTGGAACGTGATGTTGACGACCACGCGAGAGTCAGGAATCCTGTGAAAAGCGATTGGCTCGGTGGAGAGATCTACCGCTGGCAGAGTGGGTCCACGACATCCTCCATATCACGCTCTCCGGTCCCTTCCCGACAAGAATCGGCTTGCCCGTTCATGCAAGGGATTAGCACATTATCAGAACATAATTATACTGTTCTGGCCCCGAGGCGGTCAACTGTAGATTTCACGGCTCCGGCCGGAGGTCTGCCGGGGTCGGCTTTGAGGTCCCGCTGGGCCCAGACCGACAGAGCGGCCCCGGCCAGCAGCAAAACGCCGAAAACCAGTTGGGAAAGCGTCAATCGCTCGCCAAAAACCACGCTCGATATGCTGAAAACCACGAACGGCTGGGCCAGGATCACCAGAGACGGCAGGGTTGCGCCGATGCGTTTGATGGCGGTATAGAAGCAGACGTGCCCCAATGCAATGGCGGTAATGCCCGAGACAATCACCGCCGTCCAGCCGGAGAATCCCAAGGACGTAGTCCGAGCAGGATGCCCGAAGAGAATCGCGCCGATCCAGAGCCCCAGGGTCGTGTAGAGGCTGATCACGGCGAAACCGCATCGAGAATCGACGTCTCGGAGTCTGACCTTCACGGCCACTGCGTACGCAGCCCACATGACCGCACAAATCAGCGCGATCGCCACACCCCAGAGGGTCCGGGCGGCGGCGAAGTCCGGCTTGAAGTAGAGCACACCGCAGACCCCCGCCGCCGACAACGTCAATCCGAGCCAGAAGCACCGGCTCCCGGCCAGAGGCCGCTCGTCCGCGAAGAACACCAGCGAAAACAGGGCCACCCAGAGCACGGAGGTCTTGCTCAGCAGCGCGGCAAAGCCCGGGTTGATGTAGTAGAACATCGCCGCCCACAAGCTCTGCATGGCGACGTTGGTCGCCACCGGCAGGAGGGCCAGGCGCCACGTCCGATGATCGAACCTGCCGACGCGCATGAAATGAAGCAGCACAGGCAACCAGAACAGGCAGGCCACGGTGTAGCGAAGCGCGTTCTGCGTCCAGGAATCGACGTAGCCGGTCAGTTGCTTGATGAAGATCGGCCCGATGGACCAGCAGCACAGGGCCCCCAGGGACGCCGCCGTGGCGACCATGTCGATGCGATGGCCTTTGGGAGTGGATTCGTTCAACAGGACCCCTCCGATCCAAAGAAGAGACCTCGCCACAGCGGGCAGATGGATTCAGGCGAGCATGTCGAGGACAATTCGAGCCACCTCTTGGCCGGCCTTCTTCCGGGTGAGCGGTTCGACCAGGTCGACCAGCTCGTTACTGAGCCGGCTCAATGTCTTGGGATTCCGTAGAAGGTCGGACACCCGGTCGGCAATCGGGGCAATAGACACGAAATACGGCATGAATTCGGGCACCAGGGCTCGGTCCGCCAGCAGATTGACCAGCGTGAAGAACTTCGACCGCACCAGCCACCTTCCAACCAGGTGCCAGAGAATGCGATTGGTCTGATACATGACCACCATGGGGCAGCCGGCGGAGGCCACCTCGAGCGTTGCGCTGCCGCTGGCGACCAGGCAGAAATCGACCACATCGGCCGTATCGGTCACCGAGTCGATTGAGTACTCGCACTGAAAGCCGGGGACCTCCATCCGGCTCAACAAGGCTCGACGCTCCTCGCTGGTCGCGACCGCCACATACCGCGTTCCAGGGAATTCCCGCCGCAACAGCAGGGCAATCTCCTGCATGGGCCGCCAGAGCGACTCGATCTCCGCCAGCCGGGAGCCGGGCATCAGCGCGATCCGCGCCCGGCGGGGATCGAACCCCGAATAGTCCTTGCGGAAACTGGTCAGGTCGGCGGGCAACTTGTCGAGCAGCGGATTGCCGACGAACGTCGCATCGACCCCCCGCTGCCGGAACCACGGCTCCTCGAACGGCAGCAGACAACAGAGCTTGTCGCAGCAGCGGCGCAGCTTGTGGATCCGCCATGCCCCCCAGGCCCAGAGCTGGGGAGCGACGTAGAAAAGCGTCCGAATGCCGGCCCGCTTGGCCGCCTTGGCGACATGGAAATTGAACGACGGAGAATCGCAGACGATCACGAGATCGGCCGGCTGCTCGCGCAGGTGGCGTCCGATTCGCTTGAGGAGCTTGTAATAGTACCCGGCGTGGGCCACCGCCTTGTAGGTCATCACCGCGCCGCCCACGGTGTTCTCGATCAGCGCGCAGCCGGCCTCGGCCATCTTCGGCCCGCCGATGCCTGTGAACTCGATATTCCGTCCGCCGGCCACCAGGGCGCGAATCAGCCCGGCACAGTGCACGTCGGCGCTGGGGTCGTTGGCGCTGATGAACAGCCG
>CAZNSM010000238.1:0-6820 GCA_964575615.1 uncultured Pirellulales bacterium | reverse complement strand
ACGCTTACGGCTTCGTGCTCCAGCCGCACAAGACGGGCGTCTGCTGCATGGAGATTGACCAGCCGCAGTTGATGAAGGCCCAGGAAATCGTTGCGGCCGCCGGTTTCACCGTCCTCCAGGATGAGGAACTCTATAGCCTTTGACATGCGTCTCTGCGCCGCACGCCGCCCGCAGATCACGGCGACTGCGTCAACGGGCCGCCCCTACGCAGGTCGCACACGCGCATCGCCTGATCGGCGGTGTATGCACCCACGCGAGTCCGCTCCAGCTCTTCCACGTACCCGCCGGTGCCGAGAGCCTCGCCCAGATCGCGTGCGATGGCGCGTACGTAAACGCCCGGCCCCGTCACCATCCGCACGTCCACCCAGGGCCATTCGTACGCCAGCAACTCGATTTCCTTGACCTCAACCTGTCGGGGGGCCAACTCAAGGTCGTGGTTCTTGCGAGCCAAACGATAGGCGGGTCGGCCCTGGAGCTTGAGCGCCGAGAAGGCGCAAGGTCGCTGCGAGATCACTCCGCTGAACCGGTACAGCGCCGTACGGACGTCCTCTTCGCGGGGAATCTCGTCCACCGGGACTTCCTCTTTTTTGCCTTCGCCGTCATCGGTCGTGCTGCGGACGCCCAGGTGGATCCGCGTAACGTATTCCTTGTCCTTTTCCGTGAGCCGGCCGAGCAGGCGAGTCGCGGCGCGTCCGACGCCGACGACCAGCACGCCTTTGGCCAGCGGATCGAGCGTGCCGGCGTGGCCGACACGCCTCTCGCCGGTGGCTCGGCGCACTGCGTCGACAACGTCGTGTGACGTCATGCCGCGTTCCTTATAAACGGCAAAGATCCCTTCGGTCGGAATGTCTGTCGGCATGGCGGACTATTGTAGGCGGACCACCCGGCAGGGTCAACCTCGACGGTTATGCCGGTCCGATCGCTCCTGTTCAGTCCCCTGTGCTTCTGGTACAATGACACCCGTCTCGTCTCGATGATAGGACAGGAATGGATGATTCGCGCACATCTCTGGCAGGTAGAACGGCCCTGGTCACCGGCGCCGCCAGGCGGCTCGGCAGGGCCATCGCACTGGCGCTGGCGCAGCAGGGCGCCAACGTCGTCGTCCACTACAACCGCTCCGCAGAAGACGCGGCCTCACTGTGTGAGCAGATTCGCGGCCTCGGAGTCTCTGCCTGGTCCGTTCAGGGCGACCTTTCGGACACGGGGCAGACCGAGCGCCTCTTCGGCCGCGCCGCGGCGGACGCTGGACCGATCGATATTCTCATCAACAGCGCCTCGACGTTCGAGAAGGAGACCCTTTGGGAGACCTCCTCGCAGTCGCTCGAAGCGAACCTGCGTCTCCATGCGACGGCCCCCCTGATCCTGGCTCGCGCCCTGGCCCGGCAGAACCGGGGCGGCTCGATCGTCAATATGCTCGACACCCGTGTCACGGTGTACGACCGCCAGCACGCGGCATACCACATCAGCAAGCGCGTGTTGCTGACACTGACGCGGATGCTGGCCCTGGAATTGGCGCCGGCGGTTGCGGTCAATGCAGTGGCCCCTGGACTGATTCTGCCGCCGGCCGGGCAGGATGAGAGCTACCTCCAGAAGCTCGCCCACTGTAATCCGCTCAACCGCTACGGCGATCCGGGACAGGTAACGGACGCGGTGCTCTTCCTGCTTCGCAGCCGCTTCATCACGGGCCAGGTGATCTACGTGGACGGCGGGTATCACATGAAGGGACACATGTATGACTGACGGGACCCAGGCGTTGCCCCTCGACCAGATTGTGATCAGCGATCTGCGATTCCGCTGCATCGTCGGCGTCGGAGAGGACGAGCGACGCGAGAAGCAGGACATCATCGCGCAGATCGTGCTGTTCGCGGACCTCCGCGCCGCCGGACACAGCGATGCCCTCGAAGACACGGTGGACTACAAGGCCCTCAAGAAGAATATCCTGGAGGCGGTCGAGCGGTCGCAATTCCGGCTTATCGAGGCCCTCGCGCAGAGTATCGCGGACATCTGCCTGCGCCGTGACCGGGTCGAGCGCGTCGCGGTCACCGTAGAAAAGCCGGGCGCGCTGCGCTTTGCTCGAACCGTCAGCGTACGCATCGTCAGAGACAGGCGAACCTGTGATGTATGATGCCCAGGGACTGTCCGTTGCCTTTATCAGCGTCGGTTCGAACATTCAGCCCGAGCCGAGTATTGTGGCGGCCCTGGAGTTTCTGCGAAGCCGGGTACGTGTGACTGGTTCCTCCACCTTCTACCGGACCGCGCCTGTCGGCCGGCCGGACCAGCCCGAATTCATCAATGGGGTTTGGCGGATCGACACGGCTTTGAGTCCCACGCAGATTCGGGACGAGTTACTCAGACCGATAGAGGAGGAATTGGGCCGCCGGCGCTGCGCCGACAAGTTCGCGCCGCGTACGATCGATCTCGATCTGGTGCTCTGCGGCGATCTTGTCCGGGACGACGGGACGGTTTGTCTGCCACACCCGGACCTGGCGCGTCCTTTTGTCTGCGTCCCTGTGTACGAATTGTTGGACGGCGCAGGCGACATTGAGCCTGGTTTGCGACGCCGGATGCAGAGACTGCTGCCGGACAGGCCGGATGTGCCGCCGGGCGAACCTTTGAATGAGCTTACAAGTCGACTGAAACGAATGCTGACCTGACAACCTCCGAGTCAGCGAGGGCAGAAGTCTGCAACATGATTCAGGGAGTGAAGCGATGCACCAGAGAGCGTTCTTGAAACGAGCCTTAGTGGTTCTGCTTTTCGCGATGTCCCAGACGTCGACCATCCGCGCCGAAGACATTCCCCATCTGGCCCGGCAGGGTACGGCGACCCAGCTCATCGTCGACGGCGAGCCCTTCGTAATGCTGGCCGGCGAATTGCACAACTCCAGCGCGTCGAGCCTGGAGTACATGGAGCCGATGTGGGACAAGCTCGTCGCCCTGAATCTCAACACGGTGCTGGCGACAGTCACGTGGGAGCTGGTCGAGCCGGCGGAAGGACAGTTCGATTTCTCTCTGGTCGATGGCCTGCTCGAAGGCGCCCGCGAATACAACCTCAAGCTCGTCCTGCTCTGGTTCGGCAGTTGGAAGAACGGGGTCTCGAGCTACGTCCCGACGTGGGTGAAGAAAGACCTCGTGCGCTTCCCGCGCGCCCAGGGCAAGGACGGCAACAACAAGCTTGTGCTCTCTCCCTTCCACGAGGCGTCCTGCCAGGCGGACGCGAACGCCTTTGCCGCTCTGATGCGGTACCTTCGCGAGGCCGATTCGGATGAGCACACGGTCGTCATGATCCAGGTCGAAAACGAGGTCGGTTTGATGCCGGAATCGCGGGATCACAGCGCCGCCGCACAGTCCGCCTTCCGGTCGCAGGCGCCTCGCGAACTGATCGACTATCTTGCAGCGCACAAGGGCAGTCTTCTTCCCGAGGTGAATGAGTTGTGGGCTTCGACGGGCTATCGAGAGTCGGGAACCTGGACAGAGGTTTTCGGTGAAAGCGTCTGGACCGACGAAGTCTTCATGGCCTGGCACATGGCACGCTACATCAATCAGATCGCCGAGGCGGGCAAGGCCGAGAACGCGCTGCCCATGTACGCGAATGCATGGCTGGTGCAGAGCGACAAACAGAAGCCGGGCGACTACCCGAGCGGTGGTCCGGTATCTCGCGTGATGGATATCTGGCGTGCGGCTGCCCCGGCGATCGACTTTCTCGCGCCCGACATCTATCTTCCCGATTTCAAGGCGGTCTGCGCCAGCTACGTTCGCTCGGGCAATCCGCTGATGATCCCGGAGGCCCGCCAAGGCCCTGAGGCGGCGCGCAACGCCTTCTGGGCAATCGCGGAACACGATGCGATGTGCTTCGCGCCGTTCGGCATCGAGGACATCGACGCCGACCACCCGCTGGTCGAGAGCTACGACCTGCTGCGCCAACTGATGCCGCTGATCACGAAGTACCAGGGCACGGCGAAGATGGCGGGGATCCTCCAGCAGAGCGAGGAGGAAGAAGGGGCGACGATCGACATCGGCGAATACCGCGCGAACGTTCGCTACAACAGGCAGGCGAAAGGCCAAGCGGACATGTCGTACGGCCTGATCATCCACACCGGTCCCGATGAGTACCTCGTCGCGGGCAACGGGTTCCAGGTGAACTTCTCGCCGGCGACGCCCGGACCGCGCCACGCCGGCATTCTCCAGGTCTGGGAAGGCGTTTACGAGGGCGAGGAATGGATTCCGGGGCGCTGCCTGAACGGAGACGAAACCGCCGCCCACTGGGTGGCGAAGCTGCCGCCGAACGACCGGGACCGATTCGCCGGGTCGGATCGGCCGCGCATCCTTCGCGTGACGCTGTACCGTCACGATTGAGCGCGCCGCGACGTCGTTTTCCGGTTATGCCGAGCAGGACTGGAGCAGGTTTTCCTGGGCGTAGCGCACGGCGTTGCGGAAGATCTTGATCCCGTCGGGATCGAGGTCCTCTCCGAGGCGGGTCCAGTGCGGATGCTGCGTGCGTCGGACGAATCGCTCGGGGTGCGGCATCAGCCCCATCACACGGCCGGTGCTGTCGGTCAGACCGGCGATGGATTCGACCGAGCCGTTCGGATTGATCGGATAGGAGCCTTCTTCGCCGTCGGGACCGACGTATTTGTAGGCGATGAATCCTTCGGACTTGAGGCGTTTGAGCGTTGCGGCGTCGGCCGTGACGACCTTGCCCTCACCGTGCGCGACGGGCAGGTAGATCTGCCGCTGAGGCTCGATGAAGACGCAGCGGTCGGTCTGCGGCAGCAGGTGAACCCAGCGGTCCTCGAACTTGCCGCTGTCGTTGTACGTGATCGTGACCTGCTCCTGCTTGAAGGCGCCGTTGCCCGGCAAGACGCCCATCTTGACGAGGACCTGAAAGCCGTTACAGATGCCCAGCACGAGCTTGCCGTCGTCGATGAACCGACGGATCGGGTCGGCCAGATGGTGCACGATCTGATTGGCGAGAATCCTCCCGGCGGCAACGTCGTCGCCATAGCTGAAACCGCCCGGGAAGACCAGGATGTGATAGCGATCCAGCAGGCTCTTGTCTTCAATCAGCCGGTTGACGTGAATGCGGTCTGCCTCAGCCCCGGCCAACTCCAGCGCGTGCCGCGTTTCCATGTCGCAATTGACTCCGGCCGCCCGCAACACCAATGCTCGAACCTCTGCCATTTCCTGTCCTCGTGCTCCAGCCAATTCCGTTACCAGTCCAGTGTCTTCTGCCATGCCTGTTTCAGGATGTCGATTTCCGCGTCAATGACGTTTGCGCCCTCGCGCGAACGAATCACGAGTTTCGAGCCGGCCGTGACCTTGCCGATCTGCCCGAACGGCAGGTTCAACATCAGCCTGGCGAAGGCGTCGTAGTGGCGGGGCTCGACCTCGACCACATAGCGGCTGTTCGACTCGCTGAACAACTGTCCGTCCAGCCGGGTGCAGTCCTTCGACGTTGGCAGGCCGTGCAGGTCCGCTTCGATGCCCAGCCCGCCGGCAAAGGCCATCTCCGCCAAGGCAACCGCCAGCCCGCCTTCGGAGCAGTCGTGGCAGCTCGCCACCAGCCCATCGGCGATGGCCAGCGCGATCTTACGCGCGATCTGCGGCGCCAGTTCGAGGTCCAGCCTGGGCACGTTGGCGCCGAGCTGGCCACGGAGCTTGTAGTAGTGCGATCCGCCCAGTTCGTTGCTGGTCCGCCCGACGACGAACAGCAGGTTGCCCGGCTTCTTGGCATCCATCGTCACGCATTTCTCGACGTCATCCACGATCGACATGGCGCTGATCAGCAGGGTTGCCGGGATACAAATGGTCGTGCCGTCCTCGCAGGCAAACTCGTTGTTGAGCGAGTCCTTGCCCGAGATGAAGGGAGCGCCGTAGGCCATCGCGCCGTCGTAGCAGGCCTGGGCAGCCCGCACGAGCGTGCCGAACGTCTGCGGGTTCGTGCAGTTGCCCCAGCAGAAGTTGTCCAGCAGGGCGATGCGGTCGAACCGTCCGCCGACGCAGATCAGATTCCGCACGGCCTCATCGATGCCCGCCAGCGCCATCCAGTAAGGGTCGATATCGCCGTAGAGCGGATTCATGCCGCAACTGATCGCCAGTCCGCGGGAACTGGTCAGCTTCGGCTGGATCACCGCCGCATCGCCGGGTCCATCGTTCACCATTCCGACGAGGGGTTTGACGACGGAGCCGCCCTGCACCTCGTGGTCGTATTGGCGGATGACCCACTCTTTGCTGGCGACGTTGTACGAGGAGAGGATGCCCAGTAGCTCGTCGTTGTACTGGTCTCTCTCGGCGGTGACCGGTTCGCTCAGAGCCGGCGTGGTCCAGACCGCCTGCCGGCTGTATTTCGGCACACCGTTGTGGAGGAAGTCCATGTCCAGCTCCGCTACCTGCTGGCCGTGGTAGCGGAGGCGCAACTTCCGGTCGTTGGTAAAGCGACCGATGACCGTCGCCTGGACGTTCTCGCTTTCGAAAATCTTCAGGATCGCCTCGCGGTTCTCGGGCCTAACCGCCAGGACCATTCGCTCCTGCGCCTCGCTGATCCAGATTTCCGTATAGCTCAGGCCCGTGTATTTGAGCGGAACGGTGTCGAGATCAACCTCGGCGCCAAGCTCGGCGCCCATCTCGCCGACCGCGCTGCTCAGCCCGCCCGCACCGCAATCGGTGATCGCCTCGTACAGGCCGGCCTCGTTGGCCTGGACGAGCACGTCGAGCATCTTCTTCTCGGTGATCGCGTTGCCGATCTGCACGGCGTGGGAGAACACCGTTTCGTGCTCGTGCGTCATCTGGCCGCTGGAGAAGGTCGCCCCGTGAATCCCGTCGC
>CAZNSM010000237.1:0-6861 GCA_964575615.1 uncultured Pirellulales bacterium | reverse complement strand
GGGTGGACTTGGCCCGGGCAGAAAACGCTTATCGAAGGCTTTAACGGCCTTTCGCCCTTCGGGCCCGCTTCGCTGAAAGTCGCTTAAATCTTCGAACGCAAGACGCTCGCGGGCGGTTGGAGGTTCCGCTCTCAACCGCCGGCCCGAGCGGTTTTCTTGGCCCTTCTTGCCGGGTTTGTTCCACTCCTGTGGGGAACAAACTTAATCTCTGAAAAACAGTGGCATGTCATTGGCGTTTGTTCCACTCCTGTGGGGAACAAACCCTTAATAACAACAAGGAGGTGCAAGAAAATGGGAATTGGGATTCAAGAGAGGCTTGAAACATACCTGCGATCACTGAAGGTGATCGAGGCAAGGACGCGCGATCCGCAGTTGGCGGCGGTGGTGTTCTGTGAATTGGCAGCCGATATTCGAACGGGTCTGGTAGACGATCTGCCGAAACGATCTGCCAAGGCGAAGGTGGCCGAAGAGGAACCGGTGGTTGTAAGATTACCGCCGAGGATTCCTCGGTAGGATCGTGGGCGTCTGGGGGACCGGCGAGAGTCGGTCTTTCCACGGCGTCAAAGACCCTTTGTTGTCGGGAGTGATTTGTGTGTCTTTTGCATGGGGGTATCGGGGCGGCTTCGTACGGCCGCGAAGATATTTGTTCTCAGATAGTCGCGGCCTTGGGAATGGTGTGCGGCGGGGATTTTCCGACCGGGTGGGTGTAGGTTTGGCGGAAAAGACGTAGGCACGCCGCGACGAGAAGATACTCGTCGCGGCTATATTTACACGGCGGTCTTCGGCCGCTTGGCGGCGTGTGTGTGATTGGGAATGCACGGGCACGGGTTGCGTGCTGGTGTGCGGGCATTGTCTGTTTCTGTCGGGGGTGTTCTTCGACAGGGGAAACGAAGGAGAGGAGACGAGTTGCGTGCTGGGGGCACGGCCGCGAGGATTGCTCTGGTAGTGGCGTAGCCAAATCATCACGGCCTGATTGGTGTGGCGGCCTTTGGCCGCCTTACTGTGTAGGGGCGGCGTATCCATAAGGATCTGTGATACGGGATTTGGGGATGAACGGTACGGTGGTGGCGGCGCTGGACCTGGTCGGTCATAGCCTGGTTTGGTGGGGTTCAACTTCTGTTGCCCCGCTCCCTTTGGTCGCGGGGATTGTGTTGTGTGTGGTAGGGCTTTGGGTGATTTTTGGTTGCGGAGCTGTTGTTCCGGGTGGAGCAGTAGTGAATACCCCTGGAACGGGAACAACAGCTCGAGACGTAAAGGTCTCATTTCGAACGACTTAAGCTCTCAGATTACCGATCCTCACATTCTGGGGCGGAACGTCAGCTTTGTCGGGTCTCAAACGGCAGTTTTGGCTGTCGGATACCGGCGGATGCCGATCTCTGACGACATAGTCCGAGGGCTTGGCGGTCCTCGCCCTTTGATGGGACCGATCGATCAATTAGTGCCAGCCAGTATCACCTCTCCTTATGAGAGATTGGGGGCAAGGGCAACCGGTTTAGGTGCTGACCGGCCCGTGGACTTGGGCTTGGCACGCCGGTCCGGTCCCGCTCTGTCGCGGCATCTCTGGCCGGTGTTTCACCCAGGAATGACAACATTTAAAAACCCTGCCGTCCTTCTATTACCACTGGAGAATTGCACCGTGGCGTACAACAACATCACCCCGTTCGAAGAATCCTATGGCAGTCGTAGTCGGCACACCGATCAGGAGGGAACCTCGCCTGTTTACCTGTGTGGTTTGGAACGCGGGCCCGAAAACAATTACTTCGAGAGATTCAAACTCGACGTCGCCCTTTTGAAAGAGGCGTTGTCTGCGGATTCGTGCCCGCGCGATGCCACGCTCGCCGAGCAGGTTTTTGGCGGCCAGGCCCGGCAGCAGAAGATCGGTCTGGGGCACCTGACGAACGTCCTCTACGAGAGGGCGGTGCTGCACAAGAGACATCTGCGCGATATCGATCACCGGCTGACCCAGTGCCTGGACCGGCTGTCGGTTGTGAAGATGCATTTTCCGCTGGATGGGGGCAGGCCCCAGCAGCAGTTGGAGAAATTCGTCATTGAGTTGGAGCGGCAACGGCACGAGGAGGAGATCGCATTCTGGAAGGACAGCGCGGAGATCCGGCAACAGCTCTTCGAAAATGCCGCCACCTACGGTGCAGCAAAGCGCCGAAAGGACATGCTCTACGGCGTGGAGGCAGAGCATGTTTGACGGCAAGAGCAACAGAACCGAGCACATACGACAGCTCTGCCGCAGGCTGCGTCCGATCCTCGGGGCCAGGATCGATGAGGTATTTGCGGGGTACTGTGCCGAAGACCCCGACGGCAAACAGCAGCTCGAAACCTATCTCGAAATGCTGTCCGCAAAATACCTGTCCCAGGGCCTCGACGACAGTGAGCCCGGCCTGATCCCGCCCTCGCAAACGCAGGCGCACGGACAATATCCCATTGGCCAGGTCAGCTACTCCGGAAAGAACCTCTATGAATTCGGCCTTCGCGAGAACGAATGGATCCAGCACATGGCCATACTGGGTCGGTCCGGAAGCGGAAAAACGAATATCGGCTTTTCGATCCTCAGGACCCTGGTCGAGCACGAAAAACCCTTTCTGGTCTTCGACTGGAAGCGAAACTACCGGGACCTACTGGCATGGCCGGAGTTTCATGATGTCGAAGTCTACACGATCGGCAGGAATATCGCGCCGCTGACATTCAATCCCCTGATCCCGCCGGCCGGGACCGATCCCAAGACCTGGCTGAAAAAGCTCAACGAGGTCATCGCCCACGCCTATTGCCTGGGCAACGGCGTCCTGTTCCTGTTGCAGCAGGCGGTGGATGCGGTGTATGAAGATGCCGGTGTCTATGAGAACCTGGTGCAGCGATGGCCGACGTTCAAGGATGTGCTGCTCAAAGCGCGGAACATGGACACCCGGGGCCGGGAGAGCGGCTGGCTGTCGTCAACCCTGCGGGCGCTTTCCTCACTGTGCTTCGGCGGCATGGGCGACCTGCTCAATTCCGCCAGCAATACGAGCATCGACCACGTCCTGGACGGCAACGTGATTCTCGAACTCGACGGTCTGTCCCAGGCGGACAAGACGTTTTTCGTCCAGGCGTATCTTCTGTATCTGCATCATAAGAAAATGGCGGAGAACGTGCGGGAGCGTTTTGACCGGTGCATCCTGATCGAGGAGGCCCACCATATCCTCAGCGGCCAGCGGACCTCATTGACCGGCTCGGAGTCGGTGATGGATACGACCTACCGGGAGATCCGGGAATTCGGCGTCAGCCTGGTGCTGCTGGACCAGATGCCCTCCAAACTCTCAGGGTTTGCCCTGGCCAACAGCTATACCACGATCTGCATGAGCATGAGCAACCGGGCCGACATCAACGCCATGACCCAGACCCTTCTGCTCGAAAGTGGCAAGGACATCCTCGGCACCCTTGAGGTCGGCCAGGCCGTGGTGAAACTGCAAGGCAGGATCCAGAGGCCCTTTCTTATCTCAATCCCCGAGTTCAATATCCAGAAGGGTCGTGTGACTGATGCCCAGATCCGCCAGTACATGAAGGACAGAATACCCCAACTGAACGCGAAGGATGAGGTTTTGAAACACACGACAGCTGAAGAAGAGGGCTCCCATGAGGAGGATCGTAACGGTTCGTCTCGCCACGTAGAAATCGCCTTCTTGCGGGATGTTGTAGAGTATTGCGACAGCGGCGTAGCGGCCCGGTACAAGCGCCTCGCTCTGTCTGCCAGACAGGGACAGAAACTCAAGACCAGGCTGCTGGAACAAGGTCTGATCCAGGAGCAACTGGAAACCACGCGCGCCGGCCGCCGGATGATGGTTCGGCTCACCGAACAAGGCGAACATATGCTGTCTCACACCAGAGGCGCGGTGTAGCCCCCGATGTGTGTCCATCAAACGATCGCACGAACACGTTTGCACACGCAGAGACTGAGTAGAGTTTACGCGTCAAGTCGATTGGTATGGCCCATCGCTTTGTTCCGTGTCATTGGGTAAAACACACCCACGGCTACGACGATCGTTTTCGCTGGATTGTGCCCATACAAGAGACGGCTCCTTTATAAGCTTTTCCCACCACTCCCCAATGAAGACGGTCCCTCTGGATTGTACGAGGGCTTTTGAGATTGCTCCCGACGCGTAAACTCTCCACAGAGTTTTCATGGCCATGTGCTGCCAGAGTCCGGAACTATGGCCGATTGGCGTACGGTGCTGAGGCTGGATTTCAGGACAGAAATGCCAATTTGATGTAGACCGGCTTCAATGCACGTTGCTCATCCGCCTATCCGCCACGACAATACGGTGAGCCGTTTTCCCACAGGGGCAAACGTTCAACCAGTCCTTTACCCCGTGACCTCCAACTGTTGCTGGCCACCATCGTAAGTGCCTGATTCATAGGCATTCGCAGCCGGCAGCACTTGCGGGGTATTATCGGGTGACAGGGGCGCGTGCCAAAGTGTGCCAACACGGCTCATCGCTTGGGTACTGGCTTTCCGGGCCCGGGCGACCGAATCATCACGAACTTTGAGGTAATACCTGTGGGTCGTCTCAAAGCTCGTGTGGCCGGCCAGCTTCATCACTTCCAGTTCGCTAAGCCCTTCCCGGAACCAGTTGCAGATAGCGGTCCGCCGCAAGTCGTGGAACTCGCCTCGGGCAATTCCGGCCCGTTCGAGGATGGCGCTGAACACCTTGTTGAAGCGGGCTACGGCCCTGATGGTCGCGTCGCGGTACTTCCAGAGCCCCTTGGCCCGAAGCTGCTGGATGTGGTCGTACCGGGCTGGCGGGATGAACACGTAGGGATACCCCTCCGGCTGGCAGCCCTGATGTTCCGCCAGCATTTGCACCAGTTCCCCCGTGAGCGGGACGGTGCGGCTGTCGCTATCTTTGATGAGCCATTTCCAGGTCCCCGCGGTGTCGGGCTTGGGAGTGACCTTGATCGTCTGCCCCCCAAAGTCGATATCCGACCAGAGGCAGTTGCACAATTCTCCTCGGCGTAGACCCGTACACAGGTCCACCAGGATCAGCAGATCCCACTGGGCGTTGCGGCACATGTTGGTCTTTGGGGTGAGCTCCCTGGCCGCCTTGACCAAGCGCCGGCATTCCTCATCCGTATAGGTGTGGATCTCTGTCTTGGGACACTTGGGCTTGGCGATGTAGGCCAGTGGGTTGGTCTCCAACTGCCGGCGTCTGACGGCGAGCTGGAACATGGCCCTGATCTCGGTGAGCTTCTTGCTGACTGTGGCGGGACTGTTGCCCTGGTCCAGGCAGTGCTGGCGAAAGAACTTCCCATCCGCCAACGTGACCCTCTGGAAGTCCTTGTCGCCGACGTCCTCGATGAAATCCTCCGTCGTGGCCTCGTACCCCGTAGTCCGGGTGGGACATCGGGGTTGCCTGGAAGCAGTGAGGGGAAGCAAGTAATGCAGCGGACAATCAGGGATGAATGCCACCGCGTGGCGGCGTGGTGTGCGTCAGGGATGATGTCTCAGTGACATGCCTTCTCGAAGTCTCCATGAGTCATGAGCAGAGAGTGTATGCGCGCTGGACACCAATTGAGGAACGTAAGATCTACGATGTGCGGCATGAAGGAGACGAGAGATATGATCTGAGGACCTTGCGACCATGGGGCGGGGGCCGAGCCGCGGCCGGAGGGCGCGTCTGTCCTTCGCTTGACTGGTCACGTGTGCGTATAGTTCTTTTTCTTGGGTTTTTTGTTTGACGGGGATGGAGGGCGTTGCGAAAATGTGAACTGAGTGGTGGTGCCTGAGGATTGCTTGAGCGGGTGGTGTGGGCTCCTGGTTGCGAGAAGGAGTGCGAAGGTCATGGGCGCGCGAAAGCGAAGCGAACACGAGCGGGCATTCACACCGATCGGACTGCTCGCGGTGATCTCCATGCTCGTGATGCTGAGGGCTCTGCTTCTGCCGCCGCTCTCGCGGGTGCGGAAGCAGGCGCAGGCGGTCGTGTGTCAGGAACGCTTGCGCCAGTTGGGTATAGGTTTGTCCGTGTGGATGGGCCAGAATGACATGGGGCTGGCGTGGGGTGGGATTGGCACTGCGTGGCGGTGCGTCGTCAAGCCCATCGCGCCTCCCGACATGGCCTTGCGCTCTTCGGCCGCCAGGCACCTGCCCGGCGTGCCCAGCCCGACGGGTGATACGTTTCATGCCTACTCGTACCCGATGGGTCGTCGTGACCTTCGAGGCAGCTATGGCTTGAACTACCGGGTATTTGAGAACATAGTTGAGCGAGACGGGGAAAACACGTCTGGGCTTGGCCGCTGGGACAACTGGCGCGCCAAATGCGCCGGACGTGTCCCTGCCTTCTTCGATTGCGCGACATGCACCGCGTGCCCATCGACTTGGTTAGAGCCACCCGACTACAAAAGAGCGTTTACCCGGGCCGCGATGTATACCGCATGCATTAACCGCTACCAGGGGGGCATCAACCTGATCTTCACAAACGGGGCCGTGCGGAAGGTTGGACTGAAGGCGTTGTGGACATTGAAGTGGGCTCGCGATGTTTCGGGCAGTCCGTGGACCGAGGCCGACGGCATGCATCCTGAAGACTGGGCGGACTAACTGGGAGGATTCAAAGCCGACCGTGGCTTCTCATAGTTGCGGCCTGTGATGTAGTGAACGCGGAGAATTGAGGAAGCAGTAGCGTAACGAGACAATCAGGGTTGAACGCGCCGGCAACGCGGTGCTGCATGCGTCAGGGATGAGACTGCTTTGACAATCCCACCTGAGGTGCTCTGACACGGATGCGGAGAGTGTACGCGCGGTTGATGCCACTTTCGGTGGTTAGAGTACCACCTGGACCAAAGGGATTGGGAGGTAGTCGGCATGATCTCAGAGGAAGGAGT
>CAZNSM010000236.1:0-6869 GCA_964575615.1 uncultured Pirellulales bacterium | reverse complement strand
GCGACCGTGACAAGACCAAACGCCCCCGCATGGCGAAGGTGGCCCAACATCTGGCCGACGTCGCGATCGTCACCAGCGACAACCCGCGCACCGAAGACCCGAATGCGATCATCGCCGACATCGTCGCCGGCTTCGACGGCGAACCCCTGGCTTCCCGAGCGACGAGCGACAAGCGACGAGCGACGGTCGCGGTCGAGCCCGACCGCAAAAAGGCAATCCAGCGGGCCATCGCCCAGGCCAAGCCGAATGACGTCGTTCTGATCGCCGGCAAAGGACACGAAACGTACCAGATCATCGGCACCGAGAAGATCCACTTCAGCGACCAGGAGGTCGCCCGACAGTGCCTCAAAGGACGCCGATGAAAGAGCTTTCCACTGAGACGTGGCGCATCTCGTAGGCAGGAATGCCTGTGCTATGAAGAGAGAAGCAGTCAGACGACTTCAGTCTACCCATCCGCCACGGAATCGACCAGACTTTGTGCATCATGCCCTGAATCCGCGAGGACATGGACTTTCAACTGTGCTCGGTCGGCCTCAATCTCAGGCCATAGGCTCAACTGCCTGTACATCGGAAGAGTGATTGGAGAATGACTGTTCTGTGTGTATGAAGATGACACGTGCTCCAGCCACTTGCGTATCATCCCAACGTCACAACGTATCTGACCGTAGTGCTTCAACTGAGTTTGTTCGAGTTCAGCGTCAGACAGAGCAGAGCCATTGATAATCAGGTAGTGAGCTAAGCGCGGTCCTATCGCGAATTTGGTTGACGATGCCATCACAAGCGCACGTACAACACACAGGGACGGAAACGGATTCTCGTGTCGGTTGATCTCGATGGTTCGCGATATCACGCCTTCAAAGAACTGATCATCACCGGAATAGATAGTCCTTCGCTGGCCCGGCTTCACCCAGACATCAACGGCAATCGCTTCAAGATTGAAGAAGGTCGTCCATGGTAGTGCAGAGAAGCGTGGTTCCCATTGGTCATTTTCAAGAAACGCCCATGTACGATGCAGGGGCCATACATCGAACTGCCAGTTCATGCGTTCCAGACGAAGTCCCCCGAACCGTGTTTCTCTTTTTGTGATGGAACGGAACCTCTCTCGCAACGCATCAAGACTCGTTCCCGCGACAACGATGTCGACGTCGCGAGGTCGTCCGAACCGCTGCTCCTGCAACCGTGACAATAGGAGCGACCGTAACGTGCCGCCAAAAAGTACGGCCCGGACGTTCGCCCTGCGAATGTCTTCAAGCGTGCGCACGATCGGCTCGCTCCAAAGACGATCATGGCGCTGACACAAGTATGCTACGTCTTTAAGCAACATCGCCTTGAGCCGAGATATTGTGGTGCGCTTATCCATTCATCAACTCTGTATGAAGCCGCTTGGCGAACGTGTCCGTCATTCCGCATACGTAGTCAGTGACAAGTTGGAAGCGATGGTACTGCTCTGGCAGTTCTGACATTTCCTTAACCCAATGACAAAACACACGACGGTAGTTTTCTGAGAGCAATGCACACACTTTGCCTGAAAACGTCGTTGTCTTTGGACGGGAGCCATCAGTTGGCAGCACCTTGGCTCCTTCCCAGAAGACGTCCATGAGATCGCATATCACATGACGCCCCATCAACTCAAGCTTCAGATTCGAGGGCGTGCAGTATACTCTTGTCTTTCCCAAATCCTTGAGTTTCTTGACGAGCGGCCATGCTTCGCAGTCCTTGACCAATTCTCCGGCATACTCCCCAGCCATGATCTTGTCGTACTGCGACTGAAACGCCTTCACGACGGCTCGCACGACAACGCCAATTGAAGAAGTGCGAAAGGCTGAAGCATAGATATCACCGGGCAAACCGTCTGGTATTTCGGTACTGCCCGAGCTGAGGATACGTGTCATTCCGCTCAGCGAGGTTTCTATGGCGGCGTCGCTCTCCCCTTTCAAATCCTCTTCAACCGTGCGCCATGCAAGCACACCCTTCTTGACAGCATCTTCTATGTCGGCCACCGAGTATACGATATCGTCGGCCGCTTCAACCAGACAGGCAATGGGGTTTCTGGCATTGCCTGTGCCGGTCTTCTCCCGAATTTGCCTAACAATGTCATTTTCAGATGCGAAATAACCGGGCTTGGATTTGGCATGATCGCCATTCTCTCCGGATTCGTGCGACGGTGCAACGTACTTGCACGATGCAGACAATGTTCCGAAAGTCAGGTTCAATCCATTGAAATCGGCCAGTATCTGGAGCTTGGTAAGCAACCGAAGTGATTGCGCATTACCCTCAAATTGCAGGAGGTCTTGAACGAGTTGATCCTTAGCATCCAAATGGGTCTTTAGCTTGTCGAGACCGAAACGGTCCTGAAACCAGTGCCGAATGGCATCCTCCCCAGAGTGTCCGAAAGGGGGATTGCCAAGGTCGTGGATCAGACCGCAAGTAGCTGAAATTGCTTCTATCGAGCGTTCCATGCCGGGCTCGATGAATTTCTCATCGAGAAGCCATTTTGCGATAGCAATTCCCAGACCACGGGCAACCGACGACACCTCCAAGGAGTGCGTCAAGCGCGTACGAATGGCGTCATGTGGTTCGAGTGGAAATACCTGGGCCTTGTCCTGCAGCCGCTTGACGGGGGTCGAGAAGATCGTGCGATCGAAGTCCCGCTCAAACTCGGCACGGTGATCTCCCTGACTCGTCGAACGGCGAGGGCGATTCTTGCACAACAATGTCTTCCACTCCATGGACATTGATTTCTCCCTTGATTCTCATTCCATTGTGTTCTGGAATCTCGTCCCCATGATACCATCTGCCCGCGCCCCAGACAACGGTAACCTGGAGGCGGTCCCGGCACGGGCAGCGGGTGTTGCACGGTTGATTTCCAAGGGTCCGAGGCCTATACTGCCACCAACCCCAGCGGTATGAATTGCCGGGCAGAAGAAGATTTGCAGGGCAGAAAGGGTGAAAGACCTCTCCGTCGAAGATTTGGCCCAGATTGTCAGGGCGTCCGTCGCAAGCCAGCCAGAGCGGACGGGAGCCAGCGCGCCCCATATCGCCGGGGTTAGCACGGACTCGCGGACGACGAAGGCGGGCGACTGCTTCTTCGCCCTGCCGGGCGAGAGGTTTGACGGGCACGACCATGTCGCCGCGGCGTTCGCCAAGGGTGCGGCCTGCGCCGTGGTCAGCCGCGAGGTCGAGGCGCCGGGACCTCTGCTCAGGGTCGCGGACACGATCGTCGCCTTGGGCGATCTGGCGCGCGAGTACCGCAGGATGCACGCTTTCAAGGTGGTCGCCATCACCGGTTCGGTCGGCAAAACCACTACCCGACAGATCGTTCACCATGTTCTGAGCCAACATTTTCGGACGCACCAGGCACAGAAGAACTTCAACAACACCATCGGCCTGCCCCTGACGCTGCTGGACGCCAAGCCCGACGACGAGGTGATCGTCGCGGAACTGGGCGCCAACCAACTGGGCGAAATCGCGTATCTGACGCGCATTGCGCAGCCGAACGTCGCGGTGGTGACGAACGTCCACCCGGCGCACCTGGCGGGTTTTGGGAGCCTCGAGACCATCGTGCGGGAGAAGATCTCGATCGCGCAGGGCTTGGCTGATGACGGTGTCTTCCTCGTCAACGGCGACATGGAGATCCTGACGGCCGCCTGCCGCAATCTCGGCAGGCCCTTCCGCACGTTCGGAAGGTCGCCCGGCACAGACTACCGCGCTGAGCGAATCGCCCATCACGGTCTGACCAGCCGCTTCGTCATCGAGGGCGCGCCGGTCGAGCTGCCCCTGCCCGGACCGGGCAACGTCGAGAACGCTCTGGCCGCCTGGGCGGTGTGCAGGCAGTTCGGTTTTACCGTGGAGGACTTCGCGCAGGCGGTTCGGACGCTTTCCGGCGTGGCGATGCGAGCGGAACCGTTGCAGCTCGGCACGCTGACTGTGCTGAACGACTGCTACAACGCCAGCCCGGCCTCGATGAAGAACGCCTTGGCGATCCTCGCCAGTCTGCGCGCCGAGGCGGGCACGAAGCGCCGCACGGTCTTTATCTGCGGACACATGGCCGAGCTCGGAGCGCAGAGCGAAATGCTGCACGCCGAACTCGGGCGCGAGGCGGCCCGCGCGGGCGTGGACCTGCTCGTCGCGGTCGGGGAGCCGACGAGAGCCACCGCCGAAGCCGCCCGTGCGGCCGCGACGCATGATCTGCGAGCAGTTTGTTTTGACGACACCGCCTCGGTCTGTGATAATTTGGAGAGGATCGTAACGGAATATGACATTATTCTGGTCAAGGGCTCGCGTGCGGCCCGGCTGGAGACCGTGGTCCAGCAATTGACAAAGGATTTTGGATGATGGACGATCGCCGGCTCGCCTGTAGTCAGTCCTCATTCAGCAACGGCCAATGATTTACCATCTGCTTCGCCATTTCAGCGACTTCCTGACCGAAACGCTGCATTTCTATGCGTACCAGTACGTCATGTTCCGCGCCGTCATGGCGACGTTGACGTCTCTGGCGATCGCGCTGGTGATCGGCCCGCGGATCATCCGCTGGCTGATGCGGAAGAAGATCGGCGACCGCCCGGAGTTCCACCACGCCGCACTCAACGAGCTGACGAAGGAAAAGGCCAACACGCCCACGATGGGCGGGCTGATCATTCTCTTCTCAGCCGCCGTGACCACGTTGCTGTGGGCCAAGCTGAACAACCCGTTCGTCCAGAAGGCCCTGTTCGTGCTGCTGTGGTTCGGCGCGCTCGGAGGCATCGACGACTGGCTCAAGCTTACCGCCGCCGCCCGGCAGCGCGGCCGCGACGGCCTCCACGCCTGGGAGAAGCTGATCTTCCAGATCGCCGGCGCGGTGCTGATCGCGTCGTTCCTGTACTTCGATTTCGCCAACATCCCCGACGCCAAGCTGCTGTGGGTGCCCTTCTACAAGAAGGGCCTGATACTGGCCAACTGGACGTTCATCTTCATCGCCATCTTCTATATCTCGGCCACCAGCAACGCGGTGAACCTCGCCGACGGCATGGACGGACTGGCTTCCGGCTGCGTGGCGATCATGAGTCTCGTGCTGGCCTTCCTTTGCTACGTCGCGTCCGAGACGATGTCACGCATGACGCCTATGACGTGGGCCAGCTACCTGCTGCTGCCGCACATTCCGCAGGCGGGCGAGCTGAGCATCTTCTTCGCGGCGGTATTGGGCGCGGTGCTCGGTTTCCTGTGGTTCAACTGCTATCCGGCGCAGACCTTCATGGGCGATGTCGGCTCGCTGCCTCTCGGCGCGGCGATGGGCTACGGCGCCCTCGTGACGCGGAACGA
The DNA here is from genome assembly GCA_964575615.1 of uncultured Pirellulales bacterium. Classification (GTDB taxonomy): domain Bacteria; phylum Planctomycetota; class Phycisphaerae; order Sedimentisphaerales; family Anaerobacaceae; genus Anaerobaca. Next base: position 1,571 of record CAZNSM010000236.1, on the reverse strand, counting down.
GCTGCTGCTGCTGGTCATCGGGGGCGTGTTCGTCATCGAGCTGATGAGCGTGGTGCTCCAGGTGGGCTATTTCAAGTACACCCACGGCAAGCGGCTCTTCCGCTGCGCGCCGCTGCACCACCATTTCCACCTGGCCGGCTGGAGCGAGCCGCAGGTGGTCGTCCGCTTCTGGCTGATGGCCGCCGCCTTCGCCGCCCTCGCCCTGGCCACCCTCAAACTCCGCTGACCCGTTCGTCGTGTGCTCGTAAGAGCATACATGGTAACGCCTTATCCCGATGGTCATCGGGATCACTACAAACAACTACGAACGGGGACGGCCGTAGCCGGCTTGGAGCTGACCGCAGGCGGCCTGGATGTGGCGGCCGAGCCGGAAGCGGGTGACGGTCTCGACGCCGGCGTCGGTGAGGACCGAAGCGAAGCGGGCGATGCGTTCGCGGCTGCTGCCCGCCAGCTCGCAGCCAGCATACGGATTGTGCTCGATCAGGTTGACGTTGCACGAGATGCCGTGCAGCAGCTTGACGAGCAGGTGGGCGTGGGCGGTCGAGTCGTTGAGCTTGTCGATCAGCACGTACTCGAAGGTCACGCGCTGTTGCGTCCGCGCCTGGTAGGTGCGTACGGCGGCGAATAGCTCCGCGAGCGGGTACTTGCGGGCGATGGGCATGATGCGGCTGCGCAGCGAATCGCTCGGCGCGTTCAGCGAGATCGCCAGGCGGGGCCGGACGTCCTCGCCGGCCAGCCGGACGATCGCGGGCGCGACGCCGCACGTGCTGATCGTGATGTGCCGGATGCCGATGTTCTTACCGGAGGCGTGGTTCAGGATGCGGACGGACTTGAGCACCGCGTCATAGTTCTCGAACGGCTCGCCCATGCCCATGTAGACCACGTTGTTGATCTTGCCCGCGTCTTGCTCCGCCTGATTCACCTCGTCGGCGATCTCGCCCGCTGTCAGGTTGCGGCGGAGCTGGATCCGACCGGTTGCACAGAACGCGCAACCCATTGCGCAGCCGACCTGGGTCGAGACGCACAGCGTCTGCCGCTGCTCGTCGCGCAGCAGCACCGCCTCGACCCGCTCGCCGTCGGCCAGCTCGAAGAGGTACTTCCGCGAGCCGTCCGGGTCCGCCAGGCAGTCGAGCGTCTTGAGCTGCGAAACGAAATAATCTTGCTCGCCGAGCCGGTCGCGAAACGCCTTGCTCAGCGGCGTGATATCTGAAATCGTCTGGGCGCCCTTGGTGTGCACGAAGCTGAAGACGTACTTCGCCAGGTAGGCCTTTTGCCCCAGGACCACCACGAGCCGCTCCAATTCTTCCAACGTCATGTCCTTGAGATCCTTGCTCATCGCCCCATTCTACCACACCCGTCTGCAATGGTCGAATTCGCGGGGATCGACCGGTCTGTGCGTTGTCGCTCGGATGCGCGGAGCGGGGTCTATCGCGGGACAAGGGCCCAAGAGCTAACGTGGCCTGCCCTGGAAGAAGGGCGCACGCGACGCGGGAATCGGGCGCCGGCCGCAGAGCAGGGGGCACGGGCTTACGACTCAATCGTCGTCGGCGGCGCTGGAGATGTATCCCTGC
>CAZNSM010000235.1:0-6874 GCA_964575615.1 uncultured Pirellulales bacterium | reverse complement strand
CGCCGCAACCGCGCCTTCGCCAACCTCATCGGGGTGGTGGGCTTCCTCATCGTGCTGATGCTGTCGGTGCGCATGGTGTGGTTCCTCTACCTGCGCATCAGCCTGCTGTTCGGCGCCTAAGACGACAGGGGCCGCAGCGCGCGGCGGTCCGCCGCCGCGCCGGTTCGCCCGTCCGCGCGGCATTGGAAGTTTGGGGGCGGGTACCGGTGACCAGATGCGGGCAGGGAGAGATCGTAAAAGAGAGGCGCCTCGGCTCCTCCGCAGGATCCACCTCGGGCCGCCGCAAGCGCCCCCCCAGTTTGTGAAGCGGGGAGGCACTACAGTCTTTTCATCGACCCGGTCTCCTCCAGCGGGAATGCTCCCACGCGGGCGCGCGCCACTAATCGCGAGGAGAATCCCCTGCCTTCACACCGGTCATTATCTGGGGTGCGGCAGCGAAGTCAATTGTGGCAACTACTTATTTTTGCGGGCAAATTTCCTATCTTTACGTGCCTGGCACGGGTCCTCTCAGGGCTGAGAAGGCCGATTCGAGCCGGCCGGGGCCCTCTGCCAGGGTACGGCGCCCGCCTTGGAGATATGGTCTCGCAAGGCGGCAAAGAGCTTGCCGTACATCGGATGGTCTCTGGCCAGGGGCTGTTCTTCCTTCGAGTCGGCAGCCAGATCGTACAGTTCCATCGGCTCGAACGGGCTGTTCTGGACGAGCTTGAAATCGCCGCAGCGAGCGGCGTAGTAGGCCCGTCCGCCGTAGCGACCGCCTTCGCGACGGACCCAGAACAGGAGACGGTCGCCGTCGGGCTGGTCGGCGCCGAGAGGGGTCGGCAGGAAGCTGACGCCGTCGATCTCGTGGGCGATGTCGGCGCCCGCCGCGGCGCAAGCGGTGGGGAAGATGTCCATCGTCAGCGCCACACGGTCGCTTCGCGATCCCGGCTCGATCCGGCCCGGCCAGACGGCGCACATCGGCACCCGAATGCCGCCTTCGTACATATCCTGCTTTCCGCCACGAAACGGGCCGTTCGTGCCGCCGGCGTCGAGCTGGCCGCCGTTGTCGGATGTGAAGATCACCAGCGTCTTGTCATCGAGGCCGGTGTCCCTCAGGGCGGTGAGGACTCTGCCGATACCGGCGTCCAGATGCTCGATCAGGGCGACGAGCTTCGCCCGCCTGTCGCTGATGCCGGGTTGTCGCCGTCTGACCATCTCCAACCACTCGTCCGGCGGCTGGATCGGTGTGTGCGGTGCGTTGTAGGCCAGATACAGGAAGAAGGGCTGCTCCGTTCTGGATCGCTCGCGCAGGTGCTCGATCGCCCACTGCGTGAACAGGTCGGTCGCGTGGCCCTCAGGGTCGATCTCGGCATCGTCCCGCCGCATGTAGTTGATCCCGTGCCGGCGGTGGGTGTAGTAATCGTCCATCATGTCGCCGAGGAAGCCGTGGAAATGATCGAAGCCTCGCTCGTTGGGCCTGTCAGGCGAGGTCAGGCCCAGGTGCCATTTGCCGACCAGGGCGGTGTGGTAGCCCGCCCGCTTGAGCACCGCCGGCAGCAGGATCGCGTCGGGCCGGAGGCGGCCCCAGTTGTCCCTGGTGTGCGTGCGGATCACGCCCGGCACGCCCACCAGATCGGGGTAGCGACCACTCAGCAGCGCCGCCCGCGTCGGCGAGCAGACCGGGCAGTTCGCGTAGAAGTTGTCGAATCGCATCCCGCTGCCGACGAGCCGGTCGATATGGGGCGACTGCAGGTCCGTCGCGCCGTAGCACGACAGATCGCCATAGCCCAGATCGTCGACCAGGATAACCAGCACATTGGGTCTGGCTGCGCCTTGTTGTGCAGAGGTGCGACTCAGGTTCGTCGGTGCCAGTGTGGCGGCGCCGATGAGCTTCAGAAAGCTGCGCCTGCCGATCATGGTATCTCCCAGCAACCTACGATTGTCCGCAGCCATCCGTGGGACCCCCTTCCTCCCTCAGGCGGCGTACCACCTTGAGCTGGCGAACGGCCTCTCTGTCACGCGCGCGATTCATCGTCTCCTTCGTGACGATCAGAGCGTCGATGGTCAAGACGCGGAGCCGTCTGCCCTCGACATCGATCGGCGCACTGACTCGCACGACCTGATCGTAGCCGCCCAGACCCTGGATCTCGCTGAGGCAGTCGATAGGCCCGAGGTCCGTGTCCAGATACAGGTTCTTGAACTCAACAGCGTTCGATGCCGTCAGGTCCAGGGGCTTTCGGCTGGGTGTCATTCGATGCACCGGGTGCAGGCGGGATAGCGCTTCCTGCAGAGTCAACAAATTGGTTGGCGAGAAATCACAGCAGATATCGACGTCCTGCGTGACATAGGTGCAGCCATACACGACGCCGGCGTAACCACCTACCAGGACGAAGTCTACGCCGGCATCGACGAGACGTTCGAGCAGGTCCAGCAGTCCGCCGCTCACAGGAATCTCGCTTCTTGCAGCTTTCGCATTCGATCCAAGGCGACCTGGTGCCGGCGGAGGCGTTCGGCCGGGCTCAGAGCCAGGTTTGCCCGCAGCATGGAAACGTCGATGGTGTCGTCGGCAAGCCCGGCGGTTGGATCGGGCAACGGCGCCTCTTCCTGCCACTTCGGTTGTTTCGACAGCGCGCTCATGCCTTGATTGTAATGCCATTGGGCCACAAGAGCAAGCGCTCTGCATGGGCGGCAGCGCCGCGTTTCACAACCTGCTGAGTTCGAGTTCGTCGCCGGTGACCTCCATCCAGCGGCGCAGCTCGGCGTCCAGCTTCTTGACGGTCCGGGCGTATCGCGGGTTCTCGGCCAGGTCGTTGGTCTCCCACGGGTCGTCGCGCAGGTCGAAGAGCTGCACCTCGTTGACGTGCGGGTAGCGAATCAGTTTGTACCGCTCGGTGCGGACCATTCGCTGGAGATCGCGATAGCCGCCGTAGATCGAGTCGTGGAGCTTGCCTTTCTCGCCCGTCAGCAGTGGCACGAGGCTGGGGAACTGCACTGTCTGGGGCGTTTCGATGCGGGCCATCTCGCATGTGGTGGCGAAGGCGCTTTGGAGGTACACCATCGCGTCGATCCTGCGGCCGGCTTCGATGCCGGGACCGCAGTAGACGTAAGGCATGCGCACCGAGCAGTCGTACTGATTCTGCTTGCCCATCAGGCCGTGCTGACCGACCGCCAGACCGTGATCGGCCGAGAAGATGATGATCGTGTTGTCGGCTTGGCCTGATGCTTCCAGTGCGTCGAGGATGCGCCCGATGTGGTAGTCGGCGTGCGTGATGATCGCGTAGTACTCGCTCAGGTGCACCTGGACTGCTTCCTTCGTGCGCGGAAACGGCGCGAGCAGCTCGTCCCGCAGCCTGGGATCGCCCTGGTCGAATGGATGTTCCGGAAGGTAGTTGGGCGGAATCTTGATCTTCTCGGGCGGGTACATGTCCACGAATTCCTTCGGCGACTGCCGAGGATCGTGCGGCGCGTGGAAGGCCACGTACATGAAGAAGGGATTTTGGCTTTGTCTGGCGTAATTGTTCAGGTAGTCGATCGCGGTGTCGGCCCACAGCTGGCTGCTGTGCACGGTTTCGCCGTCGACCTGGCGCCAGTGGCCTTCGAGCGTCTGGTCGTGCGGGCTCCACGAGTTGCCGGGACGCGGCCGGTTGTACGGGTCGTTGAGGATGCCCCTCGTGGCGTTCTCCTCGGCGTTGGGGTCTTTGGAGGCGAACATGCCGCCTCCGGTCGGGCCGATGGTCTTGAAGCTGCGCTCTAGCGCGGGGGCCTGATTGTGCCACTTGCCTGTCATGAAGGTGTCGTAACCCGCCCGGCCGAGCGTTTCGCCCCAGAGAGGCCAGGCGCCGCAGTTGTCGCCGCCGCAACTCCAGACGTACCGGCCCGTATTGAGCATGGCCCGGCTGGCCACGCAGACGGCGCCGTGCCAGGCGCCCTGATTGAAACAGTGCGTGAACGTCGTGCCCCGCCGCACCAGCCGATCCATATTCGGCGTCTTGACATCCGGATTGTTCAGCGCGTTGATCGTCCCGAACGCCTGATCGTCCGTAAACAGAAACAGAAAGTTCGGCCGCTCCCGGCCTCGGGCGGCGAAGCGGTTTGCTCGATTCTCTGTTGCCCGTGCGAGTCTCTCCCATGCCCCGGCCGCGCCAAGAGCGTATGATGCTGCTCCCAACCCCATGCCCTTGACGAAGTCGCGTCTGGTGGTGCTGCGCGCGTTCATCTCTCACCTTCCTCTTTCCGGTGTCACTGGCGCATTGCCGCCTCCCACGCCTCACGAATCACTGTGCCGGTATGTTGTGCAGGCCAAACCACCCCTGAACGACATTCCTGAATCTGACGAAGGCACGGTCGGTGCATCTGTGCAGCGACACCCTTTCGGCGAGCCGCTGGTAGATTGCGGAGGATCGTGGGGTGCGAGTCCTGTATAAGACGGCTTCCATCGCCTCCTTCGGTCGAGCGGGTTTCTCCTGTCCTTGGTTCAGATACCCCTTCTTCTGAAGCCATTGTCTCAACGACATACTCGGGTCTACCCAACCGAGACAATCCGCCACATGAGGAGAGTCACTCCAGACCCACGCCTCCAATTCTGGGTCCAGCACGATCGCCTTGGCTCGACCTGCCCATTCACACTGCGACAACCGGTCTTCGACTTCCTCCTCTATCTTGTTCGGAGCCAGTGTGTCGCATCCTGAGCCTTCTCGATCAAACATCAGGAGGGCATGTTCGAACCGCCGCACAAGAGGCAGCAGGAAATCGACGCCCGCATGGCAGCAACCGTTGTCTTTTTGCGGGTGCCTGAGGACTTGCGCCTCAATGCTGCGGATGCCCAAGGCTTGATGACGGCGCAGTAATGAACAGACAGCCGTCGCCATATTCTTGTCTGCCACCAGGACAACAAGATCTGAACGGTCGGACATTCTCATCCCAGGACCCCGCTGGCAAAGACAACATCCAGATTGGGTTGACCTCTCCAGTCCTTCAACGCCGGGTGCTGCGGCCCAGCTACAATGTCTGTGGCCCCACTCTCGGTCTTCTGGAAACAGAGAATCTGGTCTAGACGTGCCTGGCTGAGAATGACCGGCGAGTGAGAGGCGAGCAGAATCTGCGCGTCGTAAACAGAAGAAAGGGACTGGAACAAAGTCTCGATGGCACCCGGATGGATGCCGTTCTCCGGTTCTTCGATAAGATACACGCCCGTCAAATCACGCAAGTACGCTGGCAGTGTCAAGGCCAGCAGCCGGAGCGTTCCATCAGAAACCATCCATGATGGTACCTCAAAACCATTGTTGTAGCAGACCTTGAGGTAGCGGTGCTTGTCATCCTCTCGTTCGACTGTCTTGATGTCTTTCAGGTCCGGCAACGCGGTCCGAAGATGTGCAATCCACTGGTCGAAGCTATTCTTGGCTTTGTTTCTCAAATTCTCAATGACCCAGGGCAGGTTCGAACCATCCGTTTTGAATCCTCGTGCTTGGCCCGGAGGACTGGCCTTGCGGATGAGCAGACTGTTCAGTACGAGAGTCTGTACTCCTTCAATGAGAAACCTCTTAAACCACGTCGAGACCGGAAAGCGACTTTCGTCTTCCGGCAGATTCGCCAATGCGGACCTCTTGGGCCCCAGGCGAAACGATGGTATCCACCCTTTGCCTCCGGATTCTCCCCTGACCTCCGCGTAGTAGTTATCGTTTCCCTGGGGGGCCTTTGTCAAAACGGTCTGCTCACCCTTACTGCTGCGTTTGCTGATTATGGTGTCAGGACACTCTGGCTCGCAAGGGAAGAGAAGCGTCTGTCTGCCACCAGCGGACGTCTGCGCCTTGAGCGCAGCTCGTTCCTGGATAACGCCGACCTCACTCGTATCGGGATTCAAACCCACTGATATCTCATAGCGAATCGTATTGAAGTCTCCGTTCAGATCTCCTTTTCGCTGATCAGGTATAGCCGCCTCCACGACAAGTTCGAAAGAGCCCCCGGCTTGGCCCCATACGAGATCCTGGAAGTTCTTGGTTCGTTCGTCAATGGCTGCCTCCGGTCCATCGGCGACCAGCCGTCCCAAGAAGGCGATTACATCCAAGAAGGTCGTCTTTCCGCTCGCATTAGGTCCTACCAGGACATGAAATGGCCCCAGGGGTTGTCTGATGTAGCGCAGACATCTATAGTTCAGCGCCTCAATCAGTCGGATCATTCGCACACCACCTTTGCCTCTAACCAAGACACATTGCTGCCACCCTTCTACGCCGACAGTCTACACTTTCTGCGATCAGGTGGCAATGAGTTGATGAGTCAAGTCGACAGCGCTCCTGTTGCTCCGCCACGTAGATTGCGGCTTCGTTGCACCGTATTCGGCACACACGGCAGATTCTGGCGATGAGGCTACATCCTTGGTGCCAGAATAGTCTGGCTGGCGGCGATTTCTTCGACTTTGGGGCGGGACAGGGGGGCGGGGCGGAGCTGGGCCTTTTCCCAGAGCTCGTAGTCGCTGAGGCGATAGGGGCTGTCGGGCCGCTCGGAGGCGCCGACTGGCAGCAGCGCCATCGCGCCGTCCGCATCGTCCAGCGGGACGTACTGCGTGTACGATTGCGCCCGCTGCGAGAGGATCGTGCCGCCGTCGATGCACGTCAGCGCCGGGAACGTGATGTCCTTTGCCTCGTCCAGGCTTGCGAACCCGTCGAGCGTGGACATGTAGGGCAGGCGCGTTTCGAGCAGTGCGGTGCGCGCCTTCTCGTTCCACTGGGCGGGGTCGTCGCCGTAGTTGGCATTGCCGTAGCGCCAGGCGGCCCGCAGGATCAGGTTCACGTAATCAGCTTCCTCTTCGGTCAGCATGGCGTTGGGGTTCGCGGCGATTCGGGCCTCGATGGTCTGGAGCATGTTGCACAGGCCGGAGAGGCCGCCGCCGTAGATTGTG